>DATCGA010000379.1:0-9366 GCA_036509215.1 Trebonia sp.
CGGGACTCGCCGCTAACCTCGGCCGCGAACGGCAGGCCGGCCAGCGCGCGGACCGCGGACAGCGCGAGCGTCCCGGTCGGGCGGCCGTCATCGAGGGCGTGCGCGTCGCCGCAGCATTCGGCGGCGAGCCGCCCGATCGGGATGCCCCGCGACGGCAGCCGCCGTAGCACTGCCGCCACCTGGCCGAGCAGCGCCAGCGCCACGTCGGGCGCAGGGGCCAGGCGGCGAACGACGCCGGTCGCGTCGAGCCACCCCCGCCAGGCGGCCAGTTCGGGCCGGGCGGCCACGGCACCGTCCAGCGGCGCGAACGCGGCCGCCCACGCAGACGCCAGGTCTGACCGGTCGCGGTTGAGGTCACGGGGCGGACCGGTCAGGAGCGCCACGGCCTCGGCGAGGCCGCCCGGAGCGGCCCCGCTCTCGCGCAAGACCCGATCCACTTCGGGCAGCGACACCGACAGCGACGTACCGGAACGTGGTGGCCTGCCGGTCAGCCGTTCAATCGCCCGCCGCTGCTCCGCGGTCGCACCAGCCAGGGTCACGGTCCCGATCAGCGGTCGCCCGGCCTCCAGCCGGTCTCGCGCCCGCCGGACCAGCCACCCGGCGGACTCGCCGCCAAGCAGGCGGTGCAGCCTGCTGCCGTCCTCCGTCGAGTCGGTCACACCACCGCCTGGTCGACCCGGCGGCGTTCCCGGCCGTCCCATCGCCACGGCGTGACCAGGACCGCGTCGATGCCGTCGTGGCGCGCGAGTTGGCAGATCCCAAGTCCGGGAACCTGCGGGTAGCAGCCCCATTCCCGTTCGCTGGTCATGACCACGTCCATGTCGAACGTGGCCAGCAGGCCCAGGCATTTGGCGCGGGAGTCGTCATCGACCCCGGCGAACGCCTCGTCGAGCGCGATGAGCCTCGGCGCATGCGGATTGCCGGCCGACTTGTAGTGCGACGAAGCCGCCGCGAAGAGCGGAACCGACACCACCAGCGCGCGCTCGCCGCCCGAGGCCGGGCCGGCGGCGGGCCGCCACTGCCCGTCCTGGTAGCGCTGGATCACGAACTCATGCCAGCCCCGGTAGTCCAGCGCCGACGTCAGCGCCTCGGCCCAGCCGGCCGCCGGATTGTCCGCGTGCTCGGCGGCGATCCGCTGCTGCAGGAACGTGCCTACCAGAACCCGGTCGGCGGCGGACCACGCATCGATCGTCTGCCGGAGCTTGAGCCTGACCCGGTCGAGGCCCTCGGGCGAGTTCCTGCTCTGCTGCCAGATCAGCCGCAGCTTCATGCCCGTCGACGTCGGCCGTGATTCCAATTCGTCGTTCATCTGCCTGACCTCAGACTCGGCCTCCGAGATCAGCTCCTGCAGTGTCCCCGCCACCTCGTTGAGCAGGTGATTTTCCAGGATCTCGCGTTCCTGCGCTGACAGCAGCGCGGTTCGCTGTTCCACCTCCGCCGTCAGCGCCTCGGCTAGTCCCGGCAGATCATGACGGCGGCCCTGGAAGACGACGTCGATGACGATGACGCCCTCGCTCAGGGTCAGCCCGGCCGAATGACCGTGCCTGGCCATCGCGTCTTCCAGCAGCTTGTGCTCCTCGGTCACCCGCTTCTGCATGCGGTCCCACGGCCCGTCCCCGTCGTCCACGGAGTCGAGTTCGGCGTTGACAGCGCGGGCGAGGATCACCGTCGGCGTCGCCGCCCACGGCTGATCGGCACGGGGAATGTCAGTTGCGGTCACCGCGACGCGCAGTAGCCCGGTGGTCGCGAACGCCTGGAACTCGCGCACCGCCTGGTCCCGTTGCCGCGCCGCCTCCTCGACCTGCGTCCGCAGTTCGCCCTGTTTCCCGTCGGCCTTGCCGCGTGCCTCGATCGCCCCCTGTTCCCGCTGGCGGGCGTCCCGCTCCAAGGCCTTTAGCCGGCCGAGAGCAGCGTTCACCGTGGCAAGCCGCTGCTGCAGTTCCTCGACCGCCGTGCCGACGGTGGCAAGCAGCTCGTGGTACGTCGTCTCCGCCGCGCTGGTCGCCTCCCGGGCCTCGGCGGCCCGCTCGCTCGCCTCAACCAGCAGCTGACGGCTGTCAGCGAGCTCCGCCTCCGCGTCGGCCGCGGCCCGGATCGCGGTGTGCGCCGCCTCGGCCGCCGGCCACAGAGCGGCCAGCGCCAGCCGGTACGCCCCCACTCCCGCCCGCACGCCGGCGAGCTCGTCTGGGTCCGCAGGCAGGTTGACGTCCAGGGCGAACTCCGCGACTTGCGCCACTGCGGCCGTCAGCTCACCCTGCCGCTGTTCACGTCGCGCGACCGCCCGCACGAGGTCCTCGCGCAGCTCAGCGCGCCGGCGCCGTTCTACGACGGCGACTGTGTGCGCCTCGCGCACCCCGTCCTCCGGCGGCGCCGTCCGGTGCTCCTCGGCGAGCAGCTGCTGCCGCGTCTCGATGTCCGCCAGGCCCGCCTCGATCCCCTCGATCGCGGTGCGCTCCTCGTCAAGCTCCCGTTCTAGCAGCTGGATCCGCGCCCGCCGCGCGGCCTCCCGCGCCCCCTCGCCGATGTAGACGGGCTGGTCCTTGTGCCAGGCACCGATCAGCACCCCGTTGGACCACCGCCCGTCGGTGGTCACCCAGGCCGCGCCGCTGCCGGCGGCCCCGGGCCGACGCCCGAGAGCGCTCAGAACGGATGCCACCGACTCTTCCCGCAACGCTCCAGCCTGGGGGTCGTCGGGGTCGATGGCAGGCACCAGCAGGCTGGCGCACGATTGCCCGGCCACCGGGGCAAGCCCGGACACCACGATCACGTCACCGTCGACGAGGTTCCCGTCGGGCGTCACCCACGCGTCGAGAACCCCCGACGCCTCAAGTGCGGCCTCCAGCCCGGCGCGCTCGTCGTCGGCCAGCCCAGGCGCGAAGTCGGTCACCTTCCACAGCGGCGCGCCAGGACGGCCGTCGCGGGTCCCTGGTCCCCGCGTGTGCGGGACCGGCGGTGCGTCGTGGCCGCCCGCGCTCAGTCGGCCGATCTCCTCCGCCAGCTCGCCTGCCCGCGTCAGATGCCGGGTCCGCTGACCGCCGAGTTCTCCGGCCAGCCGGCCAAGCTCAGCGCCCGCCGCGCGCGCGGCGTCGTCGATGATCGCGACCGCGGGGTTTGCGCCCTCGCCGGTCAGGCCCCACGATTCCAGGGCGGCGATCAGCTCGTCGGGATCGACCACCCGCAGTTCCGCCAGGCCGCTCAGGTAGGAGCGGTAAGCGTCAAGGAGCAGCCGCATCCGTTCTGCCACTGCTTGATCGGCAGCCGTGACCCGGTCCGCCGAGGCCTGGACTTCAGCCGACAGCCTGCCTTCTTCAGTCTGGGCCGAGCGAAGCTTCCGTGCGCGCTCGGCGGACTCCTCAAGCAGCTTGCCCAACTGCTCGACCGCTCGTTCCTGCCGGTCGGCCACCGCCTGCGCATTGCGCCTGCCCCCGGCGAGAATGTCGGTCGCCGCGGCCCCTGCGGCGTCCAGGTAGGAGACTTCCCCGTGGCGTGCGCCGTCAGCCGGCTCGGCGGCCGGGCCGACGCTGTGGAGTGGCGCGACCGCTGTGTGGTGCTGCTGGGCGCAGCGCGCGTCGGCGGCGGCGGTCGCCGACGCGCGCAGCGCCTGAGCGAGCGTGTCGCGTCCGGCGCCTGCCCGGTGCGCGGTTTCGGCCGCCTTGTCGGCGTACCGCCTGACCTGGCCGGCGTGCCGGTCCCGGTCGCCCTCCCGATCCTGTGCCGCCTTCTCCTTGCCGGTCGCGTCCTGGCGGAGCTGCTCAAGCCGTTCGGCGTCGCGCATCGCGGGATCGGCCTGCAGCGCTTCCCGGCGCGCTGCCAGCTCGGTGCGCTGCTCATCCAGTTGCGTGAGCTCCCCCTGCGCCTCGTCCAGCTGCTGCTGCGCGGCCGTGAAAGCATCCTCGGCGGCGGTGAGGTCACGGCCGAGCTGCTCGTAGCGGCTCTGCGTCAGCCTGGGCGCCGCGGCCTTGCGCTTGGCCGCCACCTTCGCGTACCGGCGGTAGTGACCAAGGAAGTCGGTTGCCGCCTGCTGTGCCTCGGCCAGGGAGCGCAGCGCGCCGCGCTCCTCGTCGAGACCGCGGAACGCTTCGGCAACGGTTGTGACGAGGCTGGGACTGAGCGGGGGCAGCGCCTCCGTAAGCGCCCTGGACAGCAGCTTCTCGTCGGGTTTCTTCGAAAGCTGCGGCTGGCGCAGCTGGACCAGCAGGTTAACCAGGGCCTCGTAGCGCTGCGGGCCGAGGCCGAACAGGTGCTCGTCTACTGCCCGACGGTAGTCGGCCGCCCGGTCATAGACGAACCCGTGTGAGCCGATCTCCTCCCGCAGCTTCTCCCGGGTGAGCGGGACACGGCTGTCGGGCAGCAGCCGTAGCTCGCCACCCGGACGCTGGCTGGTGACAAAGAACCAGTGCCGGGCGATGCCCCGTCCGGTGACGGCCTTCAGCCCGCAGCCGATCGTGCAGAATTCCTCGGTGCCGTCGGCGTCCTTGCGGCCGAACTCCAGCCAGGTGTAGCCGAGGCGCTCGGGACTGGGGTGCCTGCCGCCGAGCAGCAGGTTCCACTCCATCCGCTTCTGCCGGTCGCCGTCCGGCTCGACCCGGTGCGGTGCCAGGTCGCCGTCGAGCAGGAACGGCAGCGTGAGGGCGAGCACCTTGGACTTGCCGGTTCCGTTGTTGCCGCGCAGCAGCAGCCGGCCGTCGTGGAACCAGAACTCCTCCTGGTCGTAGTAGAACATGTCGACCAGACCGGCCCGCAGGGGCTTCCACCGCTCAGAAGATGGTGCTGGCAGCATTGGCCGCCGCCTTTCTGGTCTGGCTCCTACCGGCACTGCCGGGCTCCCGGATGGTGGGCTCGGCGAGGGCGAAGCGGGCGATGGCCGGGCGGCTGCGGATCACCTTGGCAGTGCCGTCGCGCGTGACCTCGGTGTCCGTCTCAATGAGGCGCAGGGCGGTGAGCTTCTCCAGCGCGGCGTCGAGCAGCTCGATGTCCGCGCCGGGATCGGTGACGCCCTTGCGCCAGTAACTCGCGTGCGCCCGCGCAGCCTGCCGGACGAACGCGAGCAGCTCGCTCCTCGGCGCTCGCGTCCGGCCCGCCAGGTACTCGGCGACCAGCAGCGTGACGTGCCCGTCGGTGCGCTGCTCGGGCATCCGCACGTCGGTCAGCTCGTCGTCCGGGTCCACCATGGCGATGCCCTCGGCCCGCAGCTCCGGCAGCAGCCGGGTGGCCTCGCTGATTCGGCCGGTGATGTTGTGCCGCTGGGAGACCAGGTAAGCACGCTCATCGTCGGTCAGCTCGTCGTAGTAGACGACTGGTTCGTCGATCAGCCGCCGGGTGAGCATCCTCCGCAGCGCCTGGTTGCGCAGTTCGTCGGTCTCGGCCACCGGCTCGGCGGTCAGCTCCGCCAGCCTGGCCTCGAACCTGCGGGCGGTGATGGTCGACGGGCCCCTGCCGCCGGTCAGTAGCACGCTGAGTACCGGCCGGCGTACGTCGTAGAGCACGTCGGCGCCAGCCGACAGGTACGCGTCCTCGTCTCCGGCGACCCGGGTGAGCACGCCCCAGGCGAGCAGCAACCGGACCACCGCCACGAGGTCGGCGCGGTCGCTCCTGATGCCCAGGGCCAGCGTGAACCCGGTGGCGGCGAGGCTGGGTTCGGCGGCGGCGATGAGCATGTCATCGGCGAGACTGCCGAGGGTGGTCTGCGCGTCGGCGCGGGCCAGCGCGGACAAGGCCAGGCAGAGGACGACGTACCGGCGACGGCTGAACGGTTCCCGGTTGTGCCCCCGCACGGGGTGGGTAGCGTCGAAGGCGACCGGGGACGTCTTGAACAGCCGGGCCGTCTCCGCGTCCACGATCAGCCGCCAGCCGGTCTCCCGCCGCAGCCAGTCGCTGAGCGCCGGGAGGTGCCGCCGGACCAGCAGCAGCGACTCGGCGTCGTCGGCGGCGACCAGCAGCGGCTTGGCCAGCAGAGCGCGCAGGGCGACCTGACGCTGCGCTTGTTCCTCGGCGGGGATCACGACACCAGGTCCGTGATCTCGATGACGTGCTCGGGACCGGTGAGTATCCCGTCTTCGGTCTTGATGATGGCCGTTCCGCCGTCGGCGACCAGGCGCAGCCGGACCTCCAGGCTGCCGTCGTTGGTGACGGTCTTCACCTCGGTGTCGCCCGCCGCGCGGGCCGCGAGCGCATCACCGAGCAGGCTGAGGAAGAGGCGGAACGCCCTCGGGTCGAGCACGTCCAGGTTGGACAGCAGGGTCGGCCCGCTGGTGCGCAGCCGCCGCCGCGCCTCGGCGGTCTGCGCGGCCTCCTGCTCCGCCTGCCGCCGCAGCAGTTCCCTGGCCGCGGAGCGGTCCTTCACCTGGCTGGGCGGGCCGCGCCGCTCGTAGGTCCCGGTCTTCCTGAGCTGCGGGGAAATGCGGATCGGCGGCGCCTCGCTCCACGGGGTCCCGGCCGGCACGCTTTCCCATTCGTCCGCGGAGTCGCCGGTGACGGACAGGTGCCGGGCGGGGGACAGGCCGAACGCCGCCCGCCACAGCCGGTGGGCGGCCGCGTCGTCCGGTGCCTCAGCGAACCACCGGGCGAGCGCAGCGAAGTCCGCCGACCGATCGGACCGGCCGGAACGCCGCTCGTTGAGCAGGCCGACCGCGTCGATGAGCTGCTTGATCGCGGTCACTGCGGCCTGCCGCAGCTGTCTGGCCTGCGATGGGTGCCCCGCGTCGCGTGAGGTGAACCAGTCGTCCAGGCCGCGCCACCGGTTCCGCCACGCGTCGAGCGCCTGCCCTTCCGCCTGGGCCAGCGACTCGGCCGCATCCGCCCCCTCGGGGACCGCGTCGGCCGCTTCGCGCCGTGCGGCGGCCCCTAGCAGCCGCTCGTGACCGGCCGCTTCCAGGTCGGTCAGCAGGACGGCGATCTGGGCGCCGGAATTGGCGAGGTCGGCGATGAACCGGTTGATGTAGTCGATCAGCCGTTCCTTGTAGGCGATGAAGCCGTCGACGTCCCCGTCGGAGAAGTCGATCGCGCGCCGCAGCGCGGACATGAACGCTTGGGCGTTATCGGCGAGCGAGGAGAATCGCTCCGCCACCGACAGCAGCAGCAGGTGGACCTTGGCCGGATCGGGGACGCTCTCCCTGGCCAGCGCGAGCAGCGACTGGAGCTGGTCGGCGATGTCGGCCAGGGCGACCGACTGGAGCTGGCCGCGCCGCCCGATCGCTTCCTCGTAGAACGCGATCGCCTGCTCGGCCGCCTGCCCTTCGGTCGTGAGCTGGTACAGCGACCGCTTGCGGTGGAAGTCCTCCACCGTAGTGACGCGGCTGGTGTCGACGTCGGACCGCAGGTTGCCCCACTTCACCAGCTGGTCCAGCGCCTCGGTGAGCTGGTCATCGGCATCGACCCGCAGCTCCGCGGCAATGTCCTCCGGGCGCAGGTGCACGATGAAGCGCTCCTTCGCCCGCGCGAAGACGCGAAGCAGGCGCCGGTACTGTTCGGCGTGCGGAACACCGAGATGGGTGAACGGCTGCGCGGCAAGGGGAGCGTCGGCTTGTGGATTTCCCCGGCTGCGGGCCGATGAGGACACTTGGTCAGCCACGCCTACATCGTGCCGCATGCCACTGACAAAATGGGCCCATTGCGCGACGTCCCCGTCACGACGCGGACGCAACTGCGCGCTGTCGCGAGCGGTAGCTGCTGGGAGAGACGGCGGTGATGCGCTTGAACGCGTGGCTGAATGAGCTTTCTGATGCGTAGCCGAGCTCGCGAGCCAATTGGACGATTGTTGTCTCCGTGTCGCGCAGGGCCTGCTCAGCGAGCCTGATCCGCCATCGGTTGAGATAGGCAACGGGAGATTCCCCGGCCGCCGCCCGGAAGCGCGTGGCGAAACTGCTGCGTGACATTGCGGACTCGAGGGCCAGTTCCTCCAGCCGCCAGGGGCGCGCCGGCTCGCGGTGGATCGCGTTCACGGCCGGGCGAAGGCCGTCGTCGGCCAGCAGCCGCAGCCAGCCGGGCGGAGGCGAGTCGGCGGTGTCAACCGCAATCCGCAATACTTCGACGAGAACGAGTTGGGCGTGTTGCTCGGCTGCGAAGTCACTCCCCGGGCGCGGCCGTGTGATCTCCCGTAGCAGTCGGTGCAGCAGGGACCTCAACTCGGCCGCCGCAGCCGACCGCCTACCTGACCGCCGACCGGGCCGAGTATCCCGCCATCTGGCAGGTCCGCGAGCACCTGCCGACCGTTGACGACGACGCGATCTTCGAGATGAGCCTGTCGTTCATGCTGGCCGGCCTCTACGCCCGCGCCCCCCGGCGGTGCGCGTGCCCCAGGCACGCCGGCGAAGGCTGACGTCAGCCCTGAAGGAGCTTTGACTTCTCGCGCTCGAATTCCTCGCTGGTGATGACTCCGTGGTCGCGCAGGCCGGCCAGCTTGGTGATCTCGTCGGCAGCGCTCTTCGGGCCGGCCGACTCCTGGACGTAGTCGCGGAATTGCCGGTCCTGCTGACTAGCCTGCTGACGTGCCCGCTCGTGCATGCTGCCGCCGCGGACGATGAGATAGCCGAGAACGCCGATAAGGGGGATGAACAGCACGAACACGAACCACACGGCCTTAGCCACGCCGGACAGGTCCGGGCTGCGGAACAAGTCGAGGAGCACCATGATCAGAACCCAGAACCAGAGCACCCAGATAAACACCTCGATGATGCTCCAGAACACGTTGAGCGCCGGATAAGAAGAGTCGGCGAGCGGCATCGATTGCTCCTCAGCGAGGCATCACACGGAACGGGACGGCTGCACCTGCCGCACGCTTCTGTCGGCGGGCCGCGCGATAACTCTCCTCCCGCAGCCTGCTGCCCCGCATCGCCCGGCGCGGGTGATTGACCTGGGGCAAAGATCAACATCGTTATCTCGAACGGACCCTTGGTTCCCCTGCTTGCGTCGGCTAAGACAGGGGGAGAGCAAGACCTATGAAGACCGTGTCCGCGACCACCCGGATCGACGCGCCGCCGATGGCCGTGTGGGCGGTGCTGACCGACCTGAGCCGCTACCCGGAGTGGAACCCGCTCTTCCGCGAGGCGTCCGGCGAGATAGCGGTCGGCAGCAGGATCACGCTCCGCGCCGTCCAGCCCGCCAACGGCCGCCTGATGACCGTCAAGGCGAAGATCATCGCCGCCGATCCCGGCGCCGAGCTCCGCTGGGCGTCGAACCTGCCCGGCATCATGAGCGGCGAGCACAGCTTCGTGCTGACCCCGCTGGACGGCGGCACCCGGCTCGCCCAGGCCGAGATCTACGGCGGCCTGCTAGCCGCCACCGTCTCGGTCCCCCGCACCGAGACCATCTTCCAGGCCCTGAACGACGCCCTAAAACAGCGCGTCGAATACGCCTAACCCCGCCCCC
>DATCGA010000380.1:0-2973 GCA_036509215.1 Trebonia sp.
AAAGATCCAGGCGCAGCGCGGCGGGCACCCGGCTGAACGCCACTTCACTGTCCTGCGGATCCGGGGCGGCGGCGACCTGTGGGTGAGCGAGTGCGTGATCACCTATGACGGCGTGCCCACCTACTCGGTGAGCGTCATGGAGCTCACCGGCGATCTGGTCACGCACGAGACCCAGTACTTTGCTGACCCCTTCCCGGCGCCTGCCTCGCGGGCGGCGCTAGCTGAGCCGATCCCTGGCCACGACTGATGAACCCATGCGCGGATCGTGATTACCGATGTAAGGCGCGGCGGCCGTCGTTGCGCCAGGACCAGGTGAGATCAAACCATGATCCGGAACGGAACATCCGCGGAACGAACTGGGCCGCGACCCGCTGGCGGCGATGATTTATCTCCGCGTCAGAACCACAAATCCGCGAATGAACGATGGCGGCTTCCGGAACCGTGTCCCGTAAGTCGGCCAGGGCGCCACCGCCGCTGGTGTTGGTCCCGTACTCAATCAACTGCAACTGCTGTCCTTCCTGCCCGCCGGAGTGCGAGCCGCCGCCGCACGTGTGTCGTGCCCGGCGTCGCGTAGATCTCGGCCTTTCGTTCCGGCGCGCGGCGGCGTTCGGCTAGGTGCAGCAGGTCTACGCAGGCCAGCACGGCCAGCGACCCGGCTAGCCAGATCCCGAGGACGAGCAGCGGATGGCCAAGATTGCTCTCCGGGAGGTATACCGCGTCGCGCGCGGCGGACACGATGGCGCCGTTGGGCAGCCAGGGCGCTACCTGGCGGAAGCCATCGGGCAGGAACGCGAATGGTACCGTCCCGCCGGACACGGCGTTCCCGATGAAGACGAAGGCGAGCGCGGCCAGGCCGGTTCCCGGCAGCCCGGTGACCGCCTGGCAGGCAGTGACGAATGCCACGAACGTAAGCGAGCCGAGGAAGCCGACGCCGATCAGCGCGGCGCTCGCGCCGGTCAGGGCGCCGAAGATCGCGTCAAGCGCGAGCACGCTGCCGCATGCGGCCAGCAGGGCGAAGAGGACCGCAGCGGTGACCCGCCACCACAGCCGGAACCGCCGGCCGAGCAGGAACAGGCCGACGCTGCCGATCACGCTCGGGACGAGCAGGCCGAGCTCGAAGACGAAGACGGACAGGCCCGCCCGGTCACTGGCCGGCAGTGGCGCGAGGTCAAGGGGACGGGCCTGGCGATGGAGCGCGGTCGCTGCGGCCGTGAGGGCCGCCGTGATTGCCTGCTGCTGGCTCAATCCCGCCGCGCCCGCCGTCAGGATCGTCACCGGGCCGGTCACGCCGGTGACCAGGCCCCCGGCCGCCGACTGCGAGCGGACGCTGCCGATCGCGGCGAGCGCGGACGGCGCCGCCACGACAGTGAAGCCGCCCGGTGCCGCATGGGCGAGCCCGGTGGTCAGCTCCTGAACGAAACCTGCCGGTGCTGCCACGGCGATCCGCACGCCATGCGGCGAAGGGGCATGATCGGCGAAGCCGAACGAGAGGGTCAGGACGAAGCTGACCACGGCCGCCGCGACGGCGGTCGCGAACAGCCGGCGGGGCGATGGCTGGCGGTGTGGTCGCGGCGTGTCGGACATGGAGATCCTTCCCTGAGGTCAGGCACCGCTGAGCCACTAATGACCAGACGGTCATTAAGCAGCGTATCACCGGGCAGGCGTTAATGACCACTTGTATACTTAGCGGCATGGAGAGTCGGCCAGGCTGCCCGCCGCGCAGGCACCGGCGAGACCCGGAGGCGTCGCGCGTGGCGATCCTCGAGGCGGCGCGCGAGGTGTTCACCGAGCGCGGCTACGCGCGCGCGACCATCCGCGAGATCGCGCGCCGGGCCGGAGTCACGCACGGGCTGGTCATGCGGCACTTTGGCACCAAGGAGCAGCTTCTCATCGAGGCGCTGCCCGGGCCGCGCGTGGCAGCGGGCGTCGTTCCCGGGGACCTGGGCACGCTCCCGGACCGCGTCGCGGCGGTATTCGTGGAGGAAACCGAGTCCGCGGGCGGCGAGCACGCGCTGGTCGCCCTTATCCGCAGCGCGGCGTCGGGGGAGGCAGTGGCGATGCCGCTGTACGCGGCGATGGAGCGCGAGATCACCGCGGCCTTCCGCGAAGTGCTCGGCCCGGGCACGGAGGCATACGCCGACCTGCTCGGCTCGCTCCTCATCGGCGTGACGTTCGCCCGCCACGTCGCCCGCACCGGCGCACTGACAGAACTCACGCGAGAGGAACTCGTCGGCTACCTAGTGCCCGCGATCCGGGCGCTGCTCGCCCCGGCCATCGCCGCGGCGGAAGGCGGCAGGTAGCGCGGAAGCTGATGCCGACGGTGGTCCCGAGGTCGAGGACATGTCCAAACATGTCCCAGCTCACGCATCTCATCGCGCTCGGGCCGACGATCGCGATCCTGCCGCTGTCGGCGACGGGCCGAGCAGAGTAGCGAGGCAAAGGCGTGCATAAGCATCCAGTCTGTACACGTGCCTGCTCGGCCGCGGTCCGGACTGCCGACGGTGCTGAGAGTTCTTATAACCGCGCGCCGAGCCCGCCGTTCTGGGCGCATCTCGGAGTTGCCTAGTCAGCTGATCGCGAGGTACCGATTTGTCGTTCTGCGCACATTGCGGCGCCTGGCGCGACCTCTAGTTCCGGCAGAGGGTTTCAGGCTCAGGTTGCGCTGGTCGCTCTAGCGCCGGTCGGCGAGCGCAGGACATCGCGGAGGACCAGGGACTAGGACCAGGGACCCCGCGGGCGATGCTGGTCCGCTACGGTCCAAGGCAGGGATATCGGGTCAGTGGTTGACCGAGCCGGGGGTCAGTGACGATGCTCACCCACCAACCAGATGAAGGCGTCTTCAGGTCGGTACTGGCCGAGGATAACTGGGAGCCGTTCGCGGCTTTCCCGCCGTCGGCTCGCCTGGCCGTCGTTGTGGGTCATCCGCCAGAGCCCGGTCCGTACGTGGTCCGGGTGAGGCTGCCGTCCGGCGTG
>DATCGA010000381.1:0-8101 GCA_036509215.1 Trebonia sp.
ATCGGGCAGCGCCGCTGCCGTCGACCCGGCCGATCGGGTGACCCTTGACGAGTCGGTCAGCATGGCCTTCCTGGTCGTGCTCGAGTCGATGACCCCGGCCGAGCGGGTCGCGCTGATCCTGCACGACGTCTTCCGCTACTCCTTCGCCGAGGTGGCCGAGATCGTCGGCCGCACCCCGGCCGCCTGCCGCCAGCTGGCCTCCTCGGCCCGCCGCCGGCTGTCGGCGTCGTCCCTCGCGCCGGCGCCGCCGACCGCCCGGCAGGCCGGCGTCATCAGGGCCTTCAAGGCGGCGTGGGAGGCGAAGGACATCAACGCGCTGATCGCCCTGCTCGACCCCGCCGCCACCGCGACCGCCGATGGTGGCGGCCTCGCCGTCACCTTCCTGCACCCGATCGAAGGCGCCGAGCAGATCGCCCGCGCCTGGATCGAGATCGCCAACCGCGCCACCGGCAACGCGGCGTTCCTCGAGCGCACCGTCAACGGCCAGCCCGGCCTGGTCGTCCAGCAAGACGGGGTCATCGTGACCGTGTTCGCCTTCGACGTCGCCGGCGACCGCATCAGGCGCATCTGGGCCGTCCGCAACCCCGAGAAACTCCGCCCCTGGACCGCCCCCAGACCTGTCGCCTAGACAGAGGGTGCCGGCGTAGCCGACTGGCGCGTGATCATTCGCGATCATGGCACCTTTCCGGCCGCCTTCGTGAAACGCAGGCGGCCGGTGTTGCCAAAGCGGCACGAGCGCGTCCCGGTTATCCAGTGATTTCGGCCTGCCGGTTGCGCGCCTCGAGCTGCTCTATCTTGCTCGCAACGGCCCAGGCGAGATCGACGCCGAAGGTGTCCGCGAGGAGAGCCACGCACACCATGACGTCCGCGAGCTCCCCGCCGAGAGTCTCCCGGCTGAACCGGCCCGCCTTCTCCCTGCGCTGAAGCTCGAGCGCACCGAGGACCTCCGCCTGGAGCTCTCCCGCTTCCTCGCCGAGCTTGACCGTCTGCGCCAGCGCGAAGTAGGCGCGGCTGCCGCAATCTGTCGGATCGAGGCCGAAGTTCGCGGCGAAGTTCGCGGCGAGGCGGCGCGCTTGGCCCTCAGCAAACTGCGCGAGGTCGCGGAGGCTCAGGTCGGGGGCTGGCGTCGGTTCAGGCGTATTCATAATGCCATTGCAGGCTAGAAGTGCCCGAGGAGCCAATCGTGGATCTCGCCGACGCGGCCGATCATCGTCAGATGGCCGTCGCGGTCGCTGATGTCAGCCTCGGCGCCAGGGACGCTGGCGGCCAGCCACTGCCCGTGCTGCACGGGAACGAACCGGTCCTGGCGGCCGTGCCAGACCTTCACCGGCACCCGGATGTCGCCGAGATCGAACCCCCAGTTCGTCAGCTTCGCCGCTCCGTCATCCCACCAGCCCTGATCGCCCGGGGAGAGAGCGACCTGGTGGGTCTCGGTCAGCCATCGGAGCAGGTCCCCGGTCAGGACCTCGGCGTCGGCGGGGCAGAGGAGGCTCTTCAGGTCCGCGCCGAACTGCTCCGGCGTGCTCGCGAGGATCTCCTCCCTGCCCTCGCGCAGATCGAGGCGGGCCGCCTCCGGGTCGGAGAAGAACAGCTGAAAGTCCTCGACGTTGGACTCGCCCATCCCGTCGTAAAAGTCGAAGTCCTCCACGCCGTAGGGCGCAAGCGAAGCCACCGCCGCGACGGCGACCGCCAGGTCTGGCAGCAACGCCGCGCACCCCAACGCGAACGGCCCGCCCCCGGATATGCCCCAGATCCCGATCCGGTTGCACCCGAGCGCCTCGGCGACTACCCGGACATCGCGCGCGTGCGACGCCACGGTGTAACCGGGCTGCGCGGCCGAGCCGCCGTAGCCGGGGCGGTCGATGCCGATTAGCCGGATGCCCTTCTTCTCGGCGTCGGCGATCCACCCGCCGTACAGGCGTCGAGACATCGGCTCGCCCGGCTCGACCAGGATCGGCTTCCCAGCCGGATCGCCGGCTATCTCCAGGCAGAGTTCACGGCCGCCGCCGACCGGTACGGTCCTGGTCTCAACCCCGCTGGACACTAGTAGCCTCCCTCTCGCCGGATCAGGCGAGGAGCCGCGCATAGCGGGCACCGTGGATGCCGCTGATCACGACAGGTGATTATCAGGCGCGGGCACCCGATAGCGCCAGCGAATTTCGAGGCCCTCTGCGTAGTCGCGGGCAACTCAGCCGACCCTGATCGCCCTACAATCGCCGGGATGCCAGGGCCGATCGGAGGAGGCGCCCGAACCATGGGTAGCGCCCGCACACTCGCCGGAGTCTACCGGCGCTTCGCCGAGACCGGCCAAGCCGACGCGTCACCGCTGTACAAGCGGGTCGCCCTCGCGCTGAGCGAGTCCGACGAGGCCCTGCGGGCCATCGAGGCCGCGCCGGCCCGCAAGCGGAATCCCGCCGTGATCCTGGCCGCGCTGCACGACCTCGCCCTCGCCGGACGCGCCCCGGCGCTGGCCGCCGCCTACGCCGCCGCCTACGCAGCCGCCGACGGCGACGCTGCCGCCGGCGACGCTGCCGCCGCGGCGATCGACACGCTGCTGCGAATGACCGACGCGGTCGCGGACATCGCGGTTCGCCGACCGGTCCGGGCCGACGAGACCGGACGCCACGCGGTGCTCTACCCGGCCATCGCCGAAGCGGCCCGACGGGCCGGCGCGAAGGCCGTCGGGCTGATCGACACCGGCTGTTCGGCCGGGCTCAATCTCAACGTCGATCGCGTTGGCATCACCTATAGCAATGCGCTATCCCTGGGCGACCCGTCCTCTCCCGTGCAGGTGTCGTCTCGGATCGCGCAAGACCGGCCCGTCCCGGCCCGGGCGATGCCTGAGGTCGTCGCCCGCATCGGCGTCGACCTCGATCCGATCGACGTGACCGACGCTGACGACGCCCGCTGGTTGCGCGCCTCCCTCCCCCCGGATCAGCCGGAACGGCTGGCAAGGCTCAACGCGGAGATGTCGCTGGCGGCGATGGCCCCTCCGCTGCTGCTACGAGGCGACCCCGTTGAATTGCTGCCCGATGCCATCGCCCGCGTCCCCGCAGACGCCCTGCCCGTCGTCACCACGACCTGGGCGCTATCCCAGTTCTCGCTCGAGACCCGCGCGCGTTTCCTGCGTCGCCTCGAGCAGTCCGCGGACGACCGAACCATAGCGTGGGTGTCAGTGGAAGGAGTCGGAGTCTCGCCGACGATACCGACCCTCGGCGACCGCCCCGCCTCCGGTCACAGCATCATCGGCCTAGCGCAGTTCGGCCCGTCGGCTCAATCCGCCGAAGCCATCGGCCGCTGCTGGTCTCGCGGCCTCGTCCTAGCCTGGCTGGTCGTCGGCACATGATCGCGGCATGCTCGCCGACCATCCGGCTCGAGGCATGGACGCAGGCTGACCTGGGCCTCCTATGTCGGTGCCGCCGAGCGCGAAGTAGCGCAAGAGTGCCTATCGACGCCGCGGCATGCGTGTCGTTCGCCAGGGCGAATTTTGCTTGGCCGAGACTGTGCTCTCGCCTTCAATCACGCGGACTCGCAGATGCAGAGTTGAAGCGGCGTATCCACGGCAAATGGTTGACCGGCCCAGTCGCCGAAGCGCTCGACGAGCCGAAGGCCGCCGAGCGAGACGAGCAGCGGCAGCTCCTGCGGGAAGATGCTCCTGATTTCGAGCGGCGCGACGACGAAGTCGGGCTCGGAGTTAGTCGAGAGGTGCCACGTCCCGCGTGTAACTTGCGCGGGCGCATCGTAGATCTCAGCGACATCGACGCTCACGTTGCCACGGTCAGGATCCATGAACGACAACGACTCCCGGGTGCGCCGCACGCCATCGGCTTCGGCAAGCAGGCGCACGCTCGGGTTGAATACATCGAAGACGAACCGTGCTCCAGGTGCCAGGTGTCTTCGAACCGACCGGAAGCAGCTCACCAGATCCTCAGCCTCATGCAGATGCAGTAGGGAATTGGCTGTGATGAACACGAAGTCGAATGTGCGGCCCAGATCGAAGGCCCGCATGTCGCCCTGCATCCATTCCACCGCTACACCGCGCTCGTTCGCCTTACGCTGGGCCTCGGCCAGCATGTCTGACGAGAAGTCCAGGCCGGCGCACGGATGCCCGTCGGACGCGATGGGGATCAGCTTGTGCCCGGTGCCGCACCCGAGTTCCAATACGCGCCCGCCTTGCCGATTGGCGTCGGCCCGGTAGAAGTCGACTGCGGGCCCGCCGCCCGGGAACATTAGGTCGTACAGCCTCGCGTGCGAGTAGAACGCTTCACTCATGAAGCGCCTCTCCTTTCCGGCTCATGCTCCCCCGGCCCCAGATCCAGGCCGGCTCCCCGTACGAAGCGCCTGCGCCGACCAGGTCCGGGCGGGCGGCGGTCAGGCGCTGCGCCAGAACCTGCGTGAGCTGCACGTCCGCGGCGATCACGAGCTCGAAGTCGGTCATGGTGCGACACTGTGTCAGAACTCGGCAAAGCCGTCGAACCGTTTTCCGCAAACGGCCGATCGCGGCAGCCAACAGCGCAACGCTCGAAGCGCATCGCCGTGGCCGCGAGCCGATGCCAGGTCGGCAGCCACATTCCCTCGAAGACGCCGGCCGACTGCCGGCATCGACCAACCCGCGTCATGGCCTACCGGGCAAACGTCCTCATCGAGGCGGCGGCCCGTGCGCACGATCAGGCAGCAGGCACGAATTGCAGCGGAACACCCGCCAGGCGGCCATGAACCCGCCGCGAAGGAGTCCGTAGCGGGTGATGGCCGCGTGCCCGTAGACCGAGCAGGTGGGGGTGTGCAGGCACATGCCGCGCGGTCGGGCCGGGTTCCGCTGCCAGGCCTCGATCGCCTGCAGCACGCCCTGCCGGGGGCTCCTCATCGGTCCCAGGAGTTGACCGTCGGCCGGTCAAGCTCAATCGCCACCGGGCCGATGCCATCGCTCCGGGAGTGCAGGAACGCCGGGAACTGGCCGAACGGCGGGTCGATCAGCTCCCGGCTGCCGAGCACGTCCACGGTCTCGCCGGAGAAGCTGACCGAGCCGCGTCCGCGGCCGAACTCGCGGCTGGTCGACTGGCGGCGGACCTGCCGGGTGCCGAGGCGAGACTGGAACATGGCCACGCTCGCCTTCGACGCCCCCGGCAGCAGCATCATCGTGTCGCAGGCGTCGAACACGGTGGACTGCTCCGCCTCGTCGCCGAACTGGGTCACGTTCTGGGCGGCGACCACCACCCCGGTCCTGGTTGCCCGGGAGGTAGCCAGCAGGCTGGCCAGGTTGATCCGGCGGGCCAGGACCGGCGCCTCGTCGAGCAGCAGCACCACCGGAGCGCCGCGGCTGGCGCCGTAGCGGGTCGACAGCTCGGCCGACAGCCGGTTGACGAACAGCGACGCCGCGATCTCCCCCCGCTGGCGCAGGTAGAGCTCGGCTCCCACGACGACGAGCGAGGGACGCCGCAGGATGTCGGTGATCGTGAAGTCGGATGTGCTGACCCGGCTGCTGACCTGGGGCGCCACGAATGGCGCGAGCCTGGTCTGCGTTTCGCTGAGCATCTGGGCGGCGTCCGCCTCGTCCGCGGTGAGGAAGTCGCGCAGCTCGAGGCGGAGGCTCGCGTGCTGCGGGCGGGCGAGCCTCTTACGCAGGACATCGCGGTGCACCGCCAGCGCGATCAGGTCGGTCAGCGTCGGGGTGGCGGTCTCGGCCAGCAGCAGCCGGATGATCACGCCGAGGATCCTGAGCTCCCGGTCGAAGAAGAAGCGGTGCTTCGGGTCGGCCGGCTGTTCGCCGAGGATGCTGGTCTTGAGGCCCTCGACCGCCGTCAGGTCGTCCGGTTCGAGGCCGGCCAGCGGGTTCCAGGAGTGCCTGCCCCGGGCGGCGTCGGTCGACCAGTGGAAGAACGGGACCGCGGTTCCGGTCGGGGCGCTCTGCGCGAACTCGCTGATGGCGTTGACCAGGTCGCCGGTCACGTCCAGCACGACGACGGTCGCGCCCAACCGGGCCAGCCTCGCCGCCAGCGGCGCGATCACGCCGAAGGTCTTGCCCTTGCCCGGCGGGGCGACGACCGCGACGTGCTGGAAGAAGCGCTCGATGGGCAGCCGGTAGGCGGCGAATGGCAGGCCCCGTGACAAGTCGATGGCCGCCCCGAGCGTGACCCCGCTCGGGTACAGCCGCGGCTCCACCGCGCGGGCCGGGGCGAGACCGGAGTAGTCGAGCGCGTCGAACCCGGGCGGCGGCACTGGATCACCCGGCGCCATGTACCCCCGGTTGCGCAGCCGCCGGGGCACCCGCTCGGCCGACTGGCGCTCGTAGGCGGCCTGCACGCTCTCGGACGCCGACCTGCTCGCCTGCCCGTAGGCCTTGGCCGCCTCCCAGCCGAGTTTCCAGCCGCTCACCGACCGCGCTTGCCTCGCGACCGGTCGGCCCTCCTCACCTCGGCCGGCCGGTTCCGCTCGTCGTTGACCTGGTTGGTCGCCGCCTCGAGCTCGTCGTGGAGATCCGGGCGGTCCTTCACCCGCTCCTCGCCGACCGGGATAACTCCCTGGACGTCGACTTTGTAGAGGTCGCCCGCCACCTCGAAGAGGTCATGCTTGAGGCGATCCTGCTCGTCCTTCGATGCCTGCCGGACGATCGCGGGCGGCGGGCTTGGCAGGGGATCGTGACTCGACTGCGACGGCACGTGCATCGCTGCCTCCTCAGAAGTTGAATAGCGTCGACAGGTCGACGTCCGGCCACTGCCCTGGCTTCTGCTGCCAGGGCAGTTTGGACTTCTCGTGCACCGGCTCGATGTAGGCGTTCCTGGTCACCAGGAACCAGGCGCGGTTCTGCGACTGGACGGCGCCCTTGCGCCGCTTCTGCTCGCCCAGGGCCGGCCCCGCCAGCAGGATCTGCCAGGCGGGCTTGGCCATGCTCGAGTTGATCAGCGGCAGCGCGATGAACAGGGTGATCAGGCCGAAGAAGGCGCGCCACTGCCAGTTGCCGCCGAAGACGGGCTGACCCGCGTTGGCGGCCCACATCCGGTGGACGCGGACGAAGTCCTCCGCCTCGGGGACGCCGTCGGCGATCCAGGCGGCGGTGGCGACGACCAGCTGATACTGCTCAACCGCGGCCGCCGTTGTCAGCGGAAGCAGTTCGGCCGTCACCCGGCCGATGATCATCTGGACGAGTTCGCTGCGCAGGGCGCGGTCGTCTCCTGACTCGCGCACCAGCCCGACGCTGTAGCGCAGCAGCGGCTCCCACGCCTCTCGCTTGAACCTGATCGCGAGCTCGCGGACCCGGAACGACGCCGACCGCTGCGCGAGCTGCTGGTTGGCCTCGGCGAAGACCTGCGGGATCTGGTCCGCCCGCCCCGCCACCTCCAGCAGGTCGACGAGCGTCAGATAGCGCGCCTCGGTCGGCCCGAGCTTGTCAAGAACCCAGCGCATCCCAGTGATCGCCGACTCGAGCACGCCGTCGCTGAACTCGATCCCGGGCACGTTCTGGGCGGCCTCGAGGATCACTTCCGACCGCATGTCGATGAAGTTCGGGTACTCGCCCCAGCGTGCGCTGTAGCGATCGAGCCGGTCCAGCGCGTCCCTGGAGCGACCGCGGAAGAGCAGCCGCTCCAGTTCCTGCCAGACCTCGTCGACGGTGGCGGGCTCTCGGTCGCGCACGCCCGGCTGGGGCTCGCCGCCGCCGCCGGTCGCCGCCGCCCCCCGCTTGAGCGCGTCCTCGGCGTCGGCGACGGCCTGCAGGACCGCTCCGGCCCACTTCAGGGCGTCCTCCGACCGGGCCTTCTGCTGCTTCTTCTTCCAGTACTTGCGCTTCTCCCTGATGTTGACGTCGAGGTCCGACGGCGGCGACGGCGGGATGCCGAAGAACCCCTGCAGGTCCGCGGGAGTGGGCGTGGGGGCGAAGTCTTCCTGGTTCAGCCACTCAAGGGCGGTCGTGGTCGTCATCTCAGAGCACCATCACGTCGTCGAGAGCGGCCACCGCGTCGGCCTGCTGCCGTTCGGACATCGCCCCCTCGCGGCGCACCTCCACCTGGGTGATCAGCGTGCCGCTGTTCCCGTCGTGGGCGGTCACCCGGAGGATGCCGTCACCATCGAGCCCCATCTTCACCGTGACCGGGTAGCCGAGCGGCTT
>DATCGA010000382.1:0-40682 GCA_036509215.1 Trebonia sp.
ACGGGCCGTCACGACCACGACGTGGCCGGTATCGCGCCCTTCAGGAGCTGGCCGTGACCTGGGCCTCGGGCGTCGCGACCTGGGAATAGCGGCCGGTGATGCGGATGGCGATCAGGTAGCCGACGCCGGCCACGACGAAACCGACCAGCCAGGAGATGTCCGCGCCGCCGAGGACGCTCACCATCGGGCCGACGTAGAGGGTCTGGTCGATGAAGGGGACCTGGGCGCCGAGCGCGATCACGTAGGGGATGAGCGCGGTCCACCGCCAGCCGCCGTAGACGCCCTTCGGGGTGAAGAACGACGCCACGTCGTAGCGGCCCTTCTTCACGATGTAGAAGTCGACCAGGTTGATCACGCTCCACGGGACGAAGAAGAACAGCAGCACGTTGATGAAGTTCTCGAACGACGTCAGGAACGTCTTGTAGCCGGTCTCGGCCAGGACCGTGGCGACGATGAACATGATCAGCAGCCCGATCACCCGGGCCGTCCGCGACGCCGTCACCTTCTGGAAGGTGCTCCGGACGCTCTCAAGCGCCAGCATCCCGGTGTAGGCGTTCAGCGCGTCGCTGCCCAGTAGGCTCAGCGCCAGGATGGGCAGGATCCACTTGCCCGCGATCGAGCCGATCGAGACCACGCTGTCGGCGCTCGGCGAGACCGCCGTGATGTAGATGCCAAGCCCGCCGTACAGGCACGCGCCGAGCGCATTGCCGCCGAACACGGCCCAGTAGGTGCGCGACGCGCTCACGTTCCTTGGCAGGTACCGCGAGTAGTCCGACACATACACGGCCCAGCTCAGCATGTTCATGAAGAACAGCCCGACCGCGGCGATGAAGATCGGGAAGCTGGACAGGTGCAGGCCGCCCATTCCCTTGGCCAGGCTGTCGCCGCTGGTCGCGGTCAAGATCACCGCTGCCAGCAGTGCCCCTCCGAACACCACGGTCAGGGTCGGCTGGATCCGGTGGATCCAGCCGTAGCCGAAGATCGCGAGCAGCACCGCCGGGATCGTCACGATGATGATCCACACCGGGATGCTGACCGAGCTGGTCAGGTCATTCAGCGACTGCGCCTGCACGACCTGCTGGGCCGCCAGGTAGCCCACGTCCAGCACGATCGACGCCACGAACACGAAGACCGCGCCGTAGAAGCCGAACTGGCCCCGGGACTGGATCATCTGCGGCACCCCGAGCCGTGGCCCCTGCACCGCGTGCAGCGACGTGAACGCCAGCCCGAGAAACGCGCCGAGGAACATCGCGATCAGCGCCCAGAACACGTTCAGGCCGAAGAGAATCGCGAACCCGCCGAGCACGAAGTTGAAGACATTGGCATTAGTCGCGAACCAAAGGGTGAACTGGCCGCTGACCTTACCGCCGCGCTCGCTGTCGGGGATGACGTCAATCGAATGAGACTCGACCTCCCCCCCAATCGGCCCGCCGCCGGCCTTCTCCGACACCTCAGTCATCCTGGCCCCTTCCTCGGGGGTAGTAGCAGACATTTCCTTCGTCGGCATCGACGGTCGTGACGAATAGCTCAGGGGCGTCATTCCACTGCCCGCTAAGGCAGGCGAGGCGTGATCTGAGATGGATGAGACTGGTAGGTCGGTGATCGGCCGATCACCGCTCCATTGCCTGGTTGGTAACCAGAGAGTACGGCTACCATACTAGTTGGTCAAGAGGCTGGCCTGGAGAAATATGGCTGTAGCTCAGGGGAAACATCGATCACTGGCTAGCCGGCTGGGCAAGGCCCGTCAGCCGCTATCCGGGTTACCATGTCAGATCTAAATCCACTGGTAAGCAGCCAGCCCAGGCTGGCCGGCCCGGGCTAGAGCGCGAACTTGTGCTGGACCTCGGCCGCCAGTTCGAGCCGGCCCTGCTGCACATGCGTGCGCATCGCGGCCTCCGCCGCCTGGGCGTCGCGAGCTCGGATGGCGCCCACGATCGCCCGGTGCTCGGCCAGGGACCGTTCCATCCGGCCTTCCCGCCTGGTCACGATCAACGACAGCAGGCCGCGGTGCAGCTGCTGCTTGAGCAGGCGGTAATAGTCGGCCAGCGGGTCGTTTCCCGCCCCTTGCATGATCAGCTCGTGCAACCGCTCGTCGGTGGCGCTGTACCCGTCGGCGTCGCCGCGCTCGGCGGCATCGGCCATGGCGAACATGACCTCATCGAGCAGGGCGATGATCTCGTTGCTGGCGCGATTGGCGCACAGCCGGGCGGCCATGCACTCCACTGCCTCGCGGACCTCGTAGAGATCGAGGATCTCGGGTCGGCTCAGGCGCCGGACGAACGTCCCCCGCCGGTGCTCGATAGCGACGAACCCGGAGGCCTCCAGCTCCTTGAGCGCCTCCCGCACCGGCATCCGGCTGACGCCGAATCGCTGGGCTAGCCGTGCCTCGGAGAGCTTCTCGCCGAACGGAATGACTCCGGAGGCGATCTCCTGCCGCAGCTGCGAGACGATGGCATCCTTCATCGACCCCTTCCCTGCGGCGATGGGGGCGACGGGAGCTATCCGCCCGGCCGCGGCAGCGTCTGGCCTCGGCAGTGACACCAGGCTGGCTTCGGCGCGTGCCTCAGAGCTCCCCAAGACCGTGATCCATCCCTTCATCGGCACCAGCGTCGCGCCCGCGCGCGGAGAGCTGGGATTTCCTTTGGTTACCATACTAACGAGGCCGCGCGACCGAGCCCGCAGCGCCGCTGCTTGCTTCTGATCTGCCATGGTAACCCGGATTGCCGCTCATGGGACCTGGCCGACCGGCCTTCCATTGATCGATGTTTCCCCTGAGCTACAGCCACATTTCTCCAGGCCAGCCTCTTGACCAACTAGTATGGTAGTCGTAGTCTCTGGTTACTAACCAGGCCCTCACCCGTCTCAGAACACGCCTCCCTATCACCGTCAATCACCCCACCGCACCGGCGATTCTGCACCTGCGAAGCGAGGCGTAGCCACTGATGATCACCGATGTCCACACGCACTTCTGGACCCCGGACCACCAGCAGCCGCCGTGGACCGATGGACTCGGCCGGGTCTCGACCCGGCTGGCCGCGGGCGCGATCGACAGCGTGACCGTCGAGTCGTACCGGCGGCAGGTGGTTCCCGCCGCCCGCACCATCGTGTTCGGGCTGCAGGCCCAGGCGTCGGGGATCATGGTGCCCAACGACGCGGTGGCCGCGTTCGCGCGCGAGGTCGGCGGTCAGACCATCGGCTTCATGTCGGTGGACCCGACTCGCCACGATGCCGTCGCCGAGGTCGAGCGGTGCCACGCCGACCTCGGGCTCAGCGGCATCAAGCTCGGCCCGATCTATCAGGGAACGTCGCCGCTGAACCCGTTGACGATGCGGGTCTTCTCGACCGCCGAGCGCCTCGGGTTGCCGGTGATGATCCATCAGGGGGCGATCTTCGCCAACGCAGGCCGCCTGGTCGACGCCAACCCGCTGCTGCTCGACGACGTCGCGATCGCCTTCCCCGAACTCCGCATCGTGATCGCGCACATGGGTCATCCGTGGGTGCACGAGACGGTCGTGGTCATGCGCCGGCACCAGAACGTCTACGCCGACACCTCGGCGATCGCCAACCGGCCGACGGTGCTGGCCACCGCCTTGTCGGCCGCCAAAGAATACGGCGTCCTCGACAAGGTGCTGTTCGGCAGCGACTCGCCGATGGTGTCGGCCGAGAGCGAGGCGGCCGCGCTGGCCCGCGTGGTGGCCCACATGCAGCAGTTCGCCCTCACGCCCATCACCGATGAGGAATTGCAGGCCATCTTGCACCGGCCGTCATTCGAGCTGCTCGGCATCCCCACCCCGACCGAAACCATCCCCACCCCGACCGCTCGGCAGGGAGGAACCCCGTGACCGTGCA
Source organism: Trebonia sp. (assembly GCA_036509215.1). Lineage (GTDB taxonomy): Bacteria > Actinomycetota > Actinomycetes > Streptosporangiales > Streptosporangiaceae > Trebonia. The sequence continues at coordinate 3,850 of DATCGA010000382.1, forward strand.
CCACCAGACGATGCAGGCCGCCTCGCTCGACGCCGCGCTGGTTCGGCGGGGGCCGTTGCCCGAGGTGGTCTCCATGGAGCCGATCCTCGAGGGCGTGCCGTTCGCCTACGAAAAGACGGTGTTCGACGGCCCCGACGGCTTCTTCGCGATCTGGGCGTGCGGCGCCGGGGTGTTCCCTCGCGTCAAGGACAAGCGCGGGTCGTTCATGTACATCCTCTCCGGGGACGCGACCATCGTCGACGCGGACGGGACATCGCACGAGCTGACCGCGGACAGCGTGCTGGTGCTCCCGTTCGGCTGGGTCGGAACCTGGCATATCCGCGAGACGATCCGCAAGGTCTACCTGCACACGACCCCCGTGCCCCCGCTGCCGACCGCGGTGGTCGCGTCCGCGTTCCTGCCGTCCGACCGGGTACTGGCCGACACCGACACGGTCATCTTCGACGGTCCGGACGGCCGCTGCGACATCAGGTCGCGCGCGCCCGGCCAGTACCCGTGGGCGCCGGACCAACACGGATTCTTCGCCGTCGTCCTGGCCGGCGACGGCCTCCTCGCCGGCGACGACGGCACCCGGCACGCACTGACCCCGGGCGGCGTCATCGCGCTCCCGAGCGGCTGGTCAGGGACCTGGGACATCCGAAGTACGTTCCGCGCGTTCTGCGTGCGCAGCACCCCCGCACCGCCGGCCTGACCCGGTAACCACCACCACGAAGCCAGCCACCACGAAGCCAGCCACCACGAAGACAGGCCCCCTCATGAGCAACGACGATCCCTACGCCGCGGTCACCCCCGCCCCGGCGCTGACGGTGCGCAGCGACGACCTCAAGCACGGCCAGGAGATGCCGCTGATCTTCCGTGATCCGCAGATCGGCGGGACCAACACCTCCCCCCACCTGGCCTGGAGCGACTTTCCCGCTGAAACCCGCAGCTTCGCGCTCACCTGCTACGACCCCGACGCGCCGACCGGCACGGGGTTCACGCACTGGGCCGTCGCCAATATCAGCGGCGACGTCACCACGCTCCCGGCCGGCGCCGGGGCGGTCGGCGGTCCGATGCCCGCCGGCGCGCTGACCATCCCCAACGACCTGCGGATGCGGCAGTACATCGGGCCCAACCCGCCGCCCGGCTCCGGGCGTCATCGCTACGTCTTCATCGTGCACGCGGTGGACGTACCCGCCCTCGAGATCGACCCCGAACTGACGCCGGTCGTGCTCGGCTTCAACCTGCACTTTCACACCCTTGCCCGCGGCAGCCTGACCGTGTGGGTTGACGCCGAAGACTGAGAGGTACTGCGATGACAACACCACACGCGACGACCAGGCACGCAGAGGTCGCTGGAGCCGGCTTCGCAGGGCTCACCGTCGCCACCGCGCTGGCGCAGCGCGGCTGGTCGGTGCGACTGCACGAGCAGAACGACACCGTGCGCGATTTCGGAGCGGGCATCGTCATGTGGCGCAACGCGATGCTGGCGCTGGAGGTCATCGGCGTCGCGCAGTCCGTCCGTGAGCATGGCGTCCGGCCGGACTACTACGAGACGTTCCTGAACGGGACGTCGGTCTCGCTCGAGGTGCCCGGCTACCCCTACTGGGCGATCACCCGGCCGAAGCTGCACTCGCTGCTGGCCGACGCCGCCCGCGCGGCCGGCGCCGAGATCGTGACGAGCTCGCGCGCCGTCGGCGCCGACCCGGCGGGCGCGCTGCTGATGGCGGACGGAAGCCGGCTGGAGGCCGATCTGGTGATCGGCACCGATGGCGCCGGGTCGGACGTGCGCAACTCGCTCGGCGACCTCGCCCAGGAGCGCAAGAAGTACTCCGACGGCGTGTGCCGGGTGCTGATCCCGCGCCCGCAGGAGTTCCGCGGCGAGCGGTGGAACCGGGTGCTCGACTACTGGACGCTCGAGCCGGACGCCATGCGGGTGCTGTATCACCCGATGAGCCCGGACATGCTCTACATCGCGTTCATGGCCGAGACGAAGAACGAGCGCGCGTCCAGGATCCCGGTCGACGTCGAGGTCTGGTCGGAGCGCTTCCCGCACCTCATCCCGATCATCGAGCTGGCCGGCCAGGCCCAGGGCGGCAGGCACGACAACTACCAGACCAACCGGGTGACCCCCTGGTCGACCGGGCGGGCGGTGCTGGTGGGCGACGCGGCCCACGCCATGTGCCCGGCTCTCGGCCAGGGGGCCGGCGTCGGGATGGTCAACGCGGTCGACCTGGCCTACGCCCTCGACCAATACGACACCATCGCCGAGGCCCTGAAGGTCTGGGAAGGGCGCGAGCGCCAGATGACGGACGACGTGCAAGCGCGCAGCGCGTACATGGCCGAGACCCGCAACATGGCCAAGGGCAACAACTGGACACCCCGGCTGCTGGAGACCGCGAACTTCGTCTCGGCCGCGGTGCCGCCCGCAGCGGAGGAGCGCTACCCGGTGCCCGAGGCCAACCGGTCATGGTGACCGAGCCCGCGCGCATCCTCCTCGGCGACGTGGAGGTGACGCGCGTGCCCGAGTACGCGGGCAAGAGCCCGGCCACGCCGGGATTCCTGTTCCCCGACAGCGGCCCCGCCTACTGGGCCGAGAACGCGGGCTGGCTCGACCCCGACTTCTACGACGCCGCGCACGGCACCCTGCGCACGGTGCTGCACAGCTGGCTCATCCGCAGCCAGGGGACGATCATCCTGCTCGACACCGGCGCAGGCAACGGCAAGGAGCGCCCCTACGCGCCCGCCTACGCCCACCACGACACGGACTACCTGGACAATCTCCGGGCGGCGGGCGTGTCGGCCGACGACGTCGACATCGTCATCAACACCCACCTGCACGTCGATCACGTCGGATGGAACACCCGGCTGGACGGGCGCGATTGGGTGCCGACCTTTCCCAACGCCCGCTACCTCATCTGCGAGCCGGACTTCCTGTTCTGGGATCCGATCCGCACGCCGCGACCGCAAGGCGACGGCAACCAGAATGTCTTCGAGGACAGCGTGCAGCCGCTGCAGCGGGCCGGCCTCATCGACCTGTGGGCCGGGGAGCATCGCATCAACTCCGAGCTGGTGCTGCAGGCCGAGCCCGGCCACACCCCGGGCTCGTCCGTGCTCCGGCTCCAGTCCGGCAGCAGTGGCGCGCTGTTCGTCGGCGACATCCTCCACTCACCCGCGCAGATCGGCGATCCCGACGTCAACAGCTGTTTCTGCGAAGACCCGGCGATGGCGCGGGCCGTTCGCCGCCGTCTGCTGGCTGAGGCCGCCGACCGGTCCCTGCTCGTGTTCCCCGGGCACTTCGGCGGCCATTCCGCCTGCCGCGTGGACGGCGACGGCGACGGCGCCTTCATCATCCGCGAGTGGGCCGATCTTGCCCGTATCTGACCGCAACCAAGCTCGAGGAGCTGTCGTGAATCAAGACCTCTATGACGCCGGGCTCGCGACTCGCCGCCGGGTACTCGGCGACGCCTACGTCGACGCCTCGCTGGCCGCCGCCACCGAATTCTCCCGCGACATGCAGGACTACGTCACCCAGTACTGCTGGGGCGACCTGTGGAACCGGCCCGGGCTGAGCCTGCAGGAGCGCAGCCTGATCAACCTCTCCATGATCATCGCGCTGAACCGCTCCCAGGAGTTCAAGGCCCACGTGCGCGGCGCGGTCAACAACGGCGTGTCGCGCGAGCAGATCAAGGAGGTGCTCATGCAGAGCGCCTTCTACTGCGGCGGGCCGGCCGCGCTTGAGGCGTTCCGCAACGCCGCCGAGGTCTTCGCGACAATGGACGCCGAGGCGAGGGATGCCGAGGCGCAGGCGGCCGCGGGCGCATCGCAATGACCGTCACCCAGGTCGGTTTCATCGGCCTCGGCAACATGGGCTCGCCGATGGCGGGACATCTCGTCGACGGGGGCTTCGCGCTGACCGTATCGGACGCGGCCCCCGGGGTGACAGAAAGATTCGTCGCCGAGCACCCCACCGCGATCGCCGCGGCCGACCGGCAGTCTTTCGCCACCGCCCAGGCGCTGATCCTCATGCTGCCGACCTCCGACATGGTCGAAGACGTGCTCGAGCGCGAGAACGTCGCCGACGCGCTGCCGCCCGGGTGCCTGGTCATCGACATGAGCTCCTCCGAGCCGCTGCGCACCCGCAGCCTGGCGGCGCGGCTGCAGGCCAGGGGCCTGTCGATGATCGACGCCCCGGTCTCGGGCGGGGTGCGCGGCGCCAGAGCGGCCCGGCTGTCCGTCCTCGTCGGAGGTTCCGAGGCCGACCTGACCCGGGCAACCCCACTGCTGGAGGCCATGGCCGGCACGATCATCCGGGTCGGCGACATCGGCTCGGGTCACGCCGCCAAGGCGCTGAACAACCTGGTGTCGGCCGCGACCATGTCGATCACCGTCGAAGCGCTCGTGATCGCCCAGGCGTTCGGGATCACCGCCGGCACGATGACGGAGGTGCTGAACAGCTCGTCGGGACGGAGCAACACCAGCGAGAACAAGCTGGCCCAGTTCATGACCAGCGGGAGCTTCGACTCCGGGTTCTCGCTGCAGCTGATGGCCAAGGACGTCGGCCTCGCCATTGCCCTCGCCCGAGCCCTCGACCGCCCGGTTGAGGTCGCCGACGACGTGGCCGGCCAGTGGCGCCGCATCGCCGCCCAGGTGACCCCGGCCACCGACCACACGCAGATGTACACCCTGCTGGGAGCGACCCTGCCGGACGCCCAGGCGGGCGAGAAATCATGAGCGAGCCGCTGCTGCACTGGATCGACGGCGAGCCCGTTGCCTCCGTGGCCGGGGCCACCCGCACCGGCACCGACCCGACCACCGGCGGACCGGGCGCCGAGGTGAGCCTGGGCGCCGCGGCCGACGTCGACCGCGCGGTCCTGGCCGCGCACCGCGCCCGCGCCTCGTGGCGGCACCTAGGCTCGCTGGACCGAGGCCGCATCCTCGCCGCCATCGGCCGGCGGCTGCTGGCCGAGGTCGATGCGCTCGCCGCGATGGAGACCGCCGACACCGGGAAGCCGCTGGCGCTGTCCGTGGCGGAGATCCGCGGCGCCGCCGAGTACTTCGAGTTCTACGCCGCCCTGGTCAATCTGCCGGCCGGCCAGGTGCTCGACATCCAGCCCAACCTGCACGTCTACACGCTGCGGGAGCCGCTCGGCGTGGTCGGCGTGATCACCCCCTGGAACCTGCCGCTCAACCAGGCCGCCCGGGCCTGCGCCCCGGCCCTGGCGGCCGGCAACACCGTGGTGGCCAAGCCGGCCGAGGCCACCTCCCGCACCACGGTCGAGCTCGCCCGGATGGCGACGGAGGAAGGGCTGCCGTCCGGGGTGCTCAACGTCGTCCTCGGCCTCGGGCCGGAGGTCGGAACCGCGATCGTCGAGCACCCCCTGGTGCGCAAGGTCGCGTTCACCGGGTCGGTGCGGGTCGGCCGGAAGATCGGCCGCATCGCCGCCGATCGCATCCTGCCGCTGACCCTCGAGCTCGGCGGGAAGTCGGCCAACATCGTTTTCGCCGACGCCGACCTGGACTTCGCCGCGACCGAGGCGGTCCGGGCCTACGCGACCAACGCCGGCCAGGTCTGCTCGTCCGGCACCCGCCTGCTGGTGCAGCGAGAGGTGCAGGAACGCTTCGTCGAGGCGGTGGTGGCCGCCACGCGCCGGCTGCGGCCCGGCCGCGACGTGGGTCCGCTGATCACGCACGACCAGTGGGAGACGGTGCAGCGGTACTTCAAGATCGCCGCCGAGGAGGGCGCCCGGGCCGAGATCGGCGGCACGCTGGCCCACGACCCCGCGCTCGCGGGCGGCTTCTACGTGCAGCCCACGGTCTACACCGCCGTGACCAACGACATGCGCATCGCCCGGGAGGAGATCTTCGGCCCGGTGCTCGTCGTCATCGGGTTCGACACCGAGGAGGAGGCGGTCGAGCTGGCCAACGACTCCGACTACGGGCTGGTGGGCGGCGTCTTCACCGCCGACATGTCGCGCGCCATCCGGGTGGCCGAGGCGATCGAGGCCGGCCAGGTCTACATCAACTCGTGGTCAACCCAGTCGGTGCAGATGCCGTTCGGCGGTCACAAGCACAGCGGCTACGGCCGGGAGAAGGGCATTGAGGCGCTGAACCACTACTCCCACGTCAAGAGCATCAGCATGCGCATCTCAGGACGATGACGCGGAACCCCCAAAACGACGGGATAGACATGAGTGACGTGCAGTTCGCCCCCGCGGTCTCCGACGACATACGCCTGGCGGAGAAGATGCTGATCGGCGGTGAGTGGGTCGGCGCGATCAGCGGCCGGACGCTCCCCGTCTACGACCCGGCCGACGGCCGCCTGATCGTGGAGGTCCCCGACGGCGACGCGGCCGACGTCGATCGCGCGGTGGCCGGAGCCGCGGCCGGAGCGTTCGCGACCCAGGCGTCGATCAAACTCGGCCGGGGGACCGACCCGGCGACGCAGATGGGCCCGCTGATCTCGGCCGAGCACCGCGATAAGGTCCTCGGCTACCTGGCGATCGGCATCGCCGAGGGGGCCGAGGTCGTCACCGGCGGGCACGCCGTCGCCGGCGAGGGCTACTTCGCCGAGCCCACCGTCCTGGTCAACGCCAAGCCCGGTTCGCGCATCATGCACGAGGAGGTCTTCGGTCCCGTCGTCTGCGCGGTTCCGTTCGACACCGAGGACGAAGTGCTGGCCCTGGCCAACAACACCCGCTTCGGGCTCGGCGCCGCGGTCTGGACCAGGGACATCTCGCGCGCTCACCGAATGGCGGCCGCGATCGAATCCGGTCAGGTCTGGGTCAACTGCTACCAGGCGGCCGACTCGGCCCTGCCGTTCGGCGGGACCAAGGAATCGGGCTGGGGCCGCGAGACGTGCAGGGAAACCCTCGAGGAGTACCTGGAGACCAAGACCGTGGTCGTCTCGTTGTGACCGCCGATCGCGTCTTTGACTCCATCGTCATCGGCGCGGGCACCGCCGGCTGCGTGCTGGCGGCGCGCCTGAGCGCGGACCCGAGCCGGCGGGTGCTGCTGGTCGAGGCCGGATCGGCCGACGACAGCGAGCGGATCGCCACCCCGCACACCTGGCCCGCGCTCTACAAGACCGATGTCGACTGGGCCTTCGAGACCGTCCGGCAGGCCCGGACCGGGCACGTGCACGACATTCCCCGGGGCCGGACGGTGGGCGGATCGGGCAGCATCAACGCCATGGCGTTCCTGCGGGGCGACCGTCGCGACTTCGACGCGTGGGCGTACCAGGGCTGCGCCGGCTGGGACTACGAGTCCGTGCTGCCGTACTTCAAGCGGTCCGAGTCGGTACCCCACGGCGACCCGCGCTACCGGGGGGCCAGCGGACCCCTGCGGCCGGCCCCGGCCGCGCGGCTGCACCCGCTGTCGCAGGCGTACCTAGCGGCGGCTCAGCAAGCCGGGCATCCGCTCGCCGCCGACCTGAACGGGGAAAGACTGCGCGGGGCGAGCAGCCATGACCTGCTGATCGTCGACGGCCGCCGGCAGAGCACCGCGACTGCCTACCTCGGGCCGGCCCTCGGCCGCGGGAACCTCGAGCTCGAGCAGGGGGCGCTGGTCGAACGGCTGACGGTGGACGGCGACCGCTGCACCGGCGTCGATGTCATCGTCAACGACGAGCGGCGTCACTACGCGGCCGCGGCCGAGGTCGTCCTGTGCGCGGGCGCCATCGGCAGCCCGCACCTCCTGCTCCGATCCGGGATCGGCCCCGCCGCCGAACTCGAACTGGTCGGAGTGAAAGTCCGGCACGACCTGCCGGGCGTCGGCCGCAACCTGCAGGACCACATCATCCTGGCCGGGCTGACGGTCGAGGCGAGCGGTCCGCTGCCCGCCCCGACCGGCAATCTCGGCCAGGTCACCCTGATGGCCGACAGCGAGCCCGGCCGGGTTTCGATCGACCTGCAGATCGTCTTCATCCATGTTCCGTTCGCCAACCCGTGGCAGGCGTCTCCCGAGCACGGCTACACCTTCGGCGTCGGGCACATGCGGCCGGCCAGCCGGGGGACGCTGACGCTCGCGAGTTCCGACGCCCGGTCGGCCCCGCTGATCGATTTCCGCTACCTCGACGAGGACGACGACCTGCGTGCGCTGATCTCGGGCGTCCGCCACGCGGTAGAAATCAGCGAGGCGGCCGCGTTCGACGACTGGCGAGGCCGTTCCCATCCGCTCCTGGGCGCCGATGACGCGACCGTCGCCGCGTTCGTCCGCGACGCCGTCCAGTCCTACGGCCACGCGGCCGGATCGTGCCGGATGGGAGTCGACTCGCGGTCGGTGGTCGATCCTCAGCTGCGGGTACGCGGGCTGGCGGGCCTCCGGGTGGCCGATGCGTCCATCATGCCGGAGGTCGTCTCGACCAACACCAACGCGGCCACGGTGATGATCGCGGAGAAGGCAGCCGATCTACTGCGCTGACAGAAAAGATCAAATCCATCATCTCGAACGGACCGGGGCGCCTCTGGCACGGCACCCAGTCAACGACGGCCAGTGGCGGTACAGCAGGGCCGGTGATACTCACTCCCCATGGCATCTACGACGCCCCGAGGCCTGCCTCGATCCCGTCGTTCGCCGGGGCTAGCTCAGGGCTAGCTCCTTCTGATGACCGAACTTCCATATATGGAACGACGCCACGCGAGGGCATCGTCCAAGGCGGCGGCACAGTGCAGCTTGCCAGCGGCGGCGTAGTCCCAGGCACGGAACACGGCGCAGGCGGCGTGCTGCTGCAGGAGCACTTCGCGAACCTGGTCGATTACCTGAGCACTCTAGGCGATGTTAGGCATCGTGCCCTCGTCTACTTCGCATCGGCCACACGTCGGCAGTTCTACGTTGACGGCAACAAGCGCACCGCACGGCTGATGATGACGGGCGAGCTCATGTCCAGTGGCTACGATCTCGTGAGCGTGCCGTACAGCAGGAGGCTGGAGTTCAACAACGCGCTCGACGTTCTCTTCGACCGCGACGACGCAACCGAACTGCTCCGTTTCCTAAGCACCTGCACTCTGCCGAGGTGACGCCCCGTGCGGTCGGGGGTCGCACCGCCTGAAATGCGACGCACGACGCACCGTGGCCCGCGCATGCCACAGGGCGCCAGCCTGATGCCTCAGTCCGGGAACGCCTGCCTGAGTCGAACCTCGACCAGCTTCTCGACCAGCGTGGCGGGCAGGGCGCGGTCAATCTCGAAGCGCAGTGCGCCGGTTGACGTGGTGTAGCCCGTGAGCTCGTCGGCAAGTTGGGGGAAGACAGAGCCGCTGTGCGGAAGGTAGCTCAGATGGTTCTTGAATGCGGCGAACCCGGCGATCGCCTTCCCCTGGACCTTGAAGGCCGGGACTCCGTAGGCGATGCCCTGCTCAGCCTCGGGGAGGACGTCGAGAATCCGCTGGCGCAGCAGGGCCAGCGTGCCGCGCTTCGGCTCCTCCAGAGCTTCCAGGTACCGGTCGACCTCGCGAGCAGACACGGCTCCATTGTGCTCGTGGGCCGCCCTGACAAGCAAGAATGCTGCGAGAGGGATGAGAACGCACGGCCCGTTGAGTCTCCCCATCGACAGGGCAGACAGGAGCGCGCAGCATGACCGAGCAGTCGCCGCCGTGGCCGAAGCGAGGGCCCGCGTCGTACTTCCCGTCCATCGAGCAGAAGTACGGTCGCTCCATCGCCGAATGGCAGCAGGTCATCGCCGGGTGCGGTCTGGACAAGCACATGGCGATCGTGGCCTACCTGAAGTCCGAGCACGGCATGGGCCACGGCCACGCCAACGCACTGGTGGGATGGGCGCTCCAAGGCAACACCGCCCGTCCCTAGCTGCGCCTGCGCCGCAGTCCATGGCCGCGGGCGCTTGCGGACTACTGCCAGCCGTCGGCGGGACCTGTCCGCGGCGTATAGGTCGGCCGGGTGGGCTGCTGCCCGTACCCCTGACCGCGCTCACCGTACGGGTCGGCCGGGACGCCGGAGTCAACCGGGCGAGCGGGGCCAGCCGGGCCGGAAGCACGCGGGCCGGTGCGCCGGATCGCGCGGGCCGCGGTCGCCGTCAGCAGCGACGCGATCGCCAGGCCGAGCACCAGGTTCACCGCGGCGGTGGCGACCTTCTGGTCGAGCGGCGCGCCCGAGCTGAACGGGTACACCACCGCGATCAGCGTGACCAGCCCGATGATCCAGCGGAAGAACAGGCCGGGGTTCGGCGTGCTCAGCACCAGCAGGTAGAGCAGGCCGGCCGCGACCAGCGCGACCAGCGCCGCCACCAGCACGTACTCGCCGGTATGGGCGTCGCCCCAGGCGCCGTCGCCGACCGGGGCCAGGATCGGGATGTTGAGCGTCCACCGGCAGATCAAGATGCCGACCAGGGCGATCAGCGCCGCGACGATGGCGGTGGCCACGGCGCCGGCCCAGAACTGGCCGGAGTCGGGCCGGATGCGCGGGCTGCCCGCGCCGGCTGGGGATGCGGGATATGTCATGGTTGCACCTCGTTCGGTAGCCTGCGACGTCAGCTACCCATGCCATTCCCCTGAAACCTGTGCTGTTACCAGCGTGACACCGTTGTCAATACGAGCGGATCGTGCCGGGCTGTGGCCCTTGTGGCGCGTGGTGCCGGGCCACGTCCTCGCGCAGGTTGAAGCCGAGCCCGGGACCCGGCGGCGGCAGCAGGTAGCCGTCGCGCCACGCGAACGGCGACTCCACGAACTGCCCGTGGATCCCGTCGAAGCGCTCGATCGCCTCCATGATCAGCAGGTTGGGGCTGCACAGCGACAGCTGCAGCGCTGCCGCCGCGATCAGCGGGCCGCCGTAGACGTGCGGCGCGACCTGGAGGTAGTGGGCCTCGGCCATGCTGGCGATCTTCTTCGACTCGAGGATGCCGCCGACCTGGCCGACGTCGAAGTTGAAGATCGCGGCCGCGCGGTGCTCGATCAGCCGGGCGAAGTCGAACTTGGTCGTCAGCCGCTCGCCGGTCGCGATCGGGATCGTGGTCCGCCGTGCGACCTCGGCCAGCGCCGCCATGTTCTCCGGCGGGCAGGGCTCCTCGTACCAGAGCGGATCGAATCGCTCCAGACGCCGCGCGATCCGCAGCGCCCCGGCCGCGGTCATCTGGCCGTGGGTGCCGATGATGATGTCGCAGTCGGTCCCCACCTCATCGCGGATGGCGCCGATGACCCGCTCGGCGGTGGCGGCGGCCGACAGCGAGAACTGCAGCGGGACGTTCTGCCCGAGGCTCTGGTCGGGGGACAGCGTCAGCGAGAACGGGTCGACCTTGACCGCGGTGAAGCCGAGGTCGACGTAGTGCCGTGCCCGCGACGCGGCGTAGGCCGGGTTCAGCCACACCTCGCGGCTGAGCGGGCTGCCACCGCCGCCGACGGCACCCCGCGCGGCCGGATCGTCGTAGATGTACGTGTACGTCCGGACGCGGTCCCGCATCTGCCCGCCCAGAAGCTTGTAGACCGGCTGGCGGCAGTCCTTGCCGATGATGTCCCAGCACGCCATCTCGATCGCCGACAGGATCCCGAGCTTGGTCAGCTCCGGGTAGTGGCTGTAGCCCGCCCGGCCGTACACCGTGTCGAACAGCATCTCCACGTCGTACGGGTCGTGGCCGATCACGGCCTGCTCGATGACGTCGGCCACCATCGCGGCCAGGACGGGCAGCCGGAAGCCGCTGCCGAGCAGCATCATCTCCCCGTAGCCGCGGATTCCGTTGTCGGTGTCGAGACGGACGAACAGCCAGCTGCGCCCGCCGCGGAACGGCGGCGGGCAGACGACGGGGAACACTTCGAAGCCGGTGACCTTCACCCAACCATCATGCAGTTCTCGCCACCAGGCTGCACCTTTCGCCGAACTGGGCTGCCATCTCGCCGTCGCATCATAGAGATCGAACCTAGACGAGGAGGAACCAGATGAGCACGGTGGCGAAGAACGGGATCCGGCTTCCCGCCGTCTCCGTGGTCATCGCGGCCTTCGCGGACGAGCGCTGGAATCAGCTCTGCTACGCGATCGAATCGGTCCGCGAGCAGACCGCGCCGGTGCTGGAGACGGTGGTGGTCATCGATCACAATCCGGGCCTGCTGGCCCGGGCCCGGTGCGAGTTCACCGACTGCACGGTCATCGCCAATGCCGGCGCCCGCGGCGCGTCCGGGGCCCGTAACACCGGCGCCGCGGCCTGCCAGAGGGAGATCATCGCGTTCCTCGACGACGACGCGCGCTCCTCCGAGCACTGGCTGGCGGCGCTGCTGTGCCACTTCAGCCGAGCGGACGTCGTTGGCGTCGGCGGGCGAATCGACCCGCTGTGGAGCGTTCCCCGTCCCCGCTGGTTCCCGGTCGAGTTCGGCTGGGCGGTTGGCTTCTCCTACCAGGGGATGCCGGAGCAGGCGCAGCCGGTCCGCAACGTCTGGGCCGGCAACATGGCCATCCGCTCCTGCGTGTTCGAGGCCATCGGCGGCTTCCGCGAGGACTTCGGCAAGGTCGGCGACGTCGCCCGCCCCGAGGACACCGACCTCTGCCTGCGGGCGGCGAGCCACCGCGGGATCTGGCTCTACGAGCCGACCGGGAACGTCGGGCACTGGATACCACGACAGCGCGCGACCTTCCGCTACTTCACCCGCCGCTGCTTCCACGAAGGGCAGGGCAAGGCCGCGCTGGCGGCGCTGGACGGAGCGCGGGAGAGCACCGCCGCCGAACGGGACTACACCTACCGGATTCTTCCGTCGGGCGTCCTGCGCGGCCTGCGGGACGCGGCCGGGGGAGACGCCTGGGGCGCGGCCCGCGCGGCGGCGATCGCGATCGGGTTCGCCACCACCGCGGCTGGCTTCGCGGCGGGCTGGCTGTCGGGGACCGGCCTGCCGCTGCTCGGCAGCCTGCACGGCCACTCGGCCCGAGCCATCGGGCACCCGAACGTGATAGAAGCAGCGAAACCGGCTGCCATCACCCCGGCCCCGGTGAGGGTCCGATGACCGCCGCTCCGGCCCGGGTGCCGATCCTGATGTACCACGAGATAGCCCAGCCGACGGAGACCCACAGCCGTCTGGCGGTCTCGCCCGAGAACTTCGCCGCCCAGCTCGGCTACCTGCGCAGCGCCGGCTTCACCACGCTGACCGCGGCCGAGTTGTCGGCCAGGCTGGCCGTCGGCATCAGGCCGCTGCCGGACCGGCCGATCGTGCTGACCTTCGATGACGGCTACGCCGATTTCCACCGCCGGGCCATGCCCGTGCTCGCCCAGCACGGCTTCACCGCCACGCTTTTCGTCACCACCGGCTGGGAGCAGGACCCCGACATGCGGGGGTCCGCGCCCGGCCGGATGCTCAACCGGACCCAGCTGACCGAGGTGGCGGCGGCGGGAATCGAGGTGGGAGGCCATACCCGCAGCCACCCGCAGCTCGACCAGCTGCCCGAGCCGCTGGTCCGCGAGGAGCTCTGCGCAAGCAAGCGCTGGCTCGAGGACGAGATCGGGCTGGCGGTGCCCGGGCTGGCCTATCCCTTTGGCTACTCGAGCCCCCTGGTCAGGCGGGTGGCGCGCGAAGCCGGCTACCGCTACGCCCATGCCGTCGACAACAGGACGGCGGACGCTGACGCAGACCTGTACCAGCAGCCCCGACTGACCATCCGGCGGGCCACCACCCTGCCCGAATTCCGCCGGCTGGCCGACGGAGAAGCGACGCTGCGGCTGCGCGAAGACCGCGCGCTCACCCGGGCCTGGTCGGTCGTCCGCCAGGTCAAGGCGGCCTGCTGCTAGTCACCCCACGTCAGTCAGCAGCATGTCAATCCACCGGGCCGACGTACGTCCACCGCCCGTCCTCCCGGACGAACCGGCTCGTCTCGTCCATGACGCCCCGCTTCCCCTCCCGCGCATAGACAGCGCGGAACCGCACCGTCCCGGCGGATTCGAACAGCCCGCCGTCCTCCGTCTCGAGCACCGCCAGCCGGGTCCACTGGATCGACGGGTCAAGCGAGAAGGCCCCCGGGCGGCTCGACGAGTGATACGTCCCCAGCAGGTACGCGAGATTGCCGACGGCAAAGGCGCTGTAGCGGGCGCGCATCAGCGCCTCCGCCGTCGGGTCGGGGGCGCCGTCGTGCAGCCGCCCGCAGCACGCGTCGTACTCGTCACCTGAGCCACAGGGACACGCGAGTCCGTCCATCCCGCCATTCTCCCAGCGGAGCGACGCGGGAAGCTCAGGAGGCCGCCGCCACCCCGATGCCGAAGAACTCGGCCGCGTTCCCCCGCAGCACCGCCTCCCGCTCCGCCTCGGAGAGCGCCGCCAGCAGGGTCTCGAGGGCGTCGTCGCCGTGATCGTGCGGATAGTCGCTCGAGTACAGCAGCAGGTGCCCGGCGTCGAGCATGTCGGCCAGCTGCGCGACCTCGGCCGCGGGCACCCGGCCGGGGATCAGCGTCGGGCTGGTCGTCGCCCGGACGTGCCTGCGCACGTAGGCCGACGGCTTGTCGCGTACCCACGGGGTCTCCCGCCACAGCGCCTTCCAGTCCTTGTCGAACCGCCATAGCAGCGAGGGGAGCCAGGCGAACCCGAGCTCGGCCAGGCCGACCCGCAGGTCCGGGTAACGGTCGAAGACGCCCTCGGCGACCAGGCTCAGCACCTGATTGGGGGCGATGATCTGCGAGTTGTAGAGGTAGTCCTCGTAGTAGGTCGCCGCTGTCCCGGTCGACGTCGGCGCCATTCCCCAGCCGCCCCAGGCGTGCAGCGTGATCGGCAGCCGGTTCCGGCTGGCGGCCTCGTGGATCGGCCGGTAGCGCACGTTCCCCCACGGCGTCTCGCTGCGGACCGGCAGCAGCACCTGCGCGAACCGTCGGTCGGGGCCGAGCCGGTCGATCTCCGCGGCCGCCGCCTCCGGGTGGAACACCGGCACCACGATGCTGCCGCGCAGCCGGTCGTCACGATCGAGGAACTCGTCCCGCAGCCAGTTGTTGACGGCCGTCGTCATCGCCGCCTCGAAGTACGGGTTCCGGCTCCCGGCGAAGGTCGCGACGCAGGTGAGGATCACCGCCCGCGGCGCGTACGGCTCCAGCAGCTGGGCGCGGAGCTCCTGGTAGGTGTGCGGCGGGAAGCTGCCCGCCGCCCGCGCCTGCGGCCGGGCCGACATCGGCTCGCTCTCGGGGTAGAGCCGGTGGCCGACCCCGAGGTGCGCGCTGCGGATGAGCTCGTGCCAGTAGGGGTCGATGTAGCCGAGCAGCGCGTCCATCGAGGGCGGCTCGACGTGGACGTCGCAGTCGATCGCGCCGGGCATGATCGGGCTCATAACGGCCCATGCTAGGCCGGGGCGGCGGCCTGGCGGGAGTGCCGCAGCAGCCCCATATCGGTCATCGATGATGATTTATGACCGCAGCACAGTGCGGTGCCGCCTCGTCCGTCCCGACGGACAGGGGCGTCCGTCGTCGCTTCCCATCGGCCGCCGGGTGCGCTTGTATGGGGAGATATCGGATGTATTCGGACTCAGCCGGGCCGGGAGCGCATGAAGGTCGTCGTGGGCAAGGTCTCCGACTTCGCCAACGGGGACAGGAAGATCCTCGACGTGAACGGCAAGTCCATCGGCGTCTTCCGGGTCGACGACCGCTTCTACGCGATCCGCAACCGCTGCCCGCACCAGTTCGGCCCGCTCTGCGTCGGCACGCTGGCGCAGCGGGCGCTCTCCGACGGCCCCGGCGACCTGCGGGTGGACGACGGCCCGCCGCTGATCGCCTGCCCCTGGCACGGCTGGGAGTACGACCTCGCGACCGGCCAGTCGTTCATGGGCCCCGGCCGCGGCAACATGGCCGCGCTCTCCTACGACGTCACCGTCCAGCCCGGCAGCGAGCTCGCCGCGCCCCGGGCCGACGGCCGGATCCCCGGCCCGTACGTGGCCGAGACGATGCCGGTCTCGGTCGAGCAGGACTACGTGGTCCTCGACGACTCGCCCACCCGGCAGAAAGAGGCGCAGGCATGACCGTGACCGCCCCGGAAGACCACGCCCCCGAGCGGGCGGCGGCGCGGACGCTGCTGATCGACGTCGACGTGCACCCGCTGTTCCTGCCCCGCGACATCCTGCCCCGGCTGCCCGAGCGGTGGCGGACCCGGTACGCGAACCAGCAGTCCGGCCGCGGCCCGCGCGTCGTCCGCGACTATCCGCGCTGGCGCAACGGCGGCTTCCGGATCGACGCGGCCGTCCCCGGCGGCGCCCCCGGCAGCGACCTCGGCGTGCTCCGGTCGCAGTTGCTGGAGGAGTACGACACCGACATCGCGGTCTTGATCCCGCTGACGTTCATCCTCGAAGGGCCGGCCGAGTACAAGGCCGCGCTCTGCCGCGCGATCAACGACTGGCTGGCGGAAGAGTGGCTCGACCGCGACCCGCGGCTGCGCGGCAGCGTCAACGTGCCGTTCGACTCGCCCGACCTCGCGGTGGCCGAGATCGAGCGGTTCGCCGACGACCCGCGCTTCGTCCAGGTCATGGTGCGCGGCGACACCCAGAGCGAATGGGGCGACCGGAAGTACTGGCCGATCTACTCAGCGATCGAGGCGGCCGGCTTCGTCGCCATGTGCCACGTGGGCGGCGATCCCGGCAACCGGTACCGGGGCAGCGGGGCGCCGTCGTACTACCTCGAGCAGCACGTCTGGCTGCATATGCCGGTCGAGCGGCTGGCGATGAGCCTGATCTGCGAGGGCGTCTTCGACGCCTACCCGCAGCTCCAGGTCGCGCTGGTCGAAGCGTGCCTGACCTGGGCCGGGCCGCTGCAGTGGGCGATGGACGCCGCCTACCAGGTCGCGGGGGACGACGCGCCCCGGCTCGCCAAGCTCCCCTCGGAGTACTTCCGCGAGCACTTCTGGCTCAGCACCCAGCCGATCGAGGAGCCAGACAACCCGCGGCACCTGGTCCAGTCGATCGAGTTCGCGCAGCTGACCGACCGGGTGATGTTCTCATCGGACTACCCCCACTGGGACTTCGACTCCCCGGTCAAGGCGCTGCCCCCGGCGATGCCGGCCGCCCTGCGGAGCAAGATCATGGGCGAGAACGCCGCCCGCCTCTACGCCCGTCGCCTCAACCGCACCAGATTTTGAAGTCTTTATTTCGAACGGACCCTGAGCTCCACCCAGACGGCCCCACTGCCACCGTGTCACGTGCTGACCCAGCAGCCGAGTCTCGTTCCCCCTCCCCCAGCCCGGCGCCGGCGTGGCGAGTCGGCATCACCCGTTTTGGTAATTCATCAAATTGGGTGATGCGAGATCACCAGGAGCTGACAAGACTTCCTGGATGGAGAGAGGAGAAGAACGATGGGGCTTTCATGGCAGCAAGGTCCGCTGGCACCGGCGGCGGTAGGCAGGTTCCTGACCCCAACTCCGCTGCCCGAGCGTCTGCTGTACGCCGAACCGCTCCGCCGGCGGATGCGCGTCCGGTTCGCCGGCACCTGGATCGCCGACAGCGAGGACGTGGCGCTGCTGCATGAGCCCGGCCGCTATCCGGTCGCGTACTTCCCGCTCGGCAGCATCGCCGACGGCGTGCTGGAGGACGGCCAGCATGTAACCGCCGACCGCGATCTTGGGCGACGTCCTGGTACACCGTTCGCGTCGGCGGGCAAAGCAAGGCGCGGGCGGCCTGGCACCACACCGACCTGCCCGAATACGCGGGAGAGCTGCAGGGGAGGGTTGCGTTCGTCTGGCGGGCGATGGACGCCTTCTACGAAGAAGACCAACGGATCTTCGGCCACGCCGCCGATCCGTACCACCGGATCGACATTCGCCCGACCAGCCGCCATCTGCTGGTCCACGACGGCGAGCGGGTCGTCGCCGACGCAACGCGTCCGCTGGCGCTCTACGAATCGGGCTTCGCGCCCCGCTGGTACGTTCCGCGCACCGACGTGGACGAGTCCGCTCTCACTGCCGTCGACACGCAGACATTCTGCCCGTACAAGGGACCGTGCAGTTACTACGACATCGGCGGCGACGCCAGGCCGCCTGGTCCTACCTGGATGCGTGGCCTGAAGTCGGGCAAGTCTCCGGCTTCATCTCGTTCGAGCCGGACAAGGTCGAGGTGACCGTGGACGGCAGGCGGCTGCAGCTGGAACCCGGTCAGGGCGTGATCGCGCACGGCGTCGATCGTGACCTCAGCGCTCGCGGCTTTATTTGAATGCGCCCGGCGGGGCGAAGCGGGCAGGATGAGCCGGTGAGCGAACACGAAGAAGGCGCCCGGCTTGCCCTGGATTTCGGCAAGCTCGCGGCGGCGGATCGCGGTGCTCTGGTCCACCTCGCGTAACGAGCTCTGGCGGAAGGGCGCCACCTCGGGCGACGTGCTCGAACTGGCCGAAATCCGGGTCAACTGCGAGCAGAACTCCCTGCTCTACCTGGTACGCCGCACGACCGGAGGGGCGTGCCACACCCAGCTGCCGTCAGGATCGTCCCGCCCGCACTGCTTCTACCGGACGATCGCGGAGGACATGACGCTGCGGCACTGATCAGGCGGCCTTGCTTGTAGGCGCACCGCATCTCGGCGTGGTTCACTGGGGACGTGGCCAGACTGCGAGGCCCGGTGACTACGCGTGACGCGCACTCCCGCCTCATTGAGCAGGGAGTGACCGCGGGGATCAGGGAGATCGTCGCGGACTCGTGGCTGCGCTCGGTCGCCGCCGGGATCAAGGCCGATAGCAGCGAGCCGCCCATCACCCTCGACCCGAGCGTGCTGCGCCAGTATCGGGCCGAGCATCCGCTGGCGCAGATCTTCCCGCTGCTGTCGGACGTGCTCGGCCAGGCGGCGCTTGAGTGCGACGCGGTCATGGCGGTGGCGGACGAGCACGGGCAGCTGCTGTGGGTGTCCGGCTCGGCGGGCGGAGGCGATCTCGTTCGTCGAGGGGGCCCAGTGGGATGAGGCCCACGCGGGCACCAACGCGCCCGGCACCGCGCTCCGGCTCGACTCCCCGGTGACGATCCGCGCGGCCGAGCACTTCGTCCGGCCGGTCCAGCGCTGGAGTGCGCCGCCGCCCCGATCCACGATCTGGCGACCGGCCGCATCCTCGGCGTGGTCGACGTGACCGGCGGCGACGACATCGGGTCGGCCAGACGAGCGGCATGATCCGGGCGGCCGCCCGGATGGCCGAGGCCGAGCTGGCCCGGATCGCGGCCGTCCGCCAGCCGTGGGGGAGCGCGACCGCGATGGCGATGTCGCGGCTGCAGGCCCGCGCTGCGGACGGCCTGCACCTGCAGGCGCTCGGCCGGCCCGACATGGTGCTGGCGGCGGCCGGCCGGTTACTGCGGCTGAGCCTGCGGCACAGCGAGATCCTGGCGGTACTCGCCGCCCACCCCGGCGGGCTGTCCGGCGACGAGCTGGCGGTCATGCTCTATCCCGGCGACGTCAGCCCGGCCACGCTGCGGGCCGAGGTGGTCCGGCTGCGCTCGCTGCTCGGCGCCGACCGCCCTGCTGCCGTCCCGCTCCCCGCTCCGGCTGCGGGCCGAGGCGATGGTGGAGCGCCTCGACGCCGAGCTCGGCGGCTAGCGCGCGGAACCCGGCCGCAACGTGGTTGCAACGTTACGGCGGCTAGCTTGGCGCCTAGTGAGGTCGCCAGAGGTGCCGGGGCTCGTCGGCGCTTCCCCGGACGACCAGCAGCGCAGAAAAGGGGAACTCAGCGATGGCGCAATATAAGGCCCCTGGGCAGGCCGACAGCCTGGTGTCGGTAGCGGACCGCTACGGGAACTTCATCGGCGGCGAGTGGGTGCCGCCGGTCAGCGGCAAGTACTTCGAGAACATCACCCCGGTGACCGGGCAGCCGTTCACCGAGATCGCCCGCTCCACCGACGCCGACATCAACCTCGCGCTCGACGCCGCGCACGGGGCCAAGCAGAGCTGGGGACGGACCTCGGTCGGCGAGCGCTCGCTGATCCTGAACAAGATCGCGGACACCATCGAGGCGAACCTGGAGATGCTCGCCGTCGCCGAGACCTGGGAGAACGGCAAGCCGATCCGGGAGAGCCTGGCGGCCGACCTGCCGCTGGCGGTGGACCACTTCCGCTACTTCGCGGGCGCCATCCGCGCGCAGGAAGGCACCCTGTCCGAGATCGACGGCGACACCATCGCCTATCACTTCCACGAGCCGCTGGGCGTGGTCGGGCAGATCATCCCGTGGAACTTCCCGATCCTGATGGCGACCCGGAAGCTGGCCCCGGCCCTGGCGGCCGGCAACTGCGTGGTGATCAAGCCGGCCGAGCAGACGCCGTGGTCGCTGCTCAAGGTCATGGAGCTCATCGCCGACCTGCTCCCGCCCGGCGTCGTGAACATCGTCAACGGCTTCGGCGTGGAGGCAGGCAAGCCGCTCGCGTCGTCCAACCGGATCGCCAAGATCGCGTTCACCGGCGAGACCACCACCGGCCGGCTGATCATGCAGTACGCCAGCCAGAACCTCATTCCCGTCACGCTCGAGCTGGGGGGCAAGAGCCCGAACATCTTCTTCGAGGATGTCGCGGCGGCGAATGACGACTTCTACGACAAGGCCCTCGAGGGCTTCACGATGTCGCCCTCAACCAGGGCGAGGTCTGCACCTGCCCGTCTCGGGCGCTGGTCCAGCAGTCGATCTACGAGCGGTTTGTGGCTGACGCGGTCGTCCGCACGAAGGCCATCAAGCAGGGGCATCCGCTCGACACCGACACCATGCTGGGCGCCCAGGCGTCCAACGACCAGCTGGAGAAGATCCTCTCCTACCTGGAGATCGGCAGGGCGGAGGGCGCGAAGGTGCTCACCGGCGGCGAGCGCGCCGACATGGGCGGGGAGCTGTCGGGCGGCTACTACGTCACCCCGACGATCTTCGAGGGCGACAACAGCATGCGCATCTTCCAGGAGGAGATCTTCGGCCCGGTGGTCGCGCTGACCAGCTTCACCGACGAGGCCGACGCGCTCAAGATCGCCAACGACACGCTCTACGGCCTCGGCGCCGGCGTGTGGACAAGGGACGGCTCCCGCGCCTACCGGGCCGGCCGCGAGATCCAGGCCGGACGAGTCTGGACAAACTGCTACCACGCCTACCCGGCTCACGCCGCTTTCGGCGGGTATAAGAACTCCGGAGTCGGCCGTGAGAACCACAAGATGATGCTCGACCACTACCAGCAGACCAAGAACCTGCTGGTGAGCTACTCACCGAAGAAGCTCGGCTTCTTCTAGGCGGCAGACGCGGGCGGCCCCTGGCACCCGGGGCCGCCCGCAGCTCCCCCGAGCGAAGGAGCAGCGAGATGGCAGAACTCAACCGGGTCGAGGTCACCGACGCGGCAGCGGACCTGCTGCGCGACCTCACCCCTAAGTACGGGCCGCTGATGTTCCACCAGTCCGGCGGCTGCTGCGACGGGTCGTCGCCGATGTGCTACCCGGACGGCGACTTCATCACCTCCGACGCCGACGTCCTGCTCGGCCAGCTGGAGATCGCGGGCGTCGAGCGTCCGATCTCGTTCTGGATGTCGGCCTCGCAGTACGAGTACTGGAAGCACACCCACCTCACCGTCGACGTGGTCAAGGGCCGGGGCAGCGGGTTCTCGGTCGAGGCCCCCGAGGGCGTGCGGTTCCTGATCAGGTCGCGGCTGCTCACGGACGACGAACTGTCCCACTTCTTCGGATCGAGGCAGGGCTAATGGGGGCCATTCACCTCACCACCGGCTGGACCTGACGCAGGGAAGGCAGCCCCGCCCTCGCTACTCGACTGAGGTTCCGATCGGGGAACCCGCCGCCAGGCCGAGATCGCGCATGGCCTTGCGGTAGGCGACCGCGACCGCGTCGAACCGCAGGTGCAACTCCGCCGCCAGGTCGAACGGCACCCGCTCCGGCCGCTGTGACTCGACGACGACCTGGTCTTGGCCGAAGATCGTGTCCTCGAACTCGCGGATCACCTGGTCCGGCTGGTCCATGTTGTAGTTGCGCCCGATGACCACGTAGCCCGCGCAGCGGTCGTCGGAGAGCGGCTGCGAGGCGAAGAAGTACACCATGCCGCGCTCCCCGCCCCAGCCCAGCCGCAGCGCGATCGTGTAGGGCAGGTGCAGCTCGTAGCGGCTGCGCCGTTCCGGCGGCCCGGCCTGCTCGTTGCCGAACACCGGGAAGTCATCGCTGTTGGGCGCCTCCGGGCGGACGATCTCATACCGCAGCACGTGATCGTCGGCCTGCACCTCGTGCCGGGGGACGACCGGCCGCTCCGGGTCGCCGAGCAGCCCCGGGTGGACCCACGGGAAATGCCCGAAATCGGTAAAGTTCTCCACCTGGCGGGCCGCGTCGCACTGCCACCGGTACGGCCCGGCGGTCACGACCGCCCACCCGTCGGCTTCCAGTTCGGGCACCTCGGGCAGCGGCCACCGCGGCTCCTCGAGCGCGACCCAGATCAGCCCGTACCGCTCCTGCACCCCGAAGGCCCGGACGCGGGCCTTGACCGGGACCGCGGCCGGATCTTCCTTCTGCGGGATCGCCGTGCACCGGCCGTCGGCGCCGTACCGCCAGGCGTGGTACGGGCAGACCAGCTCGTCGCCCGCGACCGAACCGAGCGACAGCGCGGTGCCGCGGTGCACGCACAGGTCGGACATCGCCCGGGGCGCCCCGCCCGCCCCGCGCCAGATGACCAGCGGCTCGCCCAGCAGGTCGGCGTGGACCGGGCGGTCAACGACATCGCTGGCGAACGCGACCGGATGCCAGCACGCGCGCTGGGCCGACAGGTCCGCGAACACTCCCGGTGAAACCATCCCCACCCCAGACAACATCGCCGCCGTCCGGCCCGGAAAGCCCGCCGGACCTCACCACATTCTGATCGTCGCGCCAGTGACGGTCCAGGGGACGGATCGTTACCGGGTCGGACCCGGCCCCCCGACCCCGCGATCCGCCATCGGGTCATAGGGTGTCATGGTGACGGGAGTCGGATCGAGGGTCGCGGGCATTTCCTGGATCGTCGCGGGCGGATTCGCGGCGTGGGCGGCGGCGAGAGCGGCTGGGGCCGATCGCGTGCGCCGGACCGAGACCGTGCTGGTGCCGCTGATGTCGTTCACCCCGCAGGCGGCCGCGGCCGCGCCGTTGGCCGCGCTCGGGCTGCGGCTGGCGGGTCGGCGCGGGCCCGCCGCGACGGCGGTGCTCGCTTCGGCCGCGCTCGGCCTGCTGGTGCGGTCGCGCGGGGTCCCGAAACGGCAGCCGGAGGCCGCCGGGCCGACGCTGCGGGTGCTCACCATGAACCTGCTCGTCGGCCGGGCCGACCCGGAGGCGGTCGTCGACCGGGTCCGCCAGGGCGACCCGGACGTGCTGTTCCTGCAGGAGCTCACCGCCGACGCGGAAACCCGCCTGAAGAAGGCCGGGCTCGAGGATCTGCTGCCGCACGCGCAGGTCGAGCACCGCGACGGCGGCCCGCGCGGCTCGGGCATCTACTCCCGGTTCCCGCTCAGCCAGGGCCCGTCGCTGCCCGCGACCTTCGCCGCCCAGCCGGCGGCGCTGCTTGAACTGCCCGGTGGGGAAACAGTCGAGCTGATCTGCGTGCACCCGCGGGCGCCCGCCCTGCGGCGCGGCGGCTCCGCCCCCTGGCGGGCAGAGCTCGCGGTGCTGCCACCGCCCGGGAAGCGGCCGAGGGTGGTGGCGGGGGATTTCAACGCCACCATCGATCATGCCGCGTTCCGCGCCGTGCTCCGTCTCGGCTACGCCGACGCCGCCGTGCAGACCGGGAACGCGCTCACCCGGACCTGGGGCCCGCAGCACAGGGGCCTGTGGCTCACCCTCGACCACGTGCTGGTCACCCGGGGCTGCGCGGTGCTGGCCTACGCGGTGCACGATGTCCCCGGCAGCGACCACCGGGCCGTCTACGCGGAGATTCGGCTCCCGACCCGAGCAGGAGAAGATGCAGCGTGAGCGACCTCAAGGTGATCAAGTACCGGCCGGATCCGGGCGAGTACGCCTGGACGTTCGGCGGCGCCGCCCCGGTCCGCCGGATCACCACCCCGGTCGTCCTCGACCTGTTCACCGAGGACTGCTTCGCGGGCCGGGTGCGATCGACCGCCGACCTCGTCTCGAAGCTGAACATCACCGGCCTCAACCCGCAGACCGGCCCCTTCCACATCGAGGAGGCCGAGCCCGGCGACACCGTCGCGGTGCACTTCGTCAGCATCGAGCCGGCCAAGGACTGGGGCGCCTCCACCACCGTGCCGCTGTTCGGCGCGCTGACCGGGACGCATCTCACCGCGCTGCTCAACCAGCCGCTCGAGGAGCTGATGTGGATCTGGCAGCTTGACCGGGCCGCGCGGACCTGCCGGTTCACCGCCCGCAAGAGCGACTTCACCGCCGACCTGCCGATGGACCCGATGCACGGCACGGTGGGCGTCGCCCCGGCCGGCGGCGAGGTGCGCAGCGCGCTGGTGCCGGACGCGTTCGGCGGGAACATGGACACCCCCGAAATGCGGGCGGGCACGACGTGCTACCTCGGCGTCAACGTCGACGGCGCGCTGCTGTCGCTCGGGGACGGGCACGCCCGCCAGGGCGAGGGCGAGACTTGCGGCGTCGCGGTGGAGACGGCGATGAACACCACGATCATCGTCGACCTGATCAAGAACGTCGCGACCCCGTGGCCGCGACTGGAGAACGACGCCTACATCATGTCGGCCGGCTCCGCCCGGCCGCTCGAGGACGCGTTCCGCATCGCTCAGCACGACCTGGTGACCTGGGTGGCGCAGCTGTGCGGTCTCGACCCGCTCGACGCCTACCAGTTCGTCACCCAGGCGGTCGAGTCTCCGCTCGCCAACGTCTGTGACACCAACTACACGTCGATCGCCAAGATGCCCAAGCGGTACCTGCCCAACGCGGCCTTCGGCGGCGTCCACGCGCACCTGCGCGAGCTCGCGGCCGGCCTCTAGCCCGCTCGGGAATAGCCGGCTCGGGAACGCCCGTTGGCCGTGACATGACCTCACTCGATGGCAAGGTAATCCTCGTAACGGGAGCGACCGACGGGCTCGGGCGGGCGCTGTCGGCCGAGCTCGCGCGTGACGGCGCGACCGTTCTCGTGCACGGCCGGGACACGCAGCGGATCGCGGACACGGTGGCCGAAATCGGCGGCACGGTTCGCTCCTACCAGGCCGATCTCTCCGACCTTGCGCAGGTCAGCGCGATGGCCGACCAGGTGCTTGCGAACGAGCCACGGCTGGACGTGCTGGTGAACAACGCCGGTATCGGCACCGACGTGCCCGGCGGGGAAGCGCGGCAGGAGAGCGCCGACGGCTACGAGCTCCGGTTCGCGGTGAACTACCTGGCCGGCTTCGCGCTCACCGAGCGACTGCTGCCGCTGCTCGAGTCCTCCGCGCCGTCGCGAATCGTGAACGTCAGCTCGCTCGGCCAGCAGGCCATCGACTTCGATGACGTGATGCTGACCCGCGGCTACAGCGGCGCCCGCGCCTACTGCCAGTCAAAGCTGGCGCAGATTCTCTACACGATCGACCTCGCCGAACGGCTCGACGGGACCGGGGTCACGGTCAACGCCCTGCACCCGGCGACCTACATGCCCACCAAGATCGTGCACGCGCCGATCAGCCCGGTCGCCGAGGGCATCGAGGCGACCAGGCACCTCGTCGCCGACGGGGACGTGGGCACCGGTCGGTTCTACAACGGCCTGCGGCTAGGTCACCCCGACGCGCAGGCGGCCGACCCCAAGGCCCGCCGCGAGCTGCGCGACCTTTCCGCGCGGCTGACGGGGGTCACCCGGCCGTAGGCGATCAGCGGGGCTGGGGAACCTGAGCGGCGTCCGGCTCGGCCGCCTGGCCGGGGACCCGCGCCGCCGACCAGCAGCGGACGATGTCGCGCATCGACAGCAGGCCGACCACGTCCTGCCCCTCGGCCACCACGAGGTGCCGGAACCCGCCCCGCACCATGGCCGCCGCGGCGGCCTCCATCGTCCAGTGCCGCCCGGCGAAGACGATGTCCTGGGTGCAGTGCTGGTCGGCGACCTCTTCGTCCGGGCTCTGCCCGGCCGCGACCGACATCAGAATGTCCCGCTCGGTGAGGATGCCGACCCCGTCGTGATCCGGGTCCACCACGACCGCAGCCCCGACCTTGCGGGCGGCCATCATGCGGGCCGCCTCACGCAGCGTGTGAGCCGGTCCGATGGTGAGGATCTGCTTGGACATTCCGTCTTCGACCTTCATGGCGCTCCACCCCCCAGGCTTCGGGTTCAGGCATCGGCGAAAGCTTTTGTCCCGAATACCCATTTCTTCGTCACGAAACACCCCGGAAACGATCAAGCTTGAGCCCAGGTTCGGTCAGGTGGTGGCCGGCTCGTTGCGATAGGCGGTGAGCGATCGTGAACCGCTCGCCAGGACCGTCGAGATGAGAGCGCGGACGGCCGGGCGCTGGTCGGTTCGCGGGTTGGTGAGCAGGACCAGGTCGATGGTGCCGAGCTCGGGCAGCCGATGGCCGGGGCCGAGGGTGGAGAGCTGCGCGGGCACCAGGCTGGCGGCCATGGCCGAGATGCCGATGCCGGCCGCGACCGCCCCGATCAGGCCGTTGACGCCGCGGCAGACGCAGGCGCTGCGGAACGGCAGCCGGGCGCGGTTGAGCGCCCGGCGCATCTCGGTGCGGGTGAGGCTCGGCGTCGGGTAGACGACGAGCGGCAGCGGCCTGGTCAGGTCGAGCTTCGTCGACGGCACGCCCACCCACACCAGGCGGTCTCGCCGGACGAGCTGCCCGCGCTGCTCTCCGCTCGGGCGCTTGCCGATGAACATGTCGAGCCGGTCGCTCTCCAGGCGCTGGTGCAGCAGCCCGCTCTGGTCGATCCTCAGGTCGAAGTCGACCAGCGGGTTGTCCCGGCGGAAGTCGCGCAGGATCTGCGGCAGCCCGGTGAGCGCGAGGTCGTCGGAGATGCCGATCCGCAGCCGCCCGCTCGGCCGGTCGCCGCTGAAGTAGGCGGCAGCCTGATCGGACGCGGCCAGGATGTTGCGCGCGAACCCGACCATCGCCTCGCCGTCGGCCGTCAGCGAGACCGAGTGCGTGTCCCGCAGCACCAGCGTCCGGCCCACCTGCCGTTCCAGGCGGCGAATGTGCTGGCTGACCGTCGGCTGCTGGAAGCCGAGCCGGACCGCCGCCCGGGTGAAGCTGCCGGTCTGCTCGACGGCGAGGAACGTGGCAAGGAGCTGGGGGTCATAGCCGGTCATAAGGATTCACAATAACTGAAAGGTTAAACATAGTAGTTCCATATAAGTCTGATTTGTCCGAGAATGTTAGAGGACACCCCAGAGACCCCAGAGATCAAGCAGAGATAATAGGCAACAGGAAGGCCCCCTCAGTGACTACCGCCGAGACCGTTCGGCAACCGAGAGGCGCCTTCACCGCCCTCTCCTCGCGCAGCTACCGGATCTACATCGGCGGGCAGAGCCTCACGAACACCGGTTCGTGGATGCAGAGCATCGCCCAGGACTGGCTGATCTTCAGCCTCACCCACAGCTCAACCGCCGTCGGCGTGACTATGGCGCTCCAGTTCGGGCCGATGCTGCTGCTCGGACTGCACGCCGGGGCGCTCGCCGACCGGCTGCCGAAGCGGCGCATCCTGCTTACCACCCAATCCCTCAACGCGGCCGCCACCCTCGCGCTGGCCGTCGTCACCATCGCCGGGGCGGTGCGGGCGGCCGACGTGTACGCGTTTGCGCTGATAAGCGGGGTGGTCTTCGCATTCGACGTGCCCGCCAGGCAGTCGTTCGTGAACGAGGTCGTGCCGGAAGGCCGCCTCCGGGCCGCGATCGCGCTGAACGCGGCCGTCTTCCAGGCCACCCGGCTGATCGGGCCGGCTCTCGCCAGCGTGCTCATCGTCAGCGTGGGCACCGGCTGGGTGTTCGCGGTCAACGCCGCCTGCTACCTCGGCCCGACCATCGGACTGCTGCTGCTGCGGCCGTCGGATCTGCGCTCGCTTCCGCAAGCCCCGCGGGCGCCCGGCGCCGTCCGGGAGGCCATTACGTACCTGCGCGGACGCCCGGATGTGCTGCGGACCATCTTCCTGGTCGGCATGCTGGGCACGTTCGGGCTTAACTTCCCGATCGTGCTGACCGCGATGGCGAAGTCGTCGTTCGGCGGCAACGCGAGCACCTACGGCCTGTTCAACATCGTTCTCGGGCTCGGCTCCGCCGTCGGCGCCGTGCTCGCCGCGGCCGGCCATCGCCCGCGGATGCGCGTCATCATCGGCTCGGCGGCCGCGTTCGGCCTGCTTGAGGCGACCGCCGCCCTCACCCCCGACCTGGCCCCCTTCCTGGTGCTGCTGGCCGCCATGGGCTTCGTCAACCTCGTCTGCCAGGCGATGGCCAACGCATCCGTTCAGATCTCGGTCGATCCCGAACTGCGCGGCCGCGTGATGGGGCTCTACATGCTGGTCTTCGTGGGCGGCACGCCCATCGGAGCCCCCGTCATCGGCGCGATCACCAGCCACTACGGCGCCCGGACGGGCATGCTCGTGTGCGGCCTGGTGCCGGCCGCGGCCGCCGTCATCGCCGCCGCCGCGGGCCGGGAGCGCAGCTCCCGGCGGCCGGAATTTAACCCACTCGTCGGCGCGGTGCGCTCCGGCTCGGCCTCGACGTCGTAGTCGTAGATCCACGCGACCCGCGCCTTCCATCGTCCGGCTTGACAACCGGAACACTGCTCCGTATGTTGAACGGAACAGCGTTCCGCTTATTCAACCGATCGAAGGAGCACGGCTCATGACGCAGATCACCGGGGTGAGCTTCGGCATCGCAACCGCACCGCAGCAGGTCACCTACCACGACGTGCAGCGGGTCTGGCGAGAGGCGGACGCGATCGGTGAGATCGAGCACGCGTGGCTGTTCGACCACCTGCTGCCGATCGCCGGCGACCAGAAGGGACCGATCTTCGAAGGCTGGACGCTGCTGTCGGCCCTGGCCGCGCAGACCGAGCGACTGCGCCTGGGGCTGCTCGTGACCAGCAATCGCTTCCGGCCGCCGGCCATGCTGGCCAAGATCGCCGCGACGGTCGACATCGTCTCCGACGGCCGCCTCGACTTCGGCATCGGCGCGGGCTCGCGCACCAGCATCCCGTGGGCGCGGCGCGAGTACGACGCCAACGGCCTGCCCTACCACGACGCCGCCTACGCGGTCGGCAGCCTGGCCGAGGCGTGCACGGTCATCCGGCGGTTGTGGACCGAAGACGAGCCGTTCGACTTCGACGGCACGTATGTCCACCTCGCCGGGGCGTTCTGCAACCCCAAGCCCGTCCAGCGACCGTATCCGCCGATCATGATCGGCGGCAGTGCCTCCGCCACCCTGCGCGTGGTCGCCGAGCACGCCGACGTCTGGAACATCCCCGGCCGCGACGTTGCCGACCTGATCGCTCGCAGCGCCCTGCTCGACCGCTTCTGCGCCGACATCGGCCGCGACCCGGCCGAGATCACCCGGTCAGTCACCCAGCCGGTCTCCTACGAGGATCCGGGCGGCACCCGTGACTCGATCGCGGCCGCCGTCGAGGCCGGCTTCCGGCACGTCGTCCTCACCCTGTCCGCCCCCTATCCGGACCACGTCGCGCGCTGGGTCGCCGACGAGATCATCAGCAAGTCGGCCTAGCTCCCCGGCCCGTCAGCCCAGGCCGGATGGTGACGGCCGAGCGGGCCCGCCTCGACCCGCCACCGCGGATCGATCCCGGCGATCGCGCCGGGCAGCGGCACCCGGCGGGCCGGCCCCCACGCCGTCTGTGCGTCGGTCAGCGGGAAGTCGCCCGGTTTCGGCATCGGCGGATGCTCGGCCGGGCGGGGCAGCGACCACAGCAGGTTGGCCGTGGCGATCAGCGACAACCGGATCCGGCTGGCCACTGACTCGGCGGTGTGGCGGGTCAGCGCCCGGCCCACGGCCGCCGCCGTCAGGTAGCCGCAGGCGTGATCAAGCGCCTGCACCGGCAGTGGCACCGGGTGATCCGCGCCCGCCGCGGCGGCGCCGGCCGCCGCGATGCCCGAGCTCATCTGGACCAGGCTGTCGAATCCGCGCCGGTCCCGCCAGGGGCCGTCCCATCCGTAGGCGTCGAGCGAGGCCACGATCAACGCCGGGTTCAGGGCGGCCAGCGCGGGGCCGTCGTAGCCGAGTCGGGCCAGGGCGTCCGCGCGCAGCCCGGAGACCAGGACGTCGGCGCCGTTGACGAGGGACTCGAAGGCCGCCCGGCCCGCCGCCGTCGTGAGGTCGAGCGCGGCGGTCCGCTTCCCCGCCGTCGTCTCCGGCAGCAGCGCCGGCACCTCGGCGAACCCAGGTGGGTCGATCCTGAGCACGTCGGCCCCGTAGGCGGCCAGGAACCGGGTGGCGATCGGCCCGGCGATGACCCGGGTGAGGTCGAGCACGCGCAGGCCGGAGTACGGCAGCGGTCCGCCCGTCCCCGCGGCGAGTGGGGCGGCCACGTTGTCGGGCAGCGCGCGGTCGGCGACGGCCGCCAGCGGCGCGTCGGCCGTCGCCGCGCCCGCCGGCCCGGCCAGCCAGTCCTCGCGGGTGCGCATGGCCGCCGCGCAGCCGCCCGCCTCCACGACCGCGGTCTCCAGGTCGACGGCCCGCCATTCCGCCACCGCCGCCTGCACGGACTCGCGGTTGGCCGCCCCGAGCAGTCGCTCGACGGCGGCGCGGTGGTACGCGTAGTTGGTGTGCAGCCGGATCCACCCGTCGCGGGCCTGGTAGTTCCCGGCAATCGGGTCCCAGATGTCCGGGCGCTCCCACCCCAGCGGGGTGAACAGCCCTTCGGCTGCGAAGGCCGCGCACGCCTGGCGGCTGTCCACCGTCACCGGCAGCGTCCGGCCGTCGTTCCTGACCGCCAGGAATTCGGCCGCGGCGAGCGTCGCGGCCGCCACCGAGGCCGTGGCCAGGCCGGTCACGTCGAACTGGGACGGCAGCACCGCGCGCGGCCCGGCGGCGGTGAGCGCGTCCGTCAGCTCGGCGGGCCCGCCGACCTCGTCCCAGACTCGCGCGGCGATGTCACTGAGCCCTGCTGCCTGATCTGTCTGCGTCATGCCATCGATTCTGGTTCCGGGTGGCACCGATAATCAACGTTGATTATCGTCAACGTCATGGGCGAACTCGTGAACGCGCGGACGGCGGCCGAGCGGCTCGGCGTCGACGTCCGCACCCTCTACGCGTACGTGAGCCGAGGGGCGCTGCGGCGCGTTCCGGGGCCCGACCGCCGCAGCAGCCGCTACGACTCCGACGAGCTCGAGCTGCTCGCCCGCCGGTCACGCCCGCGCACGCTGCCACGCCCCGCCGCGAGCATCGACCTAGTGATAGCGACCCGGGTGAGCACGGTGACCGACGGGGTGGTCCGCTACCGAGGCACCGACGTCCTCGACCTAGTCAAGGCCGAGGCGTCGTTCGAGCACGTCGCCGACCTGCTCTGGCAGGCCGGCCAGCCCGGGCCCGACGACTGGCAGTACCCCGGCGCGGGGGAGTCGCCGGTCCCCCCAGTGCTCGGCGAGATCCCCGTCCTCCACCGCTTTGCAATCGCGATCGCCGCCATGACTGATCCCGCAGCCGCGGATCCCGCAGCCGCGACGACCACCCCGGACTGGCCGTCGTGCGGCCGGCGCGCGATCGGCTGCCTGATCGACGCCAGCACGTCCGGTTCTCGCAATGGCGCCTCGGTCGCGCGACGCCTCTGGCAGCAGTGGTCCCCGCTGCCCCCGACCGCCGCCCGCGTCCGCGCCCTCGACATCGCGCTGGTGCTGCTGGCCGAGCACGAGCTGGCGCTCTCCACCCTGTCGGTCCGCGTCGCCGCCTCCGCCCGCGCGACGCCGGCCGGCTGCCTGCTGGCCGGGCTGAGCACGCTGAGCGGGAACCTGCACGGGGGCGCCGCCCGCACCGTGCACGACAAGCTCGCGGCGGGGGAACCCCTCGTGACCGGGTTCGGCCACCCGGTCCACCGACACGGCGATCCCCGGGTAGCGCCGCTGCTCGAGGCCGTCTACGCCATCGCCGCCGACGAGGACCTCGCGCTCATCGAGACTGCGCGGCGGGAAGCGTCGAGGCCGTTGAACGTGGACTTCGCCCTCGGCGCGCTCACCTACGCCGCCCGCATGCCAGCCGAGGCGGCCACCGCGATCTTCGCCGTCGCCCGCGTCGCGGGCTGGATCGCGCACGCGGCCGAGGAGTACGGCGAACCGTCGCTGCGATTCCGCGGCCGCGCCGTCCGGCCCGCCCGCGCCGGGTTGAGGTCTCCATCCGGGGGTTGAGGTTGGGTTGTCAACTCCTGCGCCGATGGCAGGGCAGGCCGCGATCCGTAGCGTTTGAGCCATGAACGCTACTGATTACGTCATCAACGCAGCCCTCGTCCTCCTCGTCCTCCGCCAGATCCGGGAGACCCGCCTGACCTGGCAGATCCTCCTCCTGCCGGTGCTGATCGTGATCGGCGCGGCCTGCTACTACCTCCGCTCGGTCCCCACCGCAGGCAACGACCTCCTGCTGGACCTGACCCTGGCGGCGGCCGGGGCGGCCCTGGGCGGGCTGTGCGCGCTGTTCACCCGCCTGCGCCGCGGCGCCGACGGCACCCCGCTGAGCCGGGCCGGCGCGATCGCCGCGATCCTGTGGGTCGTCGGGATCGGCGCGCGGATGGGCTTTGCCTACGCGACCGGCCACGGCGCGGGCCCCGCGATCGAGCGGTTCTCGGTCGGCCACTCCATCACCAGCGTCGACGCCTGGGTCGCGGCCCTGTTCCTGATGGCGCTGGCCGAGGTCGTCACCCGCCTGGCGGTCCTGTGGCTGCGCTCGCGCCGCCTCCCGGTCGCCGCCGCCACCCCGGCCCCCGTCCGGGCTACCGCCACCGTGTAGCCCGTGACGCAGACCTGCTCCCCAACAGCCCACCCGCCCAGTTGCCCTGGCCCGCCTGCCCCGCAGGCAGACCAGGGCAACTCCATGTTCACCAGCCTGCGTCAGCTTCAGAGCAGGCCGTCTACCTGGTGCACGTCACCGCAGGGCACGTTGAGCGCCGCGTGATGCTGGCGGATGGCCTCCTCGTCGGGCCCCTCGAGAAGGCAGTAGACCTTCCCGTCGGCGTTGTGGAAGAGCTCCACCTGCCGCACCCCGAACTCGTCGGCGGCGCCCTCCCTGGTGCCCTGCGCGATCTGGTCGATCGCCTCCCGCGGCAGCTACAGGTCGTCGTGAAAGTCCATGAACCTCGGCAGGATGTTCCCCCTCCGTCGTCATGTCCCAACCACTCTGCCCTGCCGCCGCCCATCGTCTAGTCGCGGCGGGAAGCTCGCCGAGGTGTCGGCCGCGGCTGGAATAGCATCGGCCGGTCCCGCGTTCCTATCTCTGTCGGTGCGCTAGTGTCCCCCGGGCTCTAACTCACTGCCTTCATGGAATACCGTCCGGCTGGAGCCATGTTGCGCCTTTCGCCGTGAGGCGACCTGCGCACCGGCCACGGCACGCCCTCGTGAGCACATGCTCCCGGGGGCGCTGTCATGTGCGGAACCGAGCGGCCCGCTCAGGAGGGAAGCTGGCGTCGCCGGTTGTTGAGCGTGCGCAGGATCTCGCGGTAGCTGCTGCCGCGTAGATCGCGCGGCACCCGCCAGACGTCGATGGTCCCGGCGAAGCCGAACACGCGGACGTGAACGCTGGGGGCGTCCGGCTGCCCGGCATCGCGACCCCAGTCGCGGCGGTGGCCGAAAACGGTGAGCCCGCCGACGTCGACGTTGACGCCTTCCGGCACGTAGACGTCGACGTTCCCGAATGCGGCGAGAACGGTGACCGCCGCCCGCTCCTCATCCATGGTCGCGTCGCGGAGATCGAGGTCGAGGTCACCGAAGACGCTGGCGGCAACCGACCACCGCCGTAGCCGGAACCGCCCGCGCCGCACGACATGACCAAGCAGGGCCGCGGTGAAACGGGCGGGCCGACGCCGCGAGCCGGGTGACTTCACCAGCGCGTCGGGCAAGTCGTCCTGCAGTTGCGCCAGTTCGCCCGCGACCGTGCACCGCAGGGCGGCGTCGACGCGAGCGCAGAACTCCTCGAGTGTTAGGCGGCCCGCGACCATATGCTCCCGCAGCGCGGCGACCGCCTGCTCGCGATCGGCGTCCGACGCGCGCAGCGAGGCATCATCCATGACTGCACGCTAGATCACCGATTCAGCCGAGGTCCACCGTCACATGGT
Organism: Trebonia sp.; assembly: GCA_036509215.1. GTDB lineage: Bacteria > Actinomycetota > Actinomycetes > Streptosporangiales > Streptosporangiaceae > Trebonia. The sequence continues at coordinate 37,864 of DATCGA010000382.1, forward strand.
GCGATCCAGGCGTCCGGATCAGACAGGATCGCCCTTCGGCCCGGCTGCCGGGCCCGCGATCGCGCTCAGCCTGCCGCGTTGCGGGCCGCGGCCGTGTCGGCGTAGATCTGAGCCCGGGTGAAGTTGCCGCTGTGAACCTCGAACAGCCACAGATTCTCCACGGTCATCGTTGCGCCGTTGGTCTTGCCGCGCGCGGTGATCGTGATCGGAGCGACGAAATAGTTCTCTGCGACGATGACGCGGTCCAGGTCGGTGACGAACGACTCCCAGTACGGCCCGTCATTGATACGGGCGAGGAACTCGTCGATCTCCTTGGGCCCGGTGTACGCGCCGCCGTAGGGAAGCGACTCGGGGACCTTCAGGACGAAGTCGTCGCGCAGCATGGAGATCAGCCGGCGCCGGTCGTTGTCCTTGAAGAACTCGGTGATCGCGGCGGTCAGCTCCGCCGTGGTGTAAGCATCCTGGGCGCTCGGTCCGGCCGCGGCGCGCTCCCGTGCCTCGTTGGCCGCGATGTCCGAGCCGGATGCGCCGCTGGCGAAGGAGTAGTTCTCCGGCGGGGTCAGCTGCATCATGACGAACACGTCCTCGGGCCTGACCCCCGGGCCCTGCTCGAGCAGGGCCGTGAGCCGCCGGTAGAACCGCCGCTTGGCCGCGTCGCCGCGGTCGAGGCCGTCGATGATGGTGAAGACGATGAAGTCGCCCGAGCGCGGGCCGCCCCGGAACGTGCGCGGGTACACCAGGTCACCGGGCTCGTGCTGGGTGATGGCCTGGAATCGGTCATCGGGGTTCATTCCCAGGCCCTCGACCAGCGGGCGCGGGGCTCAGGCCAGCTCGTCTTCATCTCGAGCATTCAGGGGCGGCTGGTCCTCCCGCTGATCGGAACGTACGCGATTAGCAAGTGGGGGCTCGAGGCGCTGGCCGAGACCCTGGCCATCGAATCGGGTCACTTCGGCATCTCGGTTCACGTTCTGCAGCCCGGGGCAGTGGCGTCCGGCGGCGCCGAACGCGCGCCGGTCTACCTCGACGACGCCAGCCCCTACCGGCCGCTGCTGGACAAGATCGCGAGCTTCCGCGCCGCGCCCATCAGCGTCGAGGAAGTCGGCCAGGCGGTGGCCGAAACGGTGGACCAGGCAGGCAAGGCGGCATTCCGGATCCCGATCGGCGAAGCGGCGAAGACCGTCCTGGCCGCTCGCAAGGCCGCGCCTGAGGACGCGCCGTTCCTGCCTGGTTCGCTGGACTGGTAAGACTGACGGGGTGGACGACGTGATCGCCGTGGCCGTCCGATTGGATGATGGCCGCGAGCGCTACTTCCTGACCTGGGGCCGTATCCAGGACAAGATCGATCCCGGGCCCGTGTGCGATCTCGTCTTGCGCAGCTCCCGGTCATGCTCGCTGGGCGGCGCCCCGGTCAGCGCGCGGCTGTGCGCCACCCTGCGAGAGGCAGCCGATTCGCCCGACGCCCCCTACTTTTACGAGTGCTTCTTCCAGTTCGCCTCGCAGCCGCCGCCATCCGAAGAGGACTACCCCGCATGGAAAGCGAGGATCGCGGAGAGGATGGAAGCAGGCCGGGACATCTCGTACTGCGGCCAGCCAGCGTGACATCGCGACGCCTCGACGGGAGGGCTCAGGTGGAGCCAGAACGAGCGCGACCACCGGCCCCGCCAGCGAGCTGGCAGGAGCACTGGTTCGACCACCGTCAGCTGCTGGAGCTCTACCACAGCGATGACGACTGCGCGATCTACCTGGATCCCGACGTCCGCCGCCGCCAGGTCAGATGGCTGCCGCAGTACATCGGCCAGGTCTGGCGGTACTCCAAGGCCACCTACGGGCACGCGTTCGGGCCTGACCCGCGCATTTACTCCATTCATCATGCCGGGCGGCACGGCGGCGGCCATGCCGGCTACTACGTCAGCCCCGTTCACGACCATCACAATGTTAGCGACTGCGGCCTGGACAGCTGGCGCGACAGCGAGTACCTCGCCCGTGAGCTGCCCGCCCATGAGATCGGGCACTCGGTCGAGAGCGCCAACAACGGCCTCCACGGCTCCCCGGCCTACGAGATCTGGGGCGACAGCAAATGGGCCGAGTTCTACATCTACGACCTGTACACCGGGCTGGGCATGCACCGAGACGCCAAGCAGGTGCACCGCCGCTTCACCGGCAACGCCGACGATTTCCCCCGGCCGGGCACTCGCTGGTTCCGCGACTGGTTCTACCCGCTCTGGCATGAGTGCGGGCAGGCCGCGGTCATGGCCGGGTTCTTTGGACAGCTGGCCAAGCACTTCCCGCGATCCGAGGACGGGACCTACACGCGGCGGATGAACTGGGGCGAGTACATCCACTTCACCAGCGCCGCGGCCGGCGCCGACCTGAGCAGCCAGGCCGCCCGTGCCTTCGGCTGGCCCCCGGAGTGGACCGACCAGCTCGAGCGCGCGCGTGCCCAGTTCCCGGGCGTCACGTATTAAACCCCAGAGCCCGCCAGCCCCTCAGCCAGGCGGCGACGCCGTCCGCCTATGATCGCGAACCATGAAGAGCGAGATCATCCGCGTGCGCACCGGCGGGCGGGAAACCGTTCACGACATCACCGGCGAATGCGCCCAGTTCGCCCGTGACGCCTCCAGCGACGGCGACGGCAACGGAGACGGTCTGCTGCACGTGTTCGTGCCGCACGCGACCGCGGGCGTCGCGCTGATCGAGCTGGGCGCCGGCAGCGACGACGACCTGCTGGCCGCGCTGCGCGACCTGCTGCCGGCCGACGACCGGTGGCGGCACGCCCACGGTTCGCGGGGACACGGCCGGTCGCACGTGCTCCCGTCCTT
>DATCGA010000383.1:0-33063 GCA_036509215.1 Trebonia sp.
GTGCGCCCGGCAGGATTCGAACCCGCGACCCGCTGCTTAGAAGGCAGCCGCTCTATCCGACTGAGCTACGGGCGCTCGCTGACCATTGTGCATGGCGAAGGTCACGCAACGGCTACACGCAGGTCGCAGTCCGCGAGAAGAAGAACCTGTTCAGCATACCGAACGTGGCCGAACCCCTACGCCCGCTTACGATTACGGCCGCCGCGGGCGCTCTCGAGCCCCGTGCCGGGGCGGGCGCGCCGCGATAGTCTCGCAGGTATGCCCGACAAGGTTCTCTACACCGCCGAGGCGACCTCAACCGGCGATGGCCGCAACGGCCACGTGGCCTCCTCCGATCAGAAGATCGATCTGGACCTGGCGTTTCCCCCGGAGATGGGCGGCACCGGGGCCGGCTCCAACCCCGAGCAGCTGTTCGCGGCCGGCTACGCCGCCTGCTTCCATAGCGCGCTGCGCCTGGTCGCGGGCCGCGAGCACGCCTCGCTGGGCGACTCCACGGTGACCGCGCAGGTCGGCATCGGCCCCGACGGCGACGCCTTCGGGCTGATCGTGACGCTGGTCATCCACGTCCCGGGGTTGGAGCGGGAGAAGGTACGCGAGTTCGCCGAGGCGGCTCACCTGGTGTGCCCCTACTCGCGGGCGACCAGAGGCAACATCAGCGTCGAGCTCCGCGTTCTCTAACCATCCTCAACCAGACCTGGAGGCACGCCAATGACCGAGATTGACCTGGACGCGATCAAGGCTGAGCGCGCTCGCCTCGAGGCCGCGTACATCACCCCGGACCGGCCCGCGACCTCCGCCCGCGGCATTCACCACGCGGCCCTGATCTGCTCCGATGTCGAGCAGACGATCAAGTTCTACCAGGGCATCCTGGAGTTCCCGCTGACCGAGCTGTTCGGCAACCGGGACTACAAGGGGTCGACCCACTTCTTCTTCGACGTGGGCAACGGCAACCTGCTCGCGTTCTTCGACTTCCCCGGCCTCGACCTGGGCCCGTACCTGGAGACGCTCGGCAACATCAACCACATCGCCATCTCCGTCACCCCGGAGAAGTGGTCCTACCTCAGGTCCAAGCTGGCCGCCGCCGGAGTCCCGTTCACCGAGGCCAGCGGCACCTCGATCTACTTCAAGGACCCGGACGGCGTCCGGCTGGAGCTCCTGGCAGACCCGCTAGGCGAGATGTACGGCACCAAGGTCCTCTAACCGCTGTCGCCTACGCCACCGACAGGGGTCCACCCCCCTGTCGCCTACGCCACCGACAGGATCCGCCTCCTGTCACCTACGCCATCGACCGCCTCTATCAGTGTCGCTGGCGTAGCCGACAGGTCGCGTTTGGGGTCGATGGCGTAGCTGACAGGCCCGGCTTCGCCCCGGGTAGGGCTGCGCCGGCCTAACCGGGCGGCATCGGAGCCCGGTAGGCGCTGCTGACCGGGCCGGTCGGCGACGACGGTGACGCGGCCGCCGATGTGGTGGTGCCCGGTCGTGTTGGCGTGCCCGGTGGGGCCGGCGCGGCCGGTGTCGGGTACGCGGTGTCCGGCCCGGTCGCGGTCGGCGTCGGCGACATCCTGGCCGTGGGCGACGCCGAGGTCGGCCCAGCCGTCGGGGACTGAGAAGGCGTCGGGTGCGGCGTCGCCGCCCGCTCGACCTGCTCGTACAGAAGCTTCGCGGCGGGCCCGAAGTACGCGCTGTACGAGGCCCACTCGTAGGCGCCGCCGAGCTGGTAGCCGCCGATCACGCCGAACACGGTGCCGGTTCCGCTCTTGGCGTCGTAGCCGATGATCCACGGCCCGCCGCTGGTGCCGGTCCAGAACCCGTGGCAGTAGAACTCCATCTGCCCGGTCCGGAACCTGAAGCTCCTGGTCGCGCACCTGGTCGGCGCGGCGCCGCTGTCGTTGTGGCCGACGGCCTCGATCTTCTCGCTGTACCAGCGGGTGAACCCGATGGTGAGGCCGCCGGTCCTGGCCTGGATCGGCCGGCCGCCGAGCGAGGCGAGGGCGAGGAAGGCGAAGTCTAGGTCGGGTTCGTGCGAGAGCTTCCAGCCGCTCGCGACCGTGATGGCCCGGACCGGCCACGCCCCGTACGGCTGTTTTCCGTCGTGGTAGCCGGGCACGTACTCGATGTTGGCCGCGAACCCCTTCGAGTACACGCAGTGCGCCGCCGTGAGCGCCAGGTCGTCCGCCGTCGAGTCCACCACCGAGGCGGTGCAGAAGTGGCCCTTGCCGCCCGTGGTGTAGAACAACACCCCGGTCGTCGGCGATCCAGAGAACGGCGCCGCCGTCGGGATCCCCTTCGGCGCGGTGATCTGCGAACCGGCCCGCCTCAGCCCCGGCCGCCCAGGTCGCGCCGGCGTCCGCGCCACCGAGGGCACGGCGGACACGGCGGACACGGCGGACACCGCGGTGCGGATCAGGCTCCGGGGGAGCGAGGCCGCCGTCGCGACGCGCATCCGCTGCCGCGTCCAGTGGTCCACCGTCTGTCGCTGCGCCGCCCCGCTCACCTGCTCGGTGACCGCCGCCGCAGGGCCGGCCACGCCCACGCCGCCCACGCCGGCCACGCCCGCGCCGGCCACGCTCGCGCCCGCGGGCAGCGCGGTCCCCCCAGTTTCGGCGACGCCGATCGTCGCCGCGGCCACGACCACGCCGATGACGGCGAGCACCCCGAGCGCCGCCCTGCCTGCCTGATACCCGCCCCGTCGGGACATCCGGACTCCCCTGCTTGTTCTTGTGGATTCATGTGCGCTTGTGCATGAAAATCACACGCGTCGCCACCGCTCCCCGGGCCCGCCGATCCAGGGAGGAAGTGCGCGTCCCGGCGGTCGATATGTTCGATTTGCCGGTGCAGCTTCGGCCCGCAGAACGGCCGCGCTGACCGGGGGAGGGGCGCCCGGAGGGGTACGGGCAGGCCATCCTATGAGGCCAATTTACGCGCGGTGGAGGCGGAGCACGGGACCGTTCGCTATGAATGGCTTTGATTTTTCACTAGCATCAAGAACGTTATGGCGGGGGCGTGGGCCAACCCAGGATCGCAACTAGGTGGGTTAAGGCGCGCTAGGTACAACTGCCGATCTTCGTGCCGATTCATTCCAGGGGAGTTGCTCTGCGTGTAAAACTGGCTGCGAGCCGCACCAGACGACCCCCGGAGGCCCTTGATGACCAAGGCCCTGCGCCTTCCGGAGGGCCTGGACACGACCAAGCCCTCCCCGGCGCGGATCTACGATTACATGCTGCGTGGTAACAGCCATTTCGACGTTGACGAGGAAGCGGCCAAGCGCATCCTGAACGCGGTCCCTGAGATCAAGGACTGCGCCTGGTCGAACCGGGGGTTCCACCAGCGGGCCGCTGCCTGGATCGCCCGGCAGGGGGTGAAGCAGTTCATCGACATCGGGTCCGGGCTGCCCACCATCGGGAACACGCACGAGGTGGTCAAGAAGATCCACCCGGATGCGCGCGTGGTCTACGTTGACAACGACCCGATGGTCGAGCTCTACAGCCAGAAGATCCTCGCCGAGGGCTCGGTCAGCGTGATCTGCGCCGACCTGCGCGAGCCGGAGGCGATCCTCAGCCACCCGAGCGTGCGCGCGCTCCTTGACTCCGGGGAGCCGACCGGCCTGCTGATGACAGCCGTGCTGATGTTCGTCTCCGACGGATCCGATCCGTGGAGCCTGGTCTCGCGCTACGTGCAGGCGGTCGGCCCGGGCAGCTACCTGTCGCTCTCGCATATCACCGACGACGCCAAGCCGCCGCTGGCGGTCGACGGGTTCCGCCGGGTGTTCGACCAGGCAACCGAGCAGATGCACTTCCGCTCGAAGAGCGCGATAGCGCGGTTCTTCGACGGGCTCGAGATCGTCGCCCCGTACCAGGGCGGCGCGCCGTCGCTTACCTACAGCGGCCTCTGGGGCGCCGAGGACGTGCAGCTGGCCGACAGCGACGGGTCTCGCTGGCTCTACTGCGCGGTGGCGAGGGTCCCATGATGAACGTCGCGGCGGACACTATAAGCATGGAAGTCGAAGCGGCTGCGGGCGCCGAGGGCAAGCCGACACCGGACGAGCTCGGCATCGACCTGGCCCGCGTGGCCTGGCAGCGGTCCGGCGAAGGCGACGGGTCGATCGAAATCGCCTTCCCGCTCAGCGCGCAGTGGACCCGGGGCGACTGGGTGCTGATGCGGGTGGCGGGCGACGAGGCCGGCCGGGTTCTCGTGTTCGACCGGAATGAATGGGACTGCTTTCTCGACGGCGTGCGGAACGGCGAGTTCGACGACGCCACGAACGTTGGCGAGTCCGATTCGTAGCGATATTTCCCTAATGGACCGACCTGCCGAGGACATCTCGTCGGCGGGCCGTTCCGTTGTCGGCCCGATCTCATCGGCCTGCCGTTTCGTTCCGCTAAGCGTCGACAAAACCTGCGACATCGCATCTGAAAAGCCTTGATTTGTGAATCGCAATGTGGCTATACTCATGACTGCATCCACAGGTGCAGTCTGTGTGTTGTTAGCGGTTCGCCCGTGCGAAATACCGACAAAACCTGAGATGCCACCTATCTAGCGGCGATTCGGCGAGGACGGAGGGAGATATCGATGAGCGATGATGCGTACGGCGCGACTGTCGCGAAGCGACGTCTATCCCGTCGGCTGGCCGAGTTGAGAGGCGCGTCGGGCTACACCGCGAACCATGTCTGCGACATCCTGAACTGGGGACGCGGCAAGGTCGGCCGGTTCGAGGCCAACCAGTGGAAGCGGCCCGAGATGAGCGATATCCGCGATCTCGTGCGTATCTACGAGATCGAGGGCGCGGAGCGGGAGGAGATCGAGGAGCTCGCGGTGCGCTGCCGGGTCCGCCCGTGGTGGCGCGAGTACGGCGAGATCTTCGACAACGAGTTCGCCGGCTACGAGAACGACGCGACCGCCATCCGGGTTTTCATGCCGCTCCTGCTGCCCGGGCTGCTCCAGACGCCCGCCTACATGGAGGCCTCGTTCAAGACCGGGCCGCGTCCGCCGGCCTACCGGCGCAAGGCGGTCCAGGCGCGTCTGCGCAGGCAGGAGATCCTCGACCGGGCCGACGGGACCGCCCCGCACCTGTCGGTGGTGATCACCGAGGCGTCGCTGCTCTACCGGTGGGGCATGCACGGCGACCGCAGGGAGCAGATCGAGCACCTGGCCCAGACGAGCAAGCGGCGCAACGTCGAGCTGCGCATCCAGCGATTCGACGACGGCCCGCCGACCGGCCTTTTCTCGATGGTCAACATCTTCGACTTCCCCGACGCCGAGCCGTCGCTGGTGTTCATGGAGACCGACTACTCCATCGAAGAGGTAAGCGCGCCGGTTGCCGTCAATGGTTACATCCAGTCGTTCGAGCGCGCGTGCGATGCGGCGCTCGAACCCGAGGACACCACGGTGTACCTCGAAAAACTCGCCAAGAGAATGGAGTAACTACAAGTGATCGACCTGTCTCAGGCTATTTGGCGAAAGGCCGCGCTCAGCGCGCACAACGGCGGCTGCGTTGAGGTGGCCGCCAACCTGCCCGGCATTACCGCGGTCCGTGACAGCAAGCGCCCGGAGGGCGGCGCTCACGTCATCAACCGGTCCGCCTTCACCGCTTTTCTGGTAGACGTGCAGGGGGGGCGCTACGACATCTAGCTTCTAGCTGAGGTGTCGTGACGCACGGCACGAGGGTCCCCTGGGGTGCATCCCAGGGGACCCTCGTGTTTCTGTGAGCCCTGTCTCATGAGCCCTGGCGGCTGCTCGCCGCATCATCGCGGTTCCCGGCGCCACGTGCGAATCTACCCTGGCCGGGTCCGCGGCGGCCAGACCAAACGAGCAATCAGGTGCGTGTGACGCAATTGCACGGTCGTGTTATCTATGTGAATCCCTCAAATAATGGAATACAATCGGTGTCGATGGGCGATCGGCCGGGTTGGGCGCAGGCCGCGCGCCCAGGGCGGTTTCGCATAATTAGGGAGGTAATGTCCCTAGTAAATGGCCACCGGCGACCAGCGTAGGTATGCATTAGAAGCCGTAGGTAATTGTACGGCTCGGCTTTTTGGCTGACAATAATTGCCCCGATTAAAGCCATTTTGATCCGTTGGTGCCGTCCCGCTGGCGGCGGTTCTGCTTCCTTATCACTGGCACGCAGAGTACTGTGAAGTGACGCACATGACTCAGAACCTGTGCTTCACAGATTCGGAATCAGACCGGAAATGGGGACCCGGAAGCAGGCAAGACGGGGCTCTGACGGCACGACGGCGGCTTAGGCCGGAGGCACCGATATGAATGACGGGTTGCGGATGGTGCAGTCTCGCGCGTGTGGCGCGTGGGCACTCCCGGGGGACCCAACCTGCGCGGGCGTTGCCCGCCGCCTGTTCCGTCAGGTGGCAAGCGGGCTTGCTCTTGAGCCCGAGGCCATCGATGACGGCGTGACGATGGTCAGCGAGCTGGCCGCCAACACGCTGCACGTGCGGCAGCGGCGGCCCCCGCCGGCCAACCCCGAGCTCTGGCTGTACCTGCGGGGCGCCGGCCCCCGCGCGGAGCTGGTGTGCAAGGTGTTCGACACGCTTCCCGGCTGGGTGCGCGGCAACGTGCCCGGCCGCACCGTCTCCCGCGCCCCGGCCGACGCGATGAGCGGGCGCGGGCTCGAGGTCGTGCGCGAGCTGTCAGCGGGGCGCTGGGGCCATCACCTGTCCCGGGCCCGGCTGACCGGCGCGGCCCTGCACGGCAAGGCCGTCTGGTTCGCGCTTCCGGCGCCCGTGGCCGAGCGCGACGCCGGGCAGCCGGCCGGCCGCGGGGATCCCGCCACCGCCGGCGAGGCGATGACCGAGCTGGAGAAGGACCTCGGCACCCGGGGCTTCGCGGGCAAGCTGGTGCGGGCCGACGACCCGGGCGCCGACATGGCCGTGCTCTCGATCGCCAGCGGCCTGACCCTCTGGTGCCGGGCCGGCACCGCCTGGCTGCGCGCGCCCGACACCGCCGTCCAGCAGTGGGGCTACTGCGACCTCGTCGAGGTCGGCGAGCAGGCCGTCCAGGAATACGAGACGACAATCGCGATGGCCGAGCCGGGCACGCTGGCCGCCGCCACCAGAACTGGCGCATTAGTCACTTGTGGCACGTGCAATACGACTCCGGCCCCTTCGCCCGGCAGGCGGAGAAGGCCGTGGAAATCGACGGGAGCCGGAGAACCGTCTCGGTCCGTCGAGCTGGAAAAGAAATTTAATCCGAGTTCCTTCTTCGGAACCGATCCCGGTTCTTACAAGGCTGGATCTTAACTTCTCCGGCCGGCGAAAGCGGCCGCGGCGGCGCCGGCCGGGCGCCGCCTACCCGATCCGCGAGGCGACCGCGTGGTAGGCGTCGAGCGTGACGTCCCAGAAGCGATCGGCCGCGATGCCGGTGGCCACGCGGGCGTTCGGGATGTTCGATTTTGTGAAGTCGGTGACGGTCATCCCCGCGGTCAGGTTGCCGTGCGTCTCCACCTGCACCTGGGCGGGCGTGTAGGTGAAGACCGAAGGGTCGGCGATGGAGACGATCGCGCAGACGTCGTGCACGGCCGGCTCGTCGGCCCCCGCGACCGAGTCGCGGTACTGCGCGAGGGCCGGCAGCAGCAGCGTCGAGCCGAGCTCGCCGAGCGTCCGCATCCGGTCCTGGACGGCGGCCGTCGCCCGCGCCAGCAGCGTGGCGTCGAGCCCGATCATCCGCACGCCGTTCGGCCACTGCGCGCCGAACACGATCGCCGCCGCCTCGGGGTCCGCCCAGATGTTGAACTCGGCCGCCGGGGTCACGTTGCCGCGCGAGGCCGAGCCGCCCATGATCACGAAGTCCTTCACCCACGACGCCAGAGCGGGCTCGCGTCGCAGCGCCAGCCCGATGTTGGTCAGCGGGCCGGTCGCGACCAGCGTGATCTCGCCCGGCGCGGCGGCGGCCGACTCGATGATGAAGTCAATCGCGTGCCCGGCCTCGGCCGACCGGGCCGGCGTCGGCAGCACCGCGCCGCCCAGGCCGCTCTCGCCGTGCACGTGCCCGGCGTGCAGCGCCGGGCGCAGCAGCGGGGTGCCGCACCCGGCCGTGACCGGCACCGAGCCGAGGCCGACGAACGACGCCACCGCGAGCGCGTTGGCGGTGGTCTTGGCCAGCTCGACGTTGCCGGCCACGGTCGTGAGGCCGGCCAGCTCGATCTCGGGCGACCCGGCCGCGAAGGCGATCGCGAGCGCGTCGTCGATGCCGGGGTCGCAGTCGAGGATGATGGTGGTGCTCATGGCGGTGTCCTGTCCGTCGCGGCCTGGGGAACAAAACCGAAGGTATCGAACGGTCCCGGGTTCCACCTCGCCGCTCCCGGCTTCGCGCCTTCGCCGGTTGATAGCCTTGCCCCCGACGAGGAGGTCGTTCACTATGCACCAGCCGCCCATCCCGCAGATCGACGCGGAAGACCCCGAGATCGCCGGGCTGATCCACGACGAGGCCCGCCGCCAGCAGGACAAGTTCCGGCTGATCGCGTCGGAGAACTACGTGTCGGCGGCCGTGCTCGAGGCCTCAGGCACGCTGCTGACCAACAAGTACTCCGAGGGCTACCCGGGCAAGCGGTACTACGAGGGCCAGCAGTTCATCGACCCGATCGAGTCGATCGCGGTGTCACGGGCGCAGGCGCTGTTCGGGGTGGAGCACGCGAACGTGCAGCCGTACTCGGGGTCGCCCGCCAACCTGGCCGTCTACCTGGCGTTCGCCTCGCCCGGCGATACCGTCATGGGACTCGCGCTGGCGATGGGCGGCCACCTGACGCACGGGGCGGGCGTCGCGGTCGGCGGCAAGTGGTTCAACTCGGTGCAGTACGGGGTGCGCCGCGACACCGGCCGGATCGACTTCGACGAGGTGCGCGACCTGGCGCTCCGCGAGCGGCCCAAGATCATCTTCTGCGGCGGCACCGCGCTGCCGCGAACGGTCGACTTCCCCGCCTTCGCCGCGATCGCGGCCGAGGTCGACGCGGTCCTGGTGGCCGACATCGCGCACATCGCGGGCCTGGTCGCGGGCGGGGCGCACCCGTCGCCGGTCGGCTTCGCCCCGGTGATCACCACCACCACCCACAAGACGCTGCGGGGCCCGCGCGGCGCGATGATCATGACCGACGCCGCCCACGCGACCGCGGTCGACAAGGCCGTCTTCCCCGGCCTGCAGGGCGGGCCGCACAACCACACGACGGCCGCCATCGCGGTGGCGCTGCACGAGGCGGCCCAGCCGTCGTTCCGCCGCTACGCCGCGCAGGTGGTGGCGAACGCGGCCGCGCTCGCGTCGGCGCTGTCGGCTCGCGGTTACGACCTGGTGTCCGGCGGCACCGACAACCACCTGCTGCTGGTCGACCTCACCTCCAAGGGGGTCGGCGGCAAGCCGGCCGCGAAGGCCCTCGACAAGGCCGGCATCGAGCTCAACTTCAACGCGGTCCCGTACGACACCCGCCGCCCGTTCGACCCGTCCGGCATCCGCCTCGGCACCCCCGCCATCACCACCAGGGGCCTGACCGAGGAGCACATGCCGCAGCTGGCGGCCTGGATGGACGAGGCGATCACGGCCGCCGCCAAGGACGACGAGGCCCCCCTGGCCCGCATCGCGGGCGAGATCAGCGACCTCCTGTCCGCCTACCCCATCCCCGGCTGGATCGAGTAACCCCACCGCCCGTCCCCCGTCCCCCGTCCCCCGTCCGCCCCGCCGCGCCGAGCGCAGGCGAGCGCCTCCACCATCCACCGGCCCGAGTCCCTGTCGCCTACGCCATCGACAGGCTCGCCACCGGCCCGAGATCCTGTCGCCTACGCCAGCGACACCAATAGGCGCGGTCGCTGGCGTAGCCGACAGGTCGCGTTTGGGGTCGATGGCGTAGCCGACAGACCCGACGCCTCCGAGCTGCCCGCGCGCCCGTCACATAAGGCTCATCCGCCCCTGGCTTTCGATGTCATGCTGAGCATGAAGTTGCAGGCGTTGCCAGTGATTTGACTACATGTTCGAGTGAATCTATATTCGATCATGCTGTTGGGTTCGTCGGGTCGGGCGAACGTTGGTTTCGCCTGTCTTCCCCCGGGCGGGCCGGCCCGCGCGAGCCACGCCGCGCGGTGCTGGTGGCTTGGCGTGCGGGAAGTGCAGGGCAGGACATGGCTCGGTTGTACGGAGAACCGGTCGAGGTTCAGACGGGGGAGGACGGCCTGCCGGCCTGGTTCGGGTGGCGGCGGCGGCGCTACGCGGTGCACGCGGTTCAGGAGTACTGGCTGGTCAACCGCGACTGGTGGCGGGAGTCCAATCCGGTCCCGGCCCGGCCCGAGCTTGAGTACTGGCGGGTCGAGGCGTCGGCGGGCCAGGGACAGCCGGCCGGCATCTACGAGCTGCGCCGGGATGTCGCGGCCGAGGTCTGGACGCTGCGCCGGGTCGAGGACTGATGACGCTCGGGGCTCGCACCGAAGAGTTCACGCACCTGCACGTCGCGTCCTCGTACTCGCTGCGCTACGGCACCGCGACCCCGCGGGCGCTGGCCGCCCGGGCGGCCGACCTCGGCATGCCCGCGCTCGCGCTGACCGACCGCGACGGCCTCTACGGCGCGTTCAAGCACGTCAAGGCGTGCGCCGAGGCCGGCATCAAGCCCCTGCTCGGCGTCGACCTGCCGCTGCTGGCGGGCGAGATGCCGCTGCTGGCGGGCGAGATGCCCCGGGCGGGCGAGATGCCCCGGGCGGGCCGGCTGACGCTGCTCGCGGTCGGCCGCCAGGGCTGGGGGTCGCTCTGCCGCCTGGTCTCGGCCGCGCACGCCGCGTCGGGGGCCGAGGCGGCCCGCGAGATCCGCGGGGCGCCCGAGGCCCGCGCGCCGCAGGCGGACGGGCGCGGCCGGGCCGCCCGCGCGGCCGACGACGACGTGCCCGCGGTCACCCCCGAGCTCGTCGCCGAGCACGCGGCCGGGCTGATCGTGCTCCTCGGGCCGGCCAGCGACGTCGGCCGGGCGGTCGCCGCCCGCCGCCCCGACCAGGCCCGGCGGCTGCTGGCCCGGTGGCGCTCGCTGGGCTGCGAGGCCGTCGTCGAGATCGTGGATCACCTGGAGCACAAGTCCACCGTCAACGCCGTCCGGCTGGCCGAGCTCGCGCGCGACACCGGGACCACGGCCGTGCTCGCCAACGCGGTCAGGTACCTGGACCCGGCCGACAGCCCGGCCGCCCAGGTGCTCGACGCCGCGCGCAACCTGGTCCCGCTCGGCTCGCCCCGGCTCGTCCCCCACAACGGCCGGGCGTACCTGGCCGGGCCGGCCGACATGGCCCGGGTGGCCGACCGCGTCGCCGCGGCGACGACCGGGTCCGGCGGCCGGTCGCCGGACGCGCGGGCCGCCGCCCGGCTGCTCGCCGACACCGCCGAGCTGGCCCGCAGGTGCGCCCTGGACCCGGCCGCCGACCTCGGCGTCGGCGCCCACCATCTGCCCGAGACGCAAGGGCCCGTCGGCGAGCAGCAGCGGATGCTCCGCGCCCGCTGCGAGCACGCGATCCTGGACGGCCGCTATCGAACCGCGCACCCGTCCGCCCGGCCGGGCATCAGCCGGCCGCGCGCGGCCAGGAACGCCCGCGACCGGCTTGAGCACGAGATGGCCATCATCGGCGCGACCGGCATGGCCCCGTACTTCCTCACGGTGGCGGACGTGGCCGACCGCGTCCGCGCGGCCGGCATCCGCTGCGCGATCCGCGGCTCGGGCGCGGGCAGCTTCGTCAACCACCTGCTCGGGATCAGCGCCATCGACCCGCTCGAGCACGATCTGCTGATGGAGCGGTTCCTCACCCCGGTGCGGGCCACGCTCCCCGACATCGACCTGGACGTCGAGTCCGCCCGCCGGCTGGACGCGTACCGGATCATCTTCGACGCGTACGGGGCGGAGCGCACCGCCTGCGTCAGCATGATGGAGACCTACCGGGCGCGCAGCGCGATCAGGGACGTCGCCGCCGCGATGTCGCTTCCCCCCGACGAGATCGGCGCGATCGCCAAGGCCTTCCCGCACATCCGCGCGAAGCACATCACGGCCGCGCTCACCGAGCTGCCGGAGCTCCGCCGCTCCCGTGTCAACACCGAACAGCTAACGACGATATTCAACATAGCGGAGCAGCTGGACGGCCTGCCGCGCCATGTCGCGATGCACCCGTGCGGGGTGCTGCTCTCCGACCGGACCCTGCTCGACCGGACGGCGGTGCAGGCCAGCGCCGAGGGGTTCCCGCTCAGCCACCTCGACAAGGACGACGCCGAGATCGCGGGCGTGATCAAGCTCGACGTGCTCGGCGTCCGCATGCAGTCGGCGATGGCGCACACGCTGGCCGAGATCGAGCGGACCACGGCCGAGAAGATCGACATCGACGCGATGCCGCGCGACGACGAGGCCACCTACGCGATGATCGGCCGGTCGGACACGCTCGGCTGCTTCCAGATCGAGTCGCCCGGCCAGCGCGAGCTGGTGAAGAAGATGGCGCCGCGCGACATAGCCGACCTGATCGTGGACATCTCGCTGTTCCGGCCCGGCCCGGTCAACTCCGACATGATCACGCCGTTCCTGCGCGCCCGGCACGGCCTGGCTGAGCCGCGCTACCCGGACGACAAGCTGCGCGAGGCGCTGCAGGAGACCGGGGGAGTGGTGGTCTTCCACGAGCAGGTGCTGCGGATCATCGACGTGCTGACCGGGTGCGGCCTGGCCGAGGCGGACCTGGTCCGTCGCCATCTGTCCGCGCCCGGCGGCCCGGAGCGGACCGCCCCCTGGTTCCGGGCCAAGGCCGACATCAGGGGCTTCGACCCGGAGACGATCGAGCGGGTCTGGGAGGTGGTCGCGGCGTTCGGCGGGTTCGGCTTCTGCAAGGCGCACGCGGCCGCGTTCGCGATCCCGGTCTACCAGTCGGCCTGGCTCAAGCGCCATCACCCGGCCGCGTTCTACGCCGGCGTGCTCACCCACGACCCCGGCATGTACCCCAAGCGCGTGATCATCGGCGACGCCCGGCTGTCCGGCGTCCAGGTCCTCCCGGTGGACGTCAACGCCTCGTCCGGCGAATGGAAGACGGAGAAGACGCCAGCCGACGGCCCCGCTCCCGATGACCGCAGGCCGGCCCGCTGGGCCATCCGCCTCCCCGGGCGTCGCGACGATCACCGGGCGGCCGCCGGCGGCGCGCCCCCGGCCATCCGCTGCTCGCTGCGCGAGGTCAGGGGCATCAGCGACGCCGAGGTGGAGCGCATCGTCTCCGGCCAGCCCTATGCAAGCCTGCGCGACTTCTGGGACCGCGCCAGGGTCTCCCGCCCGGTCGTAGAGCGGCTGGCCCTCATCGGCGCCTTCGACTCCCTCTACCCCCCCGCGCCCCCTTCGCACCCCGCGACCCCCGCGACCCTTGCAGACCCCGTGCCCCCCTCACACCCCGTCGACCTCGCCCGTCCCACGCCGACCCGCCGGGACCTGCTCGCCCGGGTCGGCGTGCTGGCCAGGCAGACCGCGCCCGCCCGCCAGGGAACGTCCCTGGCCCTCGACCTGTTCGTCAGCGCCGACACCGCCGACGGCATGGCCGGCCTCGTCCCCGCGGGCGAACTGCGCGAGCTCGATCTCGCCGAACGGGTGGAGGCCGAGCTTGAGATCCTCGGCTTCGACGTCAGCCAGCACGTGATCGACTTCTACGCCGACCTGCTGGCCGGGCTGGACGTGGTCCGCTCGGCCGACCTGGACCGGTGCAGGAACGGTGAGACGATCCTGGTGGCGGGCGCGAAGGTGGCGACGCAGACCCCGGCCGTCCGCTCCGGCCAGCGGATCATCTTCGCGTCCCTCGACGACGCGGTCGGCCTCGTCGACCTCGCGTTCTTCGAGTCGGTGCAGGACCGGTGCGCGGCCAGGCTCTTCGGCTCGTGGCTGCTGCTGGTCCGCGGCCGGGTCCGCCGGGCCGGCGCGGGCCCGATGGCCGTCACCGTCAACGCGACCGAGTGCTGGGACATCCCCGCGCTGGAGGAGATCCGCCTGGTGGGCGGCCTGGCGGCCGTCCGCGCCGCGCTGGCCACCGGCCAGGACCTCCAGGCAGGCCAGGCAGGCCCGGCAGGCCAGGCAGGCCCGGCCCCCGCAACCACCGCCCCCAAGAACCTCATAACCCCCACCGACCCCGCCAGCGCCGACCCGTCGCAAGACAGCGCCAACCGGTCGCGGGACCGGGACAACGCGCCCGCCCGCCCGCTGGTGTTCGCCAACGGCTTCGCGCTCTCCCCCTACGCCGAGACCGGCGCCCCCGGCGGCACCCTCAAGACCCCGCCCCGCACCCTCTGGCATGCCAGCCCCGGCAGCACCGTCACCCCGAAGTGAGCGCAGAACACCCCGAAGTGAGCGCAGAACTACTCCGGCGCGGCCTTGCGCCAGTCCACCGTCGGCCGCAGCGCCTCCGGCCGGACCCGGTGCGAGTACCGCTTGGTGATCGAGAACAGCGACTCGATCAGCGTGTCCGACAGCAGGTGCGGCTCAAGCCCGAGATCGATCAGCGCCGTGTGCTTCACCTTCCAGTAATGCTCGGGCGCCTCAACCCGGGGATTCGAGAGGTTCTCGACCGTGACCGGCCCTGGGTAAGCGGCGGCCACCGCCGACGCGATCTCGCTGACCGACATCGACTCGGTCATCTGGTTGAACACCCGGTACTCGCCCGCGTGAGCCGGGTTCTCGATCGCCAGCCGCACGCACGCCACCGTGTCGCGGATGTCGATCAGCCCGCGCACCTGCCCGCCCGACCCGTACACGGTCAGCGGGTGCCCGATCACCGCCTCGATCACGAACCGGTTCAGCACCGTCCCGAAGACGGAGTCGTAGTCAAACCGGGTGGCAAGACCATCATCCAAAAGCGTCTCGGCCGTCGCCTGCCCGTACACGACGCCCTGGTTCAGGTCGGTCGCCCGCAGGTCCCAGATCCGGCAGGCGAACTCGATGTTGTGCGAGTCATGCACCTTCGACAGGTGATAGAACGACCCCGGCCGCTTCGGGAACAGCACGCGATCCGTCCGCCCGTTGTGCTCGAGGTCAAGCCAGCCCTCTTCGATGTCGATGTTGGGCGTCCCGTAGGCGCCCATCGTGCCCAGCTTGACCAGGTGGATCCGCGGGTCGATCTCGGCGATCGCGTACAGCAGCGTCAGCGTGCCGAGCACGTTGTTCGACTGGGTGTAGAGCGCGTGCGACCGGTCGATCATCGAGTACGGCGCCGCCCGCTGCTCGGCGAAGTGCACGATGGCGTCCGGCCGGAACGACCGGATCATCGCGTAGGTGAAGACCGGGTCGCACAGGTCGCCCACGTAGCACCCGATGGAGGCGCCGGTCAGCGACTCCCAGAGGGCGATCCTGGCTCGCAGCGGCTCGATCGGCACCAGCGACTCGACGCCGAGCTCGTCGTCGTAGTGGCGGCGCGCGAAGTTGTCGGCCACCGCCACCTCGTGGCCGCAGGACGACAGGTGAAGCGCCGTCGGCCAGCCCAGGTAGCCGTCACCGCCGAGCACCAGGATTCTCATGCCGCCAAGGTTACGCTCCGAAGCGAGTCCCCATGAGTCGGCGGGTCTGGGCGGCGGCGAGCGACCGTACAAGGTAACGTGAAAAAGGTACGCGTGACCGAAGCATCCTCGCAGACGTGCCTGCTACGGCGCTTCCGGGGGTGGTGTCGAGGGCCTGCGGTTCTCGTGCTGTTTACTGGAGTAACACCGGTCCCAGCCCAAGGGAAGCAGATGGCATTGGCTCAGAACCGCCTCGTGATGAAGCTACGCACCAAGGTGGGCGTTCGTTTCACCCGCTTTGTCGGCGTCGCGGCCGCGGCGCTGGCGACCAGCGAGATCCTGCTCTCGGTCTGCAATGGCGTCTTCCACATGACAGCGACGCCGACGGCGCTCATCAGCACGTTCGGCGGCGCGGTGGTCAGCTACTTCCTGAGCCGCTGGGCCTGGGAGCGCAAGGGCAGGCCGGACGTGCTCCGCGAGACCATCCCGTTCTGGGTGATCTCGGCGATGGTCTGGGTGATCCTCTGGCTGGCGACGAAGCTCGGCTACCACCTCGCGTCCTGGATGGGCCTGCACGGGGTCAAGCACGTGCTCGTCGTCGACCTCGTGTACCTCGCGGCCAACGTGGTGACGTTCGCGCTCCGGTTCGTCATCTTCCACTACGTGCTCTTCGCCGACCGCACCACCGCCGCCCGCGCGGCCGCCACCGGCCCCGACGTGGTGCCGCCGGGCACCCGCACCGCCCCGTCCCCGGCCGACGTGACCGCCGCCGGCGCCTCCAATCCCGCGTCGGCCGCGCCCGCGGTGATCGTGACGCCCGCCGCCGACCCGGCCGCGAAGCCCTCAAACGCCAAGTCGTAAATTCAAAATCTTCTTATCGAACGGACCCTGGTTTCACCCCAACGCAAGGCCTGGAACGGACTCCGTTCCAGGCCTTGCGCGTATGTTCCCCGGCTCCGGCCGGCCAGCGGCGGCGCTCAAATAACCCCCGCCTGCCCCGCCCATCAAGCCTCGGCGGCCGACGGCACCCGGAGCATCGGCGACAACGTCCTCACCCGCACAACGCGCACCACATCCGACTGAGCAAAGGGTCATCGTGTGACGTTCAGGTCGCGGGCTGCCCCCATCGGCACACGCTGATGCCCGCAGGCGCGAATACGCGACCCAAACGGAACACGATCACCGCTGCGCCCGAGCCGAGCTACTTGCCGCGGTTGCGGCGGCGGCTCTCGCGCCACCAGGTGCCGAGCACGACCCGCATGAACCGGCTCCCGTAGAAGATGTTGTTCAGCCCGGGGATGTGCAGGTTGTAGAGCGGGTTCTGGCCCTTCTTGGACTCGCCGACCGCGCGCTTGTGGATGGTGGCGGGCACCTCGAGCAGCCTGTACCCGTGGGTGATGACGCCGATCAGCAGCTCCGAGGCCTGGTACTGCGGCTGCTCGAGCTGGACGGCCCCGGTCACCTCGGCCCGCATGGCCCGCATGCCGAAGGTCGTGTCGCCGATCTTCTGGCCGGTGAGCAGCGTCACCAGGCCGGCGAAGAACCGCACGCCGGCCTTGCGGACCGGGTCCTTGGTCTCCTCGCTGCCCAGCCGTCGCGACCCGGTCACGAAGTCGGCCTCACCGTCGATGATCGGCTGCAGCAGGGACGGCATCTCGGCCGAGTTGTACTGGCCGTCGGCGTCGGTGGTGATGATGTACTGCGCGCCGCCCTCGCGGGCGATCCGGTAGCCGAGCCGCAGCGCGGCCCCCTGGCCCCGGTTGACCGGGACGTCGGCGACGATCGCGCCCGCCGCGTCGGCCTCCTTGGCGGTGGCGTCGGCGCAGCCGTCGGCGACCACGATCACCTCGGCCGCGAGCCCGCACAGGGTGCGCGGCAGCGCCTCCACGACCGGGCCGACGCCGCCCTCCTCGTTGTAGGCGGCGACTACCAGCGCGACCGGCGGGAGCTTGCTGACCCGGTCGCCGTAGGCGGCGGCGAGGGTCTGCAGCGCGTCGGCATCGGTCGCCGCGTCGGCCGGATTGGAATAGAACACGCTGATTGCCTCCGGCATGAATAGGTGCGCCGGCGGGGGTGGCCCGGCCCGGCTGGTAGAGCTCGCTGATCGTCTGGTACGGCCTGTGGCTGTGGCCTGCGACTCTGCACGGGACATGATGATCAAACGCCCGCCAAGTGTATCGGCCTCGCGCTACAGCATGCTGTGACTTCCCCAGCGTCGCGTACCAATTCGCCCGAAACGGACCCAGCTTCTAGGCAATCCGCAGTTGGGCTGAAGAAGTCACGAAGATTCTAGTGACATCAAGGTAACCATGCGCTGCGCAAGGTGCCGACCGGGGGACGACCGGGTCGGCCGTCCGAGGTACCCTGCCGGCGTGACAGGACGACAGTCGTGACCGCGCAGGCAGACGGCCCCGGGCCAGCGGAGACAGGGGGCGGGAACCGCCCCGGCCACGGGGAAGCGTATCTGCTCGGCCTGCGGCTGGAGGGCAGGCGGGTCGTCGTCGTCGGCGGCGGGGCGGTCGCCGCCCGCCGGGTGCCGAGGCTGCTCGCCGCGGGCGCCGACGTGATGTTGATCTCGCCGGCCGTCACCCCCGCCCTGGAGGAGCTCGCCGCCCAGCGCCGGATCGACTGGCAGCCCCGCGAGTACCGGGCCGGCGACTGCGCGGGCGCCTGGCTGGTCGTCGCGTGCGCGGGCCCGTCGCCGGTCAACGCGGCGGTCGCGGGCGAGGCGGAGCAGAACCGGGTCTGGTGCGTGCGGGCCGACGACGCGGCCGCCTCCTCCGTGTGGACCCCCGCGGGCGGGCGGGTCGGCGACGTCAGCGTCGGCGTGCTGACCGGCGACCCCCGCCGCAGCGCCGCGATCCGCGACGCGATCACGACCGGGCTGCAGTCGGGCACGATCTCCGCCCGGCACTACCGACGGCGCGCGGCCGGGGTGGCGCTGGTCGGCGGCGGTCCGGGCGACCCCGGCCTGATCACCGTCCGCGGGCGGCGGCTGCTGGCCGAGGCCGACGTGGTGATCGCCGACCGGCTGGGGCCGCGCGAGCTGCTGGCCGAGCTGGCGCCGGACGTGACCGTGATCGACGCGGGCAAGGTCCCCTACCGGCGGCAGATGTCCCAGGACGAGATCAACCAGGCGCTGATCGGGCACGCGCGGGACGGGAAGTTCGTGGTCCGGCTCAAGGGCGGCGACCCGTTCGTCTTCGGCCGGGGCGGCGAGGAGATGCTGGCCTGCCTGCGGGCCGGGGTGCCGGTGACGGTGGTGCCCGGCGTCAGCAGCGCGATCGGGGTGCCGACCTCGGCCGGGCTGCCGGTGACGCACCGGGGCACCGCCCAGGATTTCCACGTGATCTCGGTCCACGTGCCCCCGGGCGACGAGCGCTCGACGGTCGACTGGCCCGCCCTGGCCGGGGCGGACGGGACGCTGGTGCTTCTGATGGCGCTCGATAGGATCGGACCGGTGGCGCGGGCGCTTATCAAACATGGACGGTCACGGAACTGTCCGGTTTCGGTAATCGCGGACGGTACTATGCCCACGCAGCGCACAATTTACTCAACGCTAGAACACGTCGAGAGGCGACTAGCGGAAGAAGGCGTCAGGCCGCCCGCTGTGGTGGTTATCGGCGACGTGGTAACTATCGCGGCAGAACTCGCCGGGCTCGGGCGGGCGCTTGCCGACCGGGACCACGATGGCCTCGGCGCCGCCCCTTCGCCGGTACCCCCACTGGCGGCGGACTTAAATTAGACGAGCGTAAAAGCAGGCGGGACCATGGAAGGTAAGGGCACGGCGGCGGAAGAATCGTCGCTGCCCAGTGGAAACGGCGAGCGCGACGAGCAGATCGAGGTCAAAGCGCACGGTGGTGAAATAGTGCCAATGCGTGGTGCTGTTTTGCCGGTGGCCGGGAATGAACCGGGCATGTCCGCGAACTGGGAGCGGCCGCGAGTCCGGGTCGACGCCCGGCTGCTCGAGGCGACCCTGCTGAACCTGAGGAAGCGGATCGCCGCCATTCCGCTGGTGTTTGACATTCCCGGCGCCGATGAGGTCTCCCTGGAGCGGGTCAAGCTGCTCAGCCAGATCGACGACTACCTGCTGCCCCGGCTCAGGGAGTCCGCCGCGCCGCTGCTGGTGGCCCTGGTCGGATCGACCGGGGCAGGCAAGTCCACCCTCGTCAACAGCATCGTCGGCACCCAGGTGAGCCAGACCGGGGTCAGGCGGCCGACCACCAACTCGCCCGTCCTCGCCTGCCACCCTGACGACATCCACTGGTTCGCGGAGAACATGTTCCTCCCCACGCTGCCCCGGGTCCGCCAGGAGGGCCTGGCCAGGCCGGGCCGCGACGGGCTGCTGGTGCTGGCCGCCAGCGAGGGGATGACCAAGGGGATCGCGCTGCTCGACACCCCGGACATCGACTCGGTGGTGCGCGCGCACTACGACTTCGCTTACCAGTTCCTCGACGCCTCCGACATCTGGCTGTTCATGACCAGCGCCAGCCGCTACGCGGACGCGCCGGTCTGGGAGCTGCTGCAGCACGCGCGCGAGCGGGGCGCCTCGCTCGGCGTCGTGCTCTCCCGGGTGCCGCCGAGCCACCGCACCGAGCTGGTCGCGCACTTCAGCGCGATGCTCGACGCCAACGGCATCCAGGCCGAGAACCGGTTCGTGATCCCGGAGACCGGCCTGGTCGACGGCCACCTCCCCGACGACATCTTCCAGCCGATCAGGGACTGGCTGGAGGACACCGCCAAGCGGGCCGACCGGCGGGTGGCGGTGCTCAGCCAGACGATGTCGGGGATGCTGGACACGTTCAAGACCCGGGTGCCGAGGCTCGCCGCGCACGTCGACGCGCAGGTCGTGCTCCGCACCCGGCTGCGCCGGGAGCTCGAGACCGCCTACTCGGCCGCGCTGGCGGAGTTCGACGAGGGGACCCGCGGCGGCCGCCTGCTGGCGGGCGAGGTGCTGGCCCGCTGGCAGGACTACGCCGACAGCGGTGACCTCGGCACCGCGCTGCGCGGCAAACGGGCCATCTCCCCGGTCCGGCGCGGCGGCAGGCGGGCCCGCGCCGACGCCGGCGCCGCCCGCTACGCCGCGCTCGACTCGGCGCTCCGGACCGCGCTTCAGTCGCTGGTCGTCTCGGTCGCGGACCGCGCGGCCGAGCAGGTCGCGCGGGTCTGGCGGGACAACCCGGGCGGCGCGACCCTGATCGCCGCCGCCGAGGCGAACCGGGTCCGCGACGAGCGCGCCAAGCGCGAGTTCGAGTCGGCCTTCGGGACCGCCGCCGACGCCCAGCAGCCGCTCAAGCAGGGTGCCTTCGACCGCTCGTCGCCGGATCTCCCGCTGCGCGTCTCCCGCGCCGTCAGCACCTGGCAGGATCGTCTCATTCAGCAGCGATCGTCCCCTGTCGGGGCGCAGTCGCCCGCAGGCGGCACGCAGCCGTTCACGGCGAACCGAGAGGCCGGCCCGTTGAGCGTTCTGACGCTGGTCGCGCTGCTCGGCGAGCCCAGCCGGCGAAGCGCGCCCGGGCAGGGGGCCGACGGCGCGAACGAGGTCGACACCGCGCCGGGGGAGATGCTGGCCGCGCTCATCGGGCCCGGCGAGTCGGCCGCGCTGCTGGTCAGGGCCAGGGCCGAGCTGACCAGGCACGTGGGGCTGCTGCTGGACGAGGAGCTGCTGCGGTTCGGCGAGATCATCGATGGGGCCGGCCCGGTCGATGCGGTCGCCGCCGTCCGTCTCTACCAGGCCGAGTACTCGCTGGAGGCCGCGCGATGACCACATCATCATTCCCCTCGGTCGGCCAGCGGCTGACCGAGCAGAGCCTGTCCCGGCGCCTCGGCGCGCTGGCCGAGCTGATCAGGATCGGCCGGGCCCGCCAGGGGCAGGGCGAGGAGCAGCCGCAGCCGCCGGGGCAGAACGACGAGGCCGTGGCCGGCTTCGGCCCGACGCTGCTCGATGACGCCGACGCCGTGATCAAGCGGGCGGGCGAGCGGCTCCGGCTGTCCGGCAACCACACGGTCATCGCGCTCGCGGGCGGCACCGGCAGCGGGAAGTCGACGCTGTTCAACGCGCTGTCGGGGGCGACCTTCTCGCCGCCCGGGGTGACCAGGCCGACCACCAGGCACGTGCACGCGTGCGTGTGGGGGATGCAGGGGGTCGCCCCGCTCCTCGACTGGCTGAACGTGCAGCGCCGCCACCGGTACGCTCGCGCCAGCGTGCTCGACTCCGGCGAGTCCGACCTCGACGGCCTGATCCTGCTCGACCTGCCGGACCACGACTCGGTGGTGACCGCGTCGATGGCGGCGGTGGACCGGCTGGCCAAGCTGGCCGACATGGTGATCTGGGTCCTCGACCCGCAGAAGTACGCCGACGCGGCCGTCCACAACCGGTACCTGATCCCGCTGGCCGGCCACGCGTCGGTGTTCACGGTGGTGCTCAACCAGATCGACACGCTCCCGGTCGAGCAGATCAGGGACTGCGAGCAGGACCTGCGCCGGCTGCTCGACGCCGAGGGGCTGGCCGACACCCCGGTGCTGCCGGTCTCGGCTCGCACCGGCGAGGGGCTCGGCGACCTGCGCGCGCAGCTCATCCAGACCGTGCGCCGCAACCGCGCGGTCACCGACCGGATCGCGGCCGACATCGACGCGGTCATCGGCGGTTTCGAGCCCTACGCGGGCCCGCAGGTCGCGCCGGACGCGGTGCTGGCCGACCCGGCCGTGGCCGGATCGGCCGCCGGGGCGTTCGGCCGCCCGCTGGCCGCGCCGACCGACGACGATGACGAGCCGCAGGACTGGTCCCGCCCGCCGTGGGAGCTCGACGAGGACCAGCAGGCCGAGCTCGCGCCCGCGCCGAGCAGGCCGCCGTGGGAGGACGCGGTCCCGGAGGGGGCCAAGGGCGACGGCGTCGACCTGAGCGCCAGCGTCCCCCCGGCCGCCGCCGGGCAGCTGGCCGAGGCGTTCACCGGCGCGGCGGGCGTGGCCGCGGTGGTGCAGGCGATGGCGAGCGCCCGCGGGGCGCAGGCGGCCCGGCTGACCGGCTGGCCCGCCGCCCGGCTGCTCCGCCGTCGGCCGGGGCTGCCCGGGCTGCCGGCGCTGCGCGGGGCCGGGGCCGGCCCGGCCGGCCGGGCGGCCGACGCGGCCGGGCTGGCGCAGCAGTCCGAGGTCGACAACGCGATCACCGCGTTCGCCGACTCGGTCGGCGGCGCGCTCCCGGTGCCGTGGGCGGGCAGCCTGCGCGGGGCCGCCCGCAGCAACGCGCCGATGGTGCCGCAGGCGCTGGCCGAAGCGGTCCGCGGCGGGGCCGCAGCCGGCAGCTCCAGGCCGCCGGCCTGGTGGCGGCTGGTCATGGCGTGGCAGTGGCTGCTGACCGTGCTCGCGGCGGCCGCCCTGGTCGTCGCGGCGGTGATCGTGGTCGACCGCCTGACCGGCCATCACAAGGGCGTGATCAGCGAGGCGTCGCTGATCCCGTGGCTGGTCGCGCTGGCGGCGGCGCTGCTGGTGCTCGGCTACCTGACCGCCGTCGGCTGCAAGAACACGACCGTCGCGGCGTCCGAGCGGGAACGCGAAGAGGCCGAGCGGGCGATGCGCGACCGGGTATCCGACGTCACCCGCGATCTGGTCCTGGTGCCCACCGGCGGCGAGATCACCCAGTACGAGTGGTTCCGGCGCGAGCTGGCGGTCGCCTCGGCGTCCTGAGGTGAGGGTCGCCCCGGCCCCGGAGAAGGCCGAACGGACGGTGCGAAGGACACCGTCCGTTCGGGACCAGCGGTTAGTTTCTGATTTTTCTGATGCGCGCTACTTGTAGAGGGTGGCCGAGCCGTCGGAGTTGATGGTCTCCATGGCGGCCTGCACGGCGCTGTAGCTCTCGTAGTTGGACGGGGTTCTGGTCCACAGGATGCCCAGCGTGTTGATGTCCAGGTGCTGGAGTTTCTGCATGATCGTGCTCTCGTCCAGGTTGCCCGCCTGGGTGATGGCCCAGTTGATCTCCAGGCCGGCGTCCCAGCCTTCCTGGCTGTTGTCGATCGCGTTGTCGTTGCCGAGGCCCGCGGCGGTCATGCCCGCCATGTAGGCCTTGAGTCCGGCCGCGGTGGCCTTCTCCGAAGACGACGTGCCCTGCTCGGCGGCGGTCAGCCAGTCCTGCATGGAGCCGAGCACGTAGATGTTCGACATCACCGACGGGCCGCCGGCCGCCGAGATGAAGCTCGGCAGCTCGCAGGCCGAGCATTCGCTGATCGGGATCGTCGGGCTCTGCGCCCTGATGGCGCGGATCGCGGTGATCGAGTCGGTGCCCGGCACCAGGCCGAAGAGGATGATCTGGGGCTTGGCGGCCAGCATGGCGAGCACCTGCGGGGTGACGTCGGTGGCGCCCACCTGGTCGATCTGGGTGGAGACGAGCTGGAAGCCGTCCTGCTTGGCCAGGTTCTGCACCGTGGCCTGGTTGGCCAGGCAGACCGACCCGCAGTTGTCCTCGAGCAGCGCGACCCGGGTGTAGTGCCGGGGCGCGATCAGGTTCTGCACCGAGGCGACCTGGTCTTCCGCGAACACGTCGTAAAAGCCAGGGAAGCCCCACGAGTTCAGCTCGCTGGACGGGTAGCCGTTGGTCTGCCAGCCGGAGGAGAGGCTGATCAGGATCGTCTTGTTGGCGATCGCGATCGGCAGCGCCGACTCGGTGTCCGCCCCGGACTCCGGCCCGACGATGAACTGCGCGTGGTAGGTCTGAATGCACTTGCGGGCGAGGAGCTCTGACTCCGACGCGCTGGACTGGTTGTTCAGCGAGATGTAGGTGACCTTGTGGCCGAGGATGCCGCCGGTGGCGTTGACGTGCTTGAAGTACGCCTCCGAGCCCCAGTTGTCGGTCTCGCCGATCTGCGCGTACGGGCCCGCCAGGGCCTCGTCGCTGCAGACGACGATGGGGGAGTTGGCGCTGGCCGAGTTCCCGCCGCCCGAGCTGCAGGCGGCGAGCCCGCCGGCCGCCAGGATGATGGCCGCGCCGACCGCTGCCTTGAACGAGGTTCGTCTTCGAATCATGGTTCTTTCCCTCCTGGGAATTGCTGGGTACATCGATTGCCTGCAGTGCCGAAGGTCCTGTGTCAGCTCCCGACCAGGAGCGAGTTGACGACCGGCGAGGACCGGAAGTCGTCCGGGCCGCCGTCGAAGACGACCCGGCCCGCCGAGAGCACGAAGATCCGCTCGCTGACCTGCGCGACCAACGTCAGGTCGTGCTCCACCAGGAACACGCAGGTGCGGCGGGCGAGCGCGGCCAGCACCACCGCCAGCCGCTGGCGCTGCTCCTGCGACAGCCCGGAGGCGGGCTCGTCGAGCAGCAGCAGGCGGGGGTTGGGCGCGAGCGCGCGGGCCAGCTCGACCATCCGCTGGGCCTCCAGCGTGAGGCTGGAGACCTCCCGGCCCGCCAGGTGCTCCATGCCCAGGTCGGCCAGCGCCCTGGACGCCTGCGCCCGGGCCTGGTCGAGGCGGCTGCGCGCGATCCTGGTCGTGATCGACGCCTTGTGCGAGGCCAGGCAGGCGACCGCCACGTTGTCGAGCACGGTGCGGCCCTTGATCAGGTGGACGGACTGGAAGGTCCGGCTGACGCCCAGGTGGAACCGCTCGTGCGGCGGCCGCCTGGTGATGTCGGCGCCGCTGAGGATGACCTGGCCGCGGGACGGCGGGACGCTGCCGCCGATGACGTTGAGCAGGGTCGACTTGCCCGCGCCGTTCGGGCCGCAGAGCGCGAACAGGCCGCGCTCGGGCAGCGTGAGGGTGACGTCCTCGAGCACGCTGAGCCCGCCGTACTCCTTGAATACGGACCTGATCTCGAGCAGCGCCGTCTGCGGGTCGCGGGCGCCGAGGCGCCCCTCGTCGGCCGGCTCGGCCAGCACCGCCGGCTCGGCCACCTCCGCCACCTCCGCCGCCTCCGTCGGCTCGGCCGGGGCTGCGCCCAGCCGCGGGCGCAGCCACGCGATCCCGGTCGTGACGATGCCCGCCAGGCCCTCCGGGTCCACCAGCAGCACCACGGTGAGCAGTAGACCCTCGACTACGAGGATGTTCACGCTCACCCAGTTGCTGGCGCCCTGCAGGTACTGGATGACCAGCGCGCCGACGACCGCCCCGATGACCGACCGCCGCCCGCCGATGAACAGCATGATCAGCAGTGCGAGCTCGGCCGTCGGGTCGACCAGCGTCTCCGGCACGAACTGCTGGGTGCCCGCGTACATCGCCCCGCCGAGGGCTGCGAACACGCAGCCGAGCGTGAACAGCTCCAGCTTCCGCCGCGGCGTGCGGACCCCGAGCGCGGCCGCCGTCCGCTCGTCGACGCCGAGCACGAACAGCTCGAGGCCGATGTCGGAGGTGAGGATCCGGGCGGCGATGAACACCGCCAGCGCCAGCAGCGCGATCACGATCAGACCGCCGCCGACCAGCGCGACCGAGGTCGACGCGGACGACGACGGCCACAGCGTGCCCGGCAGCGGCGCGCCGACCGCGCCGCCGAGGAACCCGGTGCCCGACACGTAGCCGACCGCGATCAGCGGCAGCATCAGCGTGGCGACGGCCAGCGCCAGCCCGGAGGCCCGGGTGACGACCGAGCCGAGCAGGATCGCCAGCAGCGCCGAGCCGACCAGCACGATCGGGGTGGCGATCAGCACCGGCATGTTGTAGTGCGTGTTGAGCATGGCCACGCCGTAGGCGCCGACGCCCATGAACACCGACTGGCTGAACGCGATCTGCTGCGAGAAGCCGATCTGCACCGCCATCCCCGCGGTGACGATCGCGTAGCAGGCGGCGAGCACGAACACCGAGCCGGCGTACTGCTGCCCCCAGATGAGCACGAAGACGACCCCGACGACGGCGACCAGCGCCGTCGGCGTCAGCCCGCGCGGAACCCGGGACGCGACCAGGGCCGAGCGCTGGGCCGACCGCCGCGAGGATTCGACCAGGCCGTTCATCCGCTCACCGCCGATTCGAAGCCGAGTTGGCGCGGCCACGCGAGGACGAGCGCGGCGAGGATCGCGTACAGCACCGTGTCGCCGTACTCGGCGCTGACGTAGCCGCCCAGCATCGCCTCGAGGACGCCGATGAACAGGCCGGCCAGCAGTGCCCGGCCCGGTTTGCGGAACCCGCCGTAGGCGGCCGCGAGGAAGCCGGTCAGCGAGATCGTCGCCCCCGACAGGTAGGTGAACCCGGTCAGCGGCGATTCCACGATGCCGAAGACGGCCGCGATGACCGCGGTCCCGACGAAGATCAGCCGCCGGTAGCGGCGGGTGTCGATGCCGACGATCCGCGCGCCGACGGAGTTCTCGCCGCTGGCCTCGAGCGCCTTGCCGCCGAGGGTGAACCTGATGTAGACCCAGAACGCGCCGCCGATGATCACCGCGCAGGCCAGCACCAGCAGGCCGGCCCGCTCGAAGTGCAGGCTGCCGAGGCTGAGCGAGGCCCCGTTCCAGAGCGCCGGGGCGGCGTGCACGTCGGTGCCGAATAGCATCTTCGCCACCCCGTCGATGAAGAACGAGAGCGCGAAGGTGAAGAAGAAGGTGACGACGATGCCGTCCATCCGCTGCGGCCCGTCCTGCGCGATGCGCAGCACGATCTGGTCGTAGACGTAGGCGAAGGCGGCCACCACCAGCAGCGTGCAGACGATGGCGACCGGCAGCGGCAGCCCCTTGACCCGGTAGAGGTTGTCCACCCCGAGCGCGCCGACCATGGCGAAGTCGCCCACGGCGAGGTTGAGGATGTTGGAGACCCGGTACCAGACCGAGACGCAGACGGCGAACATCGCGTAGATCGCGCCGGTGGTGATGCCGGCGATGAGCAGGTTGCCGAACTTCATCATGCCGCACCTGCCACGCTGTCGCCCGCCACGCCGTTGCGGACCTCGACCCGCCGGTTGCACAAGGTGAGCGCCCGCCTCGGGGCCTCCTCGACCACGATCAGCGTGGTGCCCTGCTGGTGGATCTTCGAGAGCGCGTCGTACACCCGCTTGGCGACGGCCTCGGCCAGCCCCAGGCAGGGCTCGTCGACCGCGAGGATCTTCGGGTCGGCGGCCAGCCCGCGGGCGATCGCGACCATCTGCTGCTGCCCGCCCGAGAGGGTGCCCGCGAGCTGCTTGAGGTGCAGGTTGAGCTCGGGGAAAAGCTCAATCGCACGGTCGAACGGTCCCGATCTCCGCGCCTTGCCGATATTTCTCGTCCACGTGTAGCAGCCGAGCAGGATGTTGTCCTGGGTGGAGAGGTCGGGGTAGAGCTGACGGCGCTCGGGCACCAGGGTGAGGCCGTGCCTGGCCGCCCAGCGCACGTCGCCGTTCCTGGCCTGGGCGCCGAAGATCTCGACCGCGCCCCGGCGGCGGATCATGCCGGTGACGCCCATCAGGATCGAGGACTTGCCGTTGCCGTTGGGCCCGACGATCGCGCAGGCGTCGCCCTCGGCGACGGTGAACGTGGCGTCGTGCACCGCGACCACGTTCCCGTACGCGACCGACAGGTTCCGCACCGCCAGCGCCACGCCTGCCTCCGGCGCGCTCTCGGCCGGGGTGCTTCCGGTGGCCGTCATGACGCCGTCCTCCGGGGTCTCAGGACCGCGCCCTCGGGCAGCGGCCGGACCAGCCGCTGGTACACCGACAGCCAGCCGACCTCGACCGGCGGCTCGGCCGGCTCGGCCGCCAGGGCCGCCTTCCTCGCGGCCAGCTCGTCGGCCGGGACGTCCAGGTCGGCGGTCCGGCCGGGGACGTCGATCCGGATCATGTCGCCGTCCCTGACCAGGGCGAGCGGCCCGCCCGCGGCCGCCTCGGGCGACACCTCGCCGACCACGATGCCCTTGTTCACCAGGCCGGACAGCTGCCCGTCGGTGACCACCGCGACCTGGCCGGTCAGCCCGGCCCCGTCCAGCGCGAACACCAGCTGGGAGGCCATTCCCATGCCGGGGGAGCCGGTCACGCCCAGCCCCCGCAGCACCACGACCTGGCCGGGTTCGATCCGTCCGGCCTTGAGCCCGTCGAGCGAGGCGATGCTCGAGTCGAAGACGATCGCCGGGCCGGCGAAGTCGAGCGGCCGGTCGTCCGCCACCGCGAGCTTGACGATCGCGCCGTCGGGGCAGAGGCCGCCGCGGATGACCACGATCGTCGGCCGCCGTCCGAGCGCGCGCTCGGGCGGCCGGATGGTGTCCTCGTCGGCCACCGTGACCCCGGCCAGGTTGGCCGCGACCGTGTCCCCGGTGACGGTCAGCGCGTCGCCGTCGAGCAGCGGCTCGAGCTGCTTCATGATCGCCCGGGTGCCGCCGGCGTCCTCGAACTCCTCGATCGGGGTCTCGCCGTTGGGCCTGATCGCGGTCAGCAGCGGCACCCGGTCGGCCAGCGTTTCGAACAGCCGGTAGACGTCGGCCTCGGACTCCGCCTCGGCCGCCACCGCCTGCAGGTGCTTGACCGAGTTGATCGACCCGCTGACCGAGAGGATCGCGGTGACCGCGTTGGCGAACGCGGCCGGCGTCATGATGTCCCTCGGCCGCAGGTCCTCGGCCACCATCTCGACGATGCGGGCGGCGGCGTCGTCGACCGCCCGCCACATCGGCTCGCTGTTGGCCCGCACCGGGGTGGAGCCCGGCAGCGCCATGCCCAGCGCCTCGCACGCCAGGTGCATCGTGTTGGCGGTGCCGATGCCCGCGCACACCCCCGGGCTGAGCACCGCGTTGGCGCTCATCTCGGTCAGCTCGGCCGCGTCCAGCCGGCCGCTGGCGACGTGCCCGGCGGCCAGGAACACGTCCTCGATGTCGCAGTGCCTGCCCCGGTAGGACCCGCTCGCCTGATAGCCGCAGGCGACCATGATCGTCGGGATGTTCAGCCGGGCGGCCGCCATCAGCTGGCCGGGTGCGGTCTTGTCGCACGACGCGAGGCAGATCATGCCGTCCAGCTGGGCGCCCTCGACCTGCATCTCGATGTCGTTGGTGATCAGGTCGCGGGCGGACAGGATGTAGCCGCCGCGGTGCCCGGCGCTGTGGATGAAGTCGCTCGGGGCGGCGGTGCGGATCTCGAAGCCGATGCCGCCCGCCAGCTCGATCGCCCGCTTGGCCCGGCGGGCGATCTCGTCCAGGTGGCTGAAGCAGATCGCCAGCTGCGAGGACGTGTTGACGATGGCGATCTTCGGCTTGACCATGTCCTCGTCGGACAGCCCGAGCGCGAGCCACTGCGCCCGCCTGGTCGCCCACCGGGACGTCCCTGGCTCGTAGTTGGAGCGCAGCCCCGCTGGCCTGCCCCGGGGCACGTGGGGACTTCCGCCCCCTGATGACAACTCCGTCATCGCTTGGTTACCTCCACTGTCGAGTTGTCGAGAACCAGCCAGTCGCCGGTGGCGATGACCTCGCACGGGTCGGCGTCGAGGTCGGTGATGGCCGGAACCCTGGTCACCACCGCTCCGAGGGCAGACTTGGCCGAGATCCGGCCGATGACCATGCCGATCGGCGCGGTGCCTGACAGCCGGGTCGTCTGGAAGAAGCCAGACCAGCCGGAGGACCCCTTGGCGCTCGGGAAGACGAGGATCTTGCCGGTGAAGCAGACCTCGTACAGCTCGTGCCGGCGTTCGATGATCACGCCGCGGGCCGGGTCGATGCCGCCCCAGCCGGAGATCGGCTCGTGCGACACCAGGGCCTCGCCCTCGACCACGCCGGGGACGACGGTCCGGCCGTGCAGGATGCGCGCGGTCATCGGCTCAGCTCCCCGTTCCAGCGCCCGGTGACGGCGGCGTCGACGCACTCATCGAGGGTGCCGAACCAGGCCTCGATGCCGAGGATCGCGGGCAGGTAGTGCGCCTGCTTGGCGGAGTCGGTGGCGAACACCTTGGTGCCGCGCGGCGCCGCCTTGGACATGGCGGGGCAGGAGTCGGCCAGCACCCGGCCGCCGGCCCGCTCGATCACCGCGGTGTAGCCGGACCGGTCGGCGACCACCTTGAGCGACCGCGGCGCCATGATCCAGAGCTCGGTGCCGGCCGACAGCCGCCTGCCGTCGAGCAGCTCGGCCGTCCGCCTGATCTGGTCGACCGACGCGTGCGGGCAGCCCAGCAGGACGAAGTCGACGTCGTCGGACGAGCCGATCTCGTTCAGCGTCTCGTACATGGCCCGCCGCTCGGCCGGCCCGTACACCGCCGCCTCCGGCACCGACGCCGCCCCGTTGAACGCGGCCTCCACCGTCGGCGCCTCCGGCGTGATCCCGGGGATGTGGTAGAGCTCGACCCCGCCCGAGGTGGCCGCGGCCGCGCCGAAGTGCTTCAGCTCGGTCAGGTCGGGCCGGGCGACGTCGCCGATGATCACCGGGTGGTCCTCGCCCGCGACCCCGCCCGCGAAGTAGCCCAGCATCCCCCAGTCCTGGAAGCTCTCCACCTTCAGGCCCCGCACGTCGATCAGGTGGGTCCCGTGCCGGTTCGCGTCGAGGTGGTTTCCCCAGCACGGGACCTTCCCGGTCAGCGACGCGGCGCCGGTGGAGGCGACCCCCTCGCAGTTGGTCCGCGCGCCGAGCACCGAGTTGGCGTAGATGACGGCCGAGGACTCCATCCAGGCGCAGTGCTCACCGCGCAGCGGCAGGTTCCCGACCTGGTACGGCGTGCAGGTGGCGAGGATGTTCACCCCGTGCCGCCCGTAGAACGACTCCGCGTCCTCCTGCAGGGCCACGTTCTCGGGCGGATACGGCACGATGTCGACCGAGTCCGGGCCGAACCCGTGCTGCAGCTGGCAGGTCGGCACCCGCATCGACGGGATCGACAGGTCGAGGTCGCTGTCCAGGTTGATCACCGCGAACGCCTTGTCCCAGCCGCCCTCGGCCACCAGCCGCGCCTTGACCGGCGACGGCTGGGTCATGGTCCCGGCCACGTTGCGGATGTCGCACAGCCGCTCCGCGTCGAGCGCGAACCCGTACCTGATCAGCAGGTCCATGGCGGCCGCGACCGCGTCGCCCTCGGCCCCGTCGCGCATCCGCTTCTCGTCTTCGGTCAGGAACATCAGCCGCTCCGCACGTCGTCGTGGATCATCGGTGGCCTCGGGTCACTGCGTCGGATCGCCGAGATTGGCGCCGAGCCGCTCCTGCAGCGCGCCGACGTCGATGTCGTGCACGCTGCCGGCCGGGCCGTCGGCCGAGCCGCCGGCCAGGTCGAGCGCGTGCGCCGCGGCCGCCCCCATCGCCGAGCACGGCCCCATCACCCGCACGCTCGACAGCGCGGCGGCGTCGCCGTCCGCGCACCGGCCGGCCGCGACCAGGTTGTGCGCGTCCGGCGGGAGCAGCGACCGCAGCGGCACGTAGTGCACGTGATCGGCCGGGAACATCTCCCACACGTAGCCGTCCGACCGGTCGTGCAGCTCCACCGGCCACGCGGTCCGCGCCACCGCGTCGTCGAACCGCGTCCCCGACCGCACCTCGTCGACCGTCAGCTGGTGGACGCCCTTGATCCACCGCGTCTGCCGCCGCCCGGGGAACCCGTACGCCCGCACCCGCGCCTCGCCGAACGCCTTCGGGAACTCCGCCCGGAGCAGCTCGAGCGCGCGGTCGGCCTGGTCGCGGCCCTCGAACATCGCCCGCGAGGCGGAGATCGGGTCGAGCGGCGCGTCGATGTGGGTCACGTTCATCACCGCGGTGCCGCGGCCGGGGAAGAAGAACGCGAGCCCGCCCCGGCGCAGCAGCCCCGACTCCTCGCCCCGCGCGGCGAACACCGCGTCGACCTCGCCCGCCTCCGGCTTGTGCTCCTCGTGGAGGTTCTCGACGATGAACTGCTGGCTGCCGTAGATCGGCCGCGACGGCTCCCAGCAGGGCAGCCCGGCCTGCCAGGTCAGCGCCGCGTCCCCGCTCGCGTCCACGTAGCCGGACGCCCGCACCCGGACGTTCCCGTACCGGGTGCCGAAGTCGGCCGAGGTCACGAACCCGTCCCGCATCGACACGTCCCCGAGCACCGCCCCGGTGACGACCTGGATGCCGAGCGACTGCACGGTCTTCTCCAGCCACCGGCCGAGCGCGACCTCGTTGTAGAAGACGGTGGTGGTGTGCCCGCGGGAGAAGTAGAGGTCTCCCGGCGGCCCCAGCGCGGCGAAGATGTCGTCGAACACCCCGTGCGTGAGCTGCGTGTACTCCGGCGCGTTGCCGAAGATCCCGCAGAACAGGCCGATCAGCGAGTGCACCATCTGCCCGCCGATCAGCGGCAGCGAGTCGATCAGCACGACGGAGCGGCCCAGGCGCGCGGACTCGATGGCCGCGGTCGAGCCCGCGATCCCGGCCCCGACCACGCAGACGTCGGCGGTGATCTCGTGCACGGGCTCGGCGGGCGGCCGCGTCACCGCGTCCAGCCGAAGTTCGGTAAGTTCATGCGGCATGTCTGGGACGTTAGGTCCGTTAACAACCGACAAACAAGAAAAAGCTTGTGCTAACGGACATAAACCGGATTTATCGCGCCTCGCGCGCAATGGCCCTGACCAGCCATTTCCTGGATTAAATCAAACGGCCGCCGAGCGTCCCCCATTCACCGCTGTCTCCCCACGCCAACGCCAGGCGCCCCTAATCTGTCACCCACCCCAACGACAGCACCCCCCAATTGATGACAATGCCCGCCGGCCACCCCACCCCGCCGGCCACCCCACCCCGCCGGCCACCCCACCCCG
>DATCGA010000384.1:0-3182 GCA_036509215.1 Trebonia sp.
GAGCCCACCGAGCCCACCGAGACTGGCCAGCCGGGACTCGGCTGGCGCACCCGGGTCCAGTTCGCGGTCCGTCCGGACGGCCTGGCCGGGCTCCGCGCGCACCGCTCGCACGAGGTCATCGACATCGGGGACTGCCCGATCGCGCACCCCGCGATCCGCGACCTGGGCCTGCTTGACTACTCCTGGGAGGGCGCGGGCACGGTCGAGGCCGAGGTCGGCGGCCCCGAGCCGGCCGACCCCGGACACCGGGACCGCGTCGTCATCCTCACCAGGGCGGGCCGAGCGCCCCGAGGCCGCCGGGCCCCCGGTTCCGTGCCCGGCCGCGGGGCGGCGCGCGATGAACGCGGGAGAGACGTCCGGGTCCGTTCGGAAGACCGGGCGGTTGAACTTTTCCCCCAGGACGCCGTGGACGGGGTCGAAGCCGAGTCGGTGCTGATCCGCTCCGCCCACCGGCTCACCCCGCTGCGCGGGCGCCAGTACCTCGCGGAGTTCGCCGTGGGCCGGTACTGGCAGGTCAGCGCGGGCGGCTTCTGGCAGGTCCACCCGGCCGCGGCCGACACCCTCAGCGAGGCCGTGGTCGCCGCGCTCGAGCCGAAGCCGGGCGACACCGCGCTTGACCTGTACGCCGGCGCGGGGCTGTTCGCCGGCGTGCTCGCCCCGCTGGTGGGCGACGACGGCTCGGTCACCGCGATCGAGTCCGACGCGGCCGCCGTCAGGGACGCCCGGGCCAATCTCAGGAGCTACCCCTGGGTCGCGGTGCACAGGAACGACGTGGCGCTGGCGGTCGCGGACCGCGGACTGCCGCAGGCCAGGCTGGTGGTCGCCGACCCGCCGCGGGCCGGGCTGGCCCGCGAGGTGGTCGACTACCTGACCGGCGACAGCCGGGCCGAGCGGTTCGCCTACGTCTCCTGCGACCCGGCCACCCTCGCCCGTGACCTCGCCCTGCTGATCGCGGGCGGCTGGCGGGTGGACGCGCTGCGGGCGTTCGACGCGTTCCCGATGACCCACCACGTGGAGTGCGTGGTCACCCTCAGCCGCTGAACGACGCTTTCGGCTTTGGCGCGGGCTTCGATGATGCTAATGACGCGGAGAGCTAACCTCGCGGAATCCCTTGGGGATCGGTGCGGTCAGCTGCTTTCGGTTCGCGCGCGTCGGCGGCAGCCAGCGGAAGTCGATCGTCAGCGTGGCGTTGACACCGTCCTTGCTGCCGCCCACCAGGTAGAGCCGCTCGTGACTCACCAGCCGCACCGGCAGGTAGCTGCGCGGATCGACCCACAGGGTGGCGTTCAGCGCGGTCTTGTGGCCGGTCAGCTTGACTGTGTCCAACGCCGTCGACCCACTGCCGCCCGGCGACGGTGAACGCTCCGCACTGAACCCGGTCTCGATGGTGCGGCTCCACCCCGTCGGCGACCCCAAGGTTGACCGGCGGGAAAAGCGAAATCGCGCTAACGCTAGAGCGCGTCTGGCGTGCCAGGACCGCTGGCCGGGCTGCCGGGCTTGCCCGGTGAGCCGACCACGTAGTAACCGAGGCCCGGATAGCGGATCAGCAGTCCCTCGTCCACGAGCACGTTGAGCGCCTTGGCGCAGGTCTGCCGGGCGTGGCCGGATTGCTGGCTGAGCGTGGTAATCGACGGGGTAGGCGATCCTGGGGGATATGTCCCCTCCGCGATCGCCTTCCGCAGGTCAGCGGCGAGGCGCACGTACGCTCTTGGGTCTGATTCGTCACCTATCGACATCCTCGTACCGTACTCGATTGGCAAAGTTGCCAATCGCAAGGTTTCGACAGTAGTCGACCATGCCCGTGATGCTGTATGCTCTCTCGCATGTACCTATGGAGTCTGCTCGGCAATGACATCGTGGCGGGACCGACCGCGCACGGCGTCTGCTCCGACGCGGCCACCGCCATGCGCATGGGCGAGCCGCGAGTGAAGGACGGCAGCGTCTTTCTCTGCATCGTCGAGGAGGTCCGCCTGCGGATCTCCGTCGGCGGCCTCGAGACCACCTACCAGGGGACCGGCCGGTACTTCATCGGCCGCCGGACCCGGTCGGGCGGGGTCTACTGGGAGGCGCTGACGCGGACCATCGATCCGTCGGAGGTCTACCAGGTCAATGAGCTCCCGCTTTGGATCTCACGGGAGCTCACCGGCCGGGGCTAGGCGCGCGGCGGGGCCGTTCGCCCGCTATGCCACGATGGGATCCATGCGACTTCGGATCTTCACCGAGCCCCAGCAGGGCGCCAGTTACGGCACGCTCCGCCGCGTCGCCAAGGCGGCGGAAGACCTGGGCTTCGACGCGTTCTTCCGCTCGGACCACTACCTGAGGATGGGCGACGGGTCGGGTGAGCCCGGCCCGACCGACGCGTGGGCGACGCTCGCGGCGCTGGCGGTCGAGACGTCCACGATCAGGCTCGGCACGCTGGTCACGGCGGCCACCTTCCGGCTGCCGGGACCGCTCGCGATCACCGTCGCGCAGGTCGACGAGATGAGCGGAGGCCGGGTCGAGTTCGGCCTCGGCACCGGCTGGTACGACGGCGAGCACCGGGCCTACGGCATCCCGTTCCCGCCGCTGAAGGAGCGGTTCGACCGCTTCGAAGAGCAGCTCGAGATCATCACCGGCCTCTGGTCCACCCCGGTCGGCCAGACGTTCTCCTACGATGGTGCCTACTACTCGCTGACCGACTCGCCCGCGCTGCCCAAGCCGGCTCAGCGGCCGAAGGTGCCGGTGATCATCGGCGGCGGCGGCACGCGCCGCACCCCCGCCCTCGCCGCGCGCTACGCCGACGAGTTCAACGCGGCCTTCCGGTCCGTCGAGGACACGGCGGCCGCGTTCGAGCGGGTGCGCGGCGCCTGCGCCGAGGCGGGCCGCGACCCAGCGTCAATGACCCTGTCCGCCGCCCACGTGACCGTCTGCGGCTCCGGCGAGGCCGAGCTCGCCCGCCGCGCCGCCGCCATCGGCCGCGACCTGAAGGAGCTGCGCTCGACCGGCCTGGTGGGGACGCCATCGGAGATCGTCGACAAGATCGGCGCCTACGCCGAGGCCGGCGCCACCACCGTCTACCTGCAAATCCTCGACCTGGCCGACCTCGATCACCTGGACCTGCTCGCCTCCAAGGTCCTGCCCGAGGTCTAGGTCCCGCCCAGCCCGGCCCACCCGCTCGGCCCGGCCCACCCGCTCGGCCCGGC
>DATCGA010000385.1:0-4136 GCA_036509215.1 Trebonia sp.
CGGCGCTGTTCGCGGTGGCCGCCGTTTTCACCCTCGCCGTCGCGACCATCGTGCGCCGCAGCGCCGCCGCCATCATCATCGTGATCGTGACGCTGGTGATCCCGTTCGTCCTGTCGGCCCCGCCGGGGATACCGGCCGGCCTCAACGACTGGCTGCTGCGAGTCACCCCAGCCGCCGCCTTCGCCCTCCAGCAGCCCGCGCCGCAGTACTACCAGGTCGCCGCCAACTACAGCACCGGTTCTGGCTATTTCCCGCTGGCCCCGTGGGCCGGTTTCGCGGTGCTGTGCGGATGGACCGCGCTGGCCGTGATCCTGGCCGCCTCGCTGCTCCGCAAGCGAGACGCGTGAGCCAGACCGCCCTGGCGGCAGACGGCTCGCCGTTCACCGACGCGCTGCACGCGGAGTGGACCAAGCTCCGCACTCTGGCCGGCACCGGCTGGCTGCTGCTCGGCGTCGTCGCGCTCACCGTCGCGGTGAGCGCGGCGGCCGACGCCGCCGCTCAGTGCCCGGCCGGCGGCTGCCAGGCCGATCCGGCCAAGCTCAGCCTCACCGGGATCATGGTCGGCCAGGCGATCGTGGTGGTCCTCGCCGTGCTCGCGATCAGCAACGAGTACAGCACGGGAATGATCCGGGTCACGCTGACGGCGATGCCACGCCGACTGACGGTGCTGGCGGCCAAGGCCGCCCTCGTCGTCGGCCTGGTGCTGGCGGCGGCGGCCGTGGCCGTGCTGGCGTGCATGCTGCTCGGGCGGCTGATCCTGCCCGGGCACGGCTTCACCCCGGCGCACGGCTACCAGGCGCTGTCGC
The DNA here is from genome assembly GCA_036509215.1 of Trebonia sp. Lineage (GTDB taxonomy): Bacteria > Actinomycetota > Actinomycetes > Streptosporangiales > Streptosporangiaceae > Trebonia. The sequence continues at coordinate 807 of DATCGA010000385.1, forward strand.
TGGGCGACGGGCCGATGCAGCGGGCCGCCTGTGGGTCGGTCCTCTACCTCGGGCTTGTCGCGCTGCTCAGCCTGGGCATCGCAGCCGCCGTGCGCGAGGCGGCGGTGGCGATCGGGCTCGTCCTCGGCCTGCTGTACGTGTTCCCCATCGTCGGCAGCGTGGCCAGCAACCCGCACTGGCAGCGGCACCTGGAGCAGATCGGCCCGATGACGGCCGGGCTCTACATCCAGGCCACCGTCGGCGTGAAAACCCTGCCGCTGACCCCCTGGCAGGGTCTCGGCGTGCTCGCCGCCTGGGCCTTCGGAGCGCTGCTGCTCGGCGCCCTGGTGCTGCGCCTGCGCGACGCCTGAACGCCGCGCAATCCCCCACCGGCTTGGGCCGATGCTTCCTCTAAGAACACCCGTCCCGTAGCCGGGAACGGCCGCCGCCCGCACCACCTATCGCCGAGCTCCCGCAGTCAAATGAGCTCCCGGCCGGCGTTGATGCCTCGCGACCTTGCCGCCGAATCGCGGTGCCCGGATTGACGTGGCTGAGTGACTGCGTAGCGGGCGACGAGCAGCATGACGTTCGTGCGCAGCACCGATGAGCGGGCGGTGGTCACGGGCTTGGCGGTCGACCCGGACGACGCGATGCCGCCAACGGACCCGGAGTTCTCATCGACGCTGGGGATCAATCACCATCATCCGGTCCGGTGACTGGGTGGTGGCGCTGGAGGACAGTACCTGGGCGCGGGGAAGGCGCCTAGGCGCTGCGGCCTGCGGGCGTCCCGGCTCCGGGTGGTTCCGGGTCGCCCGCGGCTGCCGGTAGCTGGCGGCGTCCTTACCAGGCTTATTGGGCTTGCTGGGCTTGCGGGCGCGAAACACCAACGTCACTTGCGGCGGGCAGCGACGCGGCAATCTGCTCCATCGTTGCGCGGGCCGTGATCGGGAAGTTGATCCGCAAGCCCTTTTCCTGGCCTGCAACCGCGAGCTCGATCCGGTAGAACAGCAGGTGACGGCCGGACTTAACGACCGCGACGGCCCCCCTGGGCAGGCTGAAAAGGAGCTTGCCCGGACGGCCGAAGGTTGCCTCGCCGTTGAAGAACAGCAGCCGCTGACTGGTGAGAGCGAGGTAGCGCTTGGAGGGGCGCACGGTCGCAGCGACGTGGCCGAGCGTTGCGATTCCGACGACAGCGGCAGTGACGACCTGCCGCTTCACCGAGACCGAGCCGACCGTGGCGAAAGCCCCGACCTCAACGACCTCGCCCGGACCAAGATGCGGTGCGGCCGCCTGAGCGAGCCGGGGGGTGTGCTTACTGCTCACGTAGTCCTTCTGGGAAATCAGAGGTTTAATGGCGGGAATCATCTCTGAGGCGGTACTGGCCTTCAGTGGTCTTGCCCGAATCTGCAGAAAGACTGTTGGAATGTGACGGGCCGGTCACTTGAAGAGACTAGCTAACGATCTTAAGGCGGGGGTTACGGGCTCAGGTGATGGCTGGCTTGCTGGGTATGCCGGAGCCATGAGGTAGCCCGATGGCGACGGGCCGACCCCGGCGGAGCGGGCCTGCCGGGAGCAGGTGCGGCCGGCTGCGACCGAGCCGATCGAGGCCGGGCCAGCGACCGGGAGATCGCAAAGCGGTTCCGGGTGTCGCGGATGCCGGCCAGCCGCTGGCGGCGGGCGCCGGCGGAGCTGCGGCCGGAGATCGTTCCGGGGTGCGCGGCAACCGGCGCTTCCTCGGCCGAGCAGTCTGCTACCTGGCGGCGGAGGCGGGCGTCCGGCAGTTCCTCGACATCGGCACTGGCCTGCCCAGCGCGCACAACACCCACCTCAGGGCGTCCCGGAGCGCCCTGCAAACGACCGCCCGCCTGGCCGCCCTGCCTGGTCCTCCCGTGCGGGGCTTGCGATAGCAGGCGCCAGGCCTTATCGTTTATCGATAATAACGATAAACGATAAGGGGTGTGCCGTGACAGGTTATCGTCGGGTTCCGGCCGACAGCGTGGCGGGTCGGCGCCGGCTGGTGCAGCCGCTTGGCGGCATCGTCTTGTTCGTCGGCGTGCTGGCGTTGCTGGCGTTGCTGTTCTCGGGTATCGGCACGGTTACCGGAAGCGGGATGTCGGCCGTGCTTCCGTTGAGTTACCCGGCTGGCGGCTGGCAACCGGTGTGCGCGGACGCGAGCATCAACGGTATGAGCTTCAACGGGGACGGCCCGACACTGGTCGGCGCGCCCGGGGCGACCTCGGTGAGCGGCCCGTCCAACCCGATGTCGGTGTGCGTCATGCACGCGGCGGGCGGCCAGCGGGCGCTCGCCTACCTGGGCAGCGCGCCGCCAACCTTGTTCAAGCTGGCGATCTTCGTCCTGGTGTCGTGGCTGCTACTCGTCGCGCGCAGGGAGGGGCCGTTCGCGCCGCGGGTCCACCGGATGCTCATGGTTCTCGGCTGGTTCGTCATCGCGGGTTCCGTAGTCGCGTCGGTCGCCCACGGCGTTGGGGGCGCTTACTTCCTCGCGTCGGCGGTGACCGTCCCGGTGCCGGTGAAAGCCGACGTGCTCAGCGCGCTGTACGATGCCGTGCTGGGCGCGCCCGTGCTGGTCGGCTGCGCAGTGCTTACCCTCGCCCGCATCATGCGGGCAGGCTCGCTCATGCGCGACGACCTCGAAGGCACTGTGTAATGCCGTCTAAGCGGGCGACGGACATCGCGGACGACGTCGACAGCGAGCAGGCGATCGAGGTCCACCTGGACACCTTGCTCGCCGAACGCAGTATGACGCTGACGGAACTGTCGGAGCTCGTCGGCATCACCCTCGTGAACCTGTCCGTGCTCAAGAACGGGCACGCCCGCGCCATCCGGTTCAGCACCCTGGCTGCCATCTGCGGCGCCCTTGAGTGCCAGCCAGGTGACGTCCTGACCTGGCGCGACTCAGCGGCAAGGGCAGAGCTCGGTCGATGGACAGGTCCCAGGTCGCGGTGATGATCGGCGGGCCTGCAAGTCGCCAGCCGAGATCGTATTTTCGCGCAGAACAGGATTCTCGGTTATGTCAGCTCGACCAGGGGAAAGCCGCGATGGCGACGTGGGGGGATGAGGAAATTCTGCCGCCGGGTAGCGGTGAGGAATCGTTCGAGGCCGTTGTCGCTCGGGTCCACGCCGTACTTCTGCTGTAGGTCCAGCGAGGCCTGGTTGACGCGCAGCGTCTTAAAAAAGTCGGCCGACGGCACGAATGCCGTGAATTGGAGTTTGGGCGCGAGGCCGCCGCCGGGGACATCCATGGCGTCGAGTCCCGGCCCGTCCATGCGGAGGTGAACGGGCGTTCCGTCGGCCGCGCGCGACGAGCGCTGGAGGCAGGAAAGGTGCCCC
>DATCGA010000386.1:0-12845 GCA_036509215.1 Trebonia sp.
ACAACCTGCTCACCCGGCTGCACGGCCGGGCCTTCCCCGGTCCGTCGTGATCACCGGCGAGTCGACCCGGGTCGCCGCGCCGGCCCGGTCGCCGGGATCGCGCCGTCGGGCGGCGACCTGGGCGGTCGGCACCGCCGTGGCCGCGCTGGCGCTGTTCGCGGGTTACCTGGGCCAGTCGCGGACCGTCTCGGTCGGCTCTGACGGGGCCTCGCAGGCGCTGCAGGCGTGGGACCTGCTGCACGGGAACCTGCTGCTGCACGGCTGGTGGGTGACCGACGTTTCCTTCTACACGACCGAGCTCCCGCAGTACGCAATGCTCGAGCTCGCGCACGGGCTGACCCCCGACGTCATGCACGTGGGCGGCGCGATGACCTACACCCTGCTCGTGCTGGCGGCCGCGTTCCTCGCCCGGGGGCGCGCCCGCGGCCCGGCCGGCCTCACCCGGGCGCTGCTGGCGGCCGGGATCATGCTCGCGCCGCAGCTCGGCCCGGGGACGGAGACGCTCGTGCTCTCCCCGGACCACGTCGGCACCGCCGTTCCGGTGCTCCTGGTCTGGCTGCTGATCGACCGCGCGCCCGCCCGCTGGTACGTTCCGGTGCTGGTCTGGCTGGCGCTGGCGTGGGTCTCGGTCGCCGACACCCTCACCCTCTTCATCGCGGTCATACCGCTCGCCCTAGTCTGCGCCCTCCGGGTGGCGCGGGGCGTGCGCAGGAACTCGCGATCGCCGCGCGAGCACCGGTACGAGCTGGCGCTGCTGGCCGCCGCGGTGCTCGCGACCCCGACCGCGCTGGCCGCCACCGCGCTGATCCGGGCGCTCGGCGGCTGGCAGGTGAACGGGCTGCCGACCGCGCTGGCGGCCGCCGGGCAGCTCGCGGGGAACGCGCGTCTCACCGGGGAAGGGCTGCTCGAGCTGTTCGGCGCGAACGTCTTCGGCGCCGCGTCAGCCGGCTCGGCCCTCGGCGTCGCGTTCGCGCTCGTCCACCTGGCCGGGGTCGCGCTCGCCGCCGCCGGGCTGATCGGGGCGGCGACGGCGGCGGCCCGCGGGCGCCTTGACCTCGTCGACGCCGTCCTGCTGACCGGGCTGCTGGTCAACCTGGCCGCCTACCTGGCCGGCGTGCAGGCGGTGAACATCACCTCCACCAGGGAGATCGCGCCGGCCCTCCCGTTCGCCGCCGCCCTGGCCGGCCGCCAGCTCGGCGGCCGCCTGCTCCCCGGCCGCCGTCGGGCGGCAGGCAGCAACCACCCAGCGGCGGTGGCGGCGCGCCGCGACCAGGCGCTCAGGTACGCCCTCATCGCGCTGCTCGCGTGCTACGCCGCTATGCTCGGCGACGATGCGGCCCAGCCGCCGTCGCCGCCGCAGTACGCGAACCTGGCCGCCTGGCTGTCCGCCCATCATCTGACCGAAGGGCTCAGCGGCTACCACCAGGCCAACATCGTCACCCTGGAGACCGGCGGCGCGGTCACCCTGCGCGCAGTCACCCGGACCAAAGGGGGCCTGATCGGCGCGTACACCTGGAACGCGTCCGCCCGCTGGTTCGACCCGGCCGCCAGCGCCGCCAGCTTCCTGGTGCTCACCGCGCCGGGCGCGGCCGCCTCAGCGGGCGGCGAGGGGATGACCGCGGCCGCGGCGACGGCGACGTTCGGCCGCCCGTCCAGGACCTACCGGCACGACGAGTACGTGATCCTGGTGTGGCCGCGCGGGGAGAACCTGCTCGCCAGGCTCCGCACCCCAAGGCCGTTAGTTCAGGTTCGCCGCCGGATGTCACCGGGAGCGTCGAGGCCGCCTTCGGCGCGGGCTCCGGCATCCCGAGTCGCGAACGCCGCCGCGCCCTCGACCGCCGGCGCCCCGGCGACGGCCGGCTGGCCCCCCGGGAGACCGGCCTGCGCCTGCGCGCACCCGCCAGGCGGCCCGCACCCAGCAAAAATCGGCAAAGCGAAGCAGATTTCCCCGAACGGACCGGGGCGACTCTCCTCCGGCCCGCTCACCCGCGTGATCGTGTGCCGAACAGGTCGTCTGCGCGCGCCAGGGAAACCGCCCCGGGCTCCTCGTGTGACGAACGGGTCGCGGGGCGCCCCCAACGGAACACGATCACGCGACCGCCGGATGCTCGCGCCGCCGTCATGGTGCGCGAGTGACAGCCGGGTCGCCTGCGGCGGCCACCGCAGGCCAGCCTCACGGACCGGAGGCCCGCCGCCGTCGCCGCAGCGTCGACATCCACGCAGACCACGGGACGGCGGACCAGCCCGCTTGACTAACGCCCTTTGCCGCTAGCCCGTCCGTCGGGCCCGTGCGGCTCGATGGGCTACGCGGTCTCGGAACCGCCCTCGGTCAGCGCGACCTTCCGCGCGATCAGGAAGAACTGCTTGCCCAGCAGCGGCCACATGGCCGGGGTGTGCAGGTAGGTCCTGGTCAGCCGGGCCGACGGCGGCAGCAGGCCGCGGAAGGAGAACGGCAGGAACCTCGGCGCCACCGACTCGACCTCGAACCCGGCCGCGTACAGGTGCTCGGTCACCGCGACGTGGGTGAGGATCACCGTGTGATCGGCGCAGTCGAAGTACTCCTTCGGGCAGTACTTGAAGTTCGGGCCCATGATCGCGATCCGGCCGCCCACCGTCATCGAGGCGTGCATCCGGCCGAGCAGGGCCGCGACCGCGTTCTGGTCGGGCAGGTGCTCGAGGAAGTTGGAGACCCAGACGCCGTCGAAGTAGTCCTCGGGCAGGTCCGCGTCCATGATCTCGGAGACGATCATCTTCACGCCGTCGGCCTCGAGGTCGGCCTGCTTGACCATGTCGACGGCCCAGCGCTCCGAGGACGGGACGGCGCGGATGAACTCGCCGCGGCCGGCCGCCGGGTCGAGCATGCGCTCCGGCGCGCCCATCCGGGCGTGCACATACTTCGCGATCTCGGACCAGACCGCGAGCTTGCCGGCCTGCTCGACATCGCGGAACCGATACTCGTACAAGCGCTCGTAATTGATGCCGAGCTCCGGTCGCGTAGGCGCGGACGGCACCTGCAGGGCTTGGGTTGCCATGCCAGTGACCGTACCGACGATTGATTGTCAATTCAGAGGATTCTGTATATTTTTACCCAACTTCACCCAGCCTCGCGAATCGCGTGCGGCGTACAGCGCGCGACCGCGCAGGCGAGAATCCTGGTGATGGCTTTGGGTAGGTGATTGACTACATTGAGTCAATCACCTACGGTTTGCGGATACCACGGATACATGATCTTGATCCTGCTCGGAGCCGGCGGGCCGGAAACCTGCTCGTCCTGCGGCAGTAACCGGCATCACACCGGTATCATCAGCACCAGGTGAGCGGGCAAAAATAGACAGTTTGTGCGTATTTATACGCATATGGTCGGTTCACCGACCGTTCGACAGCTAGTCTCTAGTCGTTTCAGCACTGCCGTGTAGACTCGGTGGCAAGGCGAGTCCCCGTGTGCGGGACTCATCCCCTGTGACTTTAAGGACGCAAATAATGTTTGCTGACCTGTTCGACAGCCCGTGGAAGATCCTGATCGTCGCGATCGTGATCATCGTGCTGTTCGGGTCGCGCAAGCTGCCGGCTGCAGCTCGCTCGCTCGGCCAGTCGATGCGCATCCTCAAGACCGAGGTGCAGGGTCTGCACGAGGACAACGAGACGCAGGACACGACCTACAGCGCGCCCGTCCCGCCCCCCGCCCAGATCCAGCCGACGCCCGCGGCGGCGGACCACCAGGCGCAGATTGACGCACTCAGCGCGCAGCTGGCCAACCTGCACCAGAACGCGGCCGCCAACAAGGCGACCGATAACGTGCAGGCGCAGTAACACCGCCCAAGCTGCAAGCCCGAACAGATCCCCCGCCGGGAAGACGGTCGTAAACGATCATGGCTTCGAAGCCTTCCGCCGTCCAGGGTGCCCGCATCGTCGGCGAGCGTTACATACGCTCCAAGCAGCAGGCCAACCCGGAGGGGCGGATGCCCCTGATGGACCACCTCCGCGAGCTGCGCAACCGGGTGGTCAAGGCGGCCGTGGCCCTGATCATCGGCATGATCATCGCGCTCGTCTTCTCCAGTCCCACGCTCGCTTGGATCATGAGGCCGTTCTGCGAGGCCTCGATCCATGGCGAGACCGGGTGCAAGGTGGTCGGCGACACGCTCGTCACCAACGGCATCTTCGACCCGCTCTCCCTCCGCATCAAGCTCGCGTTCTACATCGCGCTGGTTGGCACCTGCCCGGTCTGGCTGTACCAGCTGTGGGCGTTCATCGCCCCCGGCCTCTACTCGCGCGAGAAGAAGTGGGCGTACCTGTTCACCGGCACCGCCGTCCCGCTGTTCGTCGGCGGCGCCGCCCTCGCCTACCTGGTGATGAGCCGGGGCCTGCACTACCTGCTCGGCCTGGTCCCGAACGGCGTGACCAACCTGCCGTCGTTCGACAGCTACCTCAGCTACTTCACCGGGATGGTGGTCGGCTTCGGGATCGTGTTCGAGCTCCCGCTGGTCATCGTCATGCTCAACCTGGCGGGCATCCTCACCCACGAGCGGTTCCGCAAATGGCGCCGGCTGCTGATCTTCGGCGTCTTCCTGCTGGCCGGCATGGTGAACCCGAGCCCCGACCCGACCACGATGCTGATCCTCGGCGGGATCGCGGTCGCGCTGGTCGAGATCGCCGAGATCTTCGTGTACTTCAACGACAAGCGCCGGGCCAGGCGCAGCCCGTACGCGGACCTCGCCGACGACGAGCTCTCGCCGGTCGACAAGCCCGAGCCGGTCGACATCGATAGTTCCCTTAACTAAGTATCGCGACGCCTCACCAGTATCACGCGGGACCGAAGTCCCATACGCTGGAGCTATGAGCACCCCGGTGGGCCCGGCCGAAGGCTACGCGAGGTTCCGCGAGCGGCAGGCCGCCCCTGAGTTCGCTTCGTTCCGCGATCTGTACGGCTTCGACTTCGACCCGTTCCAGGTCGCCGCCTGCACCGCCCTCACCAGCGGCGACGGGGTCCTGGTGGCGGCGCCGACGGGGTCGGGCAAGACCGTGGTGGGCGAGTACGCTGTGCACCTGGCCCTCGAGCAGGGCCGCAAGTGCTTCTACACCACGCCGATCAAGGCGCTGTCGAACCAGAAGTACAACGACCTCGTGAAGCGCTACGACAGCGACACGGTGGGCCTGCTCACCGGCGACAACTCTGTCAACGGCGGCGCCCCGATCGTGGTGATGACCACCGAGGTGCTGCGGAACATGCTCTACGCGGGCTCGGCCACGCTCAGGGACCTCGGCTACGTGGTCCTCGACGAGGTGCACTACCTGGCCGACCGGTCCCGGGGCGCGGTCTGGGAAGAGGTGATCATCCACCTCCCCGAGTCGGTCCGGGTGGTCGCGCTGTCGGCCACGGTCTCCAACGCCGAGGAGTTCGGCGACTGGCTCGCCCAGGTCCGCGGCGGCACCGAGGTCATCGTCGACGAGCACCGGCCGGTGCCGCTGTGGCAGCACATGATGGCCGGCCGCCGCCTCTACGACCTGTTCATCGACGACAACCACCGCCAGGTCAACCCCGATCTGGTCCGGCTGGCCCGGCGCGAGGAGATCCGCCAGCCCGCCAGCCGCCCCGGCCGCGGCGGCCACCGGCCCAAGCGCAACGCGCCGCCGTACCGGCCGGAGATCATCGACCGGCTCGACGCGGCCAGGCTGCTCCCCGCGATCACGTTCATCTTCAGCCGGGCCGGCTGCGACGCCGCCGTCCAGCAGTGCCTGCAGGCTGGGCTGCGGCTGACCACGCCCGCCGAGGCGGAGCAGATCGAGGCCGTCGCCTCCCGGCGGACCAGCGACATCCCCGACGAGGACCTCACCGTCCTCGGCTACCACGACTGGGTCCTGGCGCTGCGACGGGGCATCGCCGCCCACCACGCGGGCATGCTGCCGGTGTTCAAGGAGGTCGTCGAGGAGCTGTTCACCCAGGGCCTGGTCCGGGCGGTGTTCGCGACCGAGACCCTGGCCCTCGGCATCAACATGCCCGCCCGCACGGTCGTCCTCGAGAAGCTCGACAAGTGGAACGGCGAGGCCCACGTCGCGCTCACCCCGGGCGAGTACACCCAGCTCACCGGCCGGGCCGGCCGACGCGGGATCGACGTCGAAGGGCACGCGGTGGTGCTCTGGCAGCCCGGCCTCGACCCGGGCGCGGTGGCCGGCCTCGCGAGCACCCGTACCTACCCGCTCAACTCGAGCTTCCGCCCCTCCTACAACATGGCCGTCAACCTGACCGGCCGGGCCGGCCGCCAGCGCGCCGCCGCCCTCCTCGAGTCGAGCTTCGCCCAATTCCAGGCCGACCGGGGGGTGGTCGGGCTGGCCCGCAGGCTGCGCCGGGTCAAGGAGGCCGCCGACGATCTCGCCCGCCAGGTCAGCTGCGACAAGGGCGACTTCATGGAGTACGCGGCGCTGCGCCGCCGCCTGACCGACGAGGAGCGGGGCGCGTCCAGAAGCCGCGGCGCCGCCCAGCGCGCGCAGGCCCGCCGGGTGCTCGCCACGCTCCGCCGGGGGGACGTCATCCGCGTCCCGTCCGGCCGCCGGGCTGGCTTCGCGGTGGTGCTCAACCCGCCGCCGGCCGAGGGCGGATTCTCGCCCAACCGGGCCGACGGCCCGCTCGTGCTGACCGAGCACGGCCAGCTCAAGCAGCTGTCGGCGGTCGACTTCCCGGTTCCGGCCGAGCCGGTCGAGCACCTGCGGATCCCGAACTCGTTCAGCGAGCGCTCGCCCAAGCACCGCCGCGATCTCGTCTCCTCGATGCGCTCCAAGATCGCGGGCCGTGATCTGGACCTGCCGCCCCGCCGCCGCCGGTCGCCGGCTGGTGCCGATGAGGATTATCCCGAACGGTCCGTGTCCTCCGCCTCATCCGGCCACGACTCCGCCCGCGGCGGCAGCCACGACTCCGCCCGCGGCGGCAGCCCCGACTTCGAGGACGGGCCGCTCGGTGACGGCGACGTCGCCGAACTGCGCCGCCTGATCCGCCGTCACCCCTGCCACGGCTGCCCCGACCGCGAGCAGCACGCCCGGGCCGGCGAGCGCTACTTCCGCCAGCAGAAGGAGGTCGACGATCTCGAGCGGCAGATCAACAGCCGCTCGCACGTGATCGCGCGGACCTTCGACCGGGTCTGCGCGGTCCTCGACGAGCTCGGCTACCTCGACGGCGACACCGTCACCGCCGACGGCCAGCGGCTCTCGCGGCTGTACTCCGAGCTCGACCTGGTGGCGGCCGAGTGCATCCGCCGCGGGGTCTGGGACGGCCTCAACCCGGCTGAGCTGGCCGCCTGCGTGTCGGTCCTGTCGTTCGAGTCGCGCAAGCAGTCGGACGACGCCGAGCCCGCCCGGCTGCCCGGCGGCCCGGTCCGCGACGTGCTCACCGCGATGGGACGGACCTGGGCCGAGCTCGACCAGCTGGAACGGCGCAACGGGCTGTCGTTCCTGCGCGAGCCCGACTCCGGGTTCGTCTGGGCGGCCTACCGCTGGGTGCGCGGGGCCAAGCTCGAGGACGTGCTCGACTCGGTCCCCGGCCTGACCCCGGGTGACTTCGTCCGCTCGGTTAAGCAGCTGATCGACCTGCTCGACCAGATCGCGGCCGCCGCCAGCTACGACGCAAGCAGAAAGTCCTCCCGCGCCAAGGCCCGGTCCGCCGCCGAAGGGCCCGCCGCCCCGCCGCCCCCCACGCCCGACCCCGTCGGCCAGGCCCCCCGCGACCCGTCTGCCACGACCGAGACCGCCGACGTCGGCACCGGCCAGCCGTCCCATCGCGAGCCGCATTCGACCAACGAGACCGCCGACGCCGACCAGCTAGCCAGCCGCGAGCAGCCGCCGGCGCCCGAGGACACGGAGGCCGACCGGGAGCCGCGCCGCCGCGAGCCGTCCCCGCGCGACCGCGACGTCGCCGCCACCGCCCGCGCCGCCATCGACGCCATGCGCCGCGGCGTCATCGCCTACACCACCCTCGCCGACTAACTCAGGTCCCTCGCGCGCCCGGCCAATCACGATTCGTCACGTGTGTCCGGGCGGGGGATCGACGAGTTTCTCATTGGCGGCGCTAACCCGTGCCCGAGCTGGTTTGGTCGGCCGATTGGGGGCAGGCCACTCGAGGCAGGCCGGTCCCCGTGCCTGTGGTCTTGCCAGGACGACCGAACCAGGAGAAGACCAGTGACCACCCCAGCAGAAGACCCACGTCACCTAGAGATCAAGGACGAAACCGACCGCACGGTCGCCCAGGCGGATGTAACGACCGCTCAAGGCCCGGAAGGCACCGTCCGCACGTCGATGCACGCGGACCCCGACGTGCCTCCCGGCACCCGGGCGAGCCTGGTCGACGCGGTCATGGACCTGCCCGAGGTGCAGGCGAGCGACCGGATGGAGGCCGCCGTCCCCTACGGCGACGCCGAGTCGCTCGAGCGGCTGCGCGAGCGCACCGAAGATGCCCAGACCCGGGCGGCGGGCGCCACCACCCTGCTCGACGCGAACATACCGCAAGCCCGAGAGCCGCACAGCGATCGGCCGGCCGAGGGGCAGCAGCCCGCCTAGGCTTACTTGGCCCTCAGTCGTCAGCTCGGCTGGTAGCCGGCCCCGGCCAGGATGCGCCGCAGGTCGACGACGGTCTGCGGGTCGATGTCCTTGCCCGACGGCGGGTCGATGAAGGCCTGCCCGTCGCCGACCGTTACCTCGACCTTGTGGTCATGGTGGGTGGTGACCGTGCCGACGGCCTCGAGCAGCGACACGACCGCGTGCCACTCGATGTTGTGGCTCACCGGGTGGGCGAAGATCTGCGCCAGCGTGTCGCGATGACGGCCGCTCAGGTGCTCGGGCTCAGGCGTGGATGTCATGTTCGCTCCTGTCTGTTACCTGCAACCCTAGCCAGGCTCGCCGGCGTGACATCAGCCGGCAGGTGCCGTCTCCTCGGGCAGGGCGAACTCGTCGCGGATGCCGAGGCGCAGGTGCTCGCTGTGGTAGACGGCCTCGTCCAGCAGCATCGCGACGTGGTCGTCGTAGAGCGCGTAGACGGTGCTCTTGCCGTGCCGGGTTCCGGTCACCAGGCCGAGGTGCCGCAGCAGGCGCAGCTGGTGCGAGACGGCCGACTGCTCCATGCCGACGTCGGCCGACAACTGCGTGACCGAGCACGGCTCACGCCGCAGCCGGGCCAGGATCAGCAGCCTGCTCGGGGTCGCCAGAGCCTGCAGGGTCGCGGCGACCGACGCGGCCGTGCCGGCGTCGAGCACCGCCGGCGGGGCCTTGCGCCCGTCCCGTTCCCTAGCCTCATGGCCCATGCCACGAGAATAACATCGATGTTCATATGAATAGTTCTTCATTTGGTCCGATGCGATGAGGCGATTGCCTACCGATCGAGGAAGCACGCGATGACCACCGACCTGATCCCGCCTGGCGCCGGCGCAAGCACCGGCACTGGCACCGCCCCCGGCCCTGCGGGCACGGACCGCGCCCGGGCCGTCCGCGCGGGCGTCTGGTCGCTGCCCGAGGTCCGCTGGGCGGCGCTCGCCACCGCCCTGTTCGCGCTTGGCCTGATCGCCCACGTAACCGGGGCGCCGACCGCCGTCGGCTGGACGTTCTTCCTCGCCAGCTACGCGGCCGGCGGGTGGGAGCCCGGACTGGCCGGGCTGGCCGCGCTGCGGCGCAAGACGCTGGACGTGGACCTGCTGATGGTGCTGGCCGCGATCGGCGCGGCCGCCGTCGGCCAGGTGCTGGACGGCGGACTGCTGATCGTCATCTTCGCCACCTCGGGCGCGCTCGAGGCGGTGGCGACCCATCGCACCGCCCAGGCCGTCCGCGGCCTGCTCGACCTGGCCCCCGAGCAGGCCGTGCGGATCGCCGGCGACGGGGTCGAGGAGACGGAGGACGCCGGGGACCTGCTGATCGGCGATGTGATCCTGGTCCGCCCGGGTGAGCGCATCGCCGCCGACGGGCGGGTGCTCTCCGGTGCCAGCGACGTGGACCAGGCGACGATCACCGGCGAGCCGCTGCCGGCCGCCAAGGCCGCCGGGGACCAGGTCTTCGCCGGGACCGCCAACGGCACCGGCGCGCTGCGGGTGCGGGTGAGCCGGGATCCCCGGGACTCCGTGGTCGCCCGGATCGTGGCGATGGTCGAGGAGGCCGCCGCCACCAAGGCCGGCACCCAGCTGTTCATCGAGAAGGTCGAGCAGCGCTACTCGATCGGCATGGTCACCGCCACCGTGCTCCTGTTCGCGGTCCCGCTGCTGGCGGGGGCGGCGTTCCAGCCGACGCTGCTGCGCGCGATGACGTTCATGATCGTCGCCTCGCCGTGCGCGGTGGTCCTGGCGACCATGCCGCCGCCGCTCGCCTCGATGGCCAACGCCGGGCGGCACGGCGTGCTGGTCAAGTCCGCCGTGGTGATGGAACGGCTCGGCGCCACCACCCTGGTCGCCTTCGACAAGACCGGAACCCTGACTGAGGGCACCCCTCGGCTGGCCGAGATCAGGCTGCTGCCCGGCCCCGGCCTCAGCGAGCACGAGATCCTCGCGCTGGCGGCGGCGGCCGAGGTCCCGTCCGAGCACCCGCTCGGCCGGGCGGTGGTCACCGCCGCCAGCGACGCGGGACTGGCCCTCGCCCCCGCCGACGCGTTCACCGCGCAGCCGGGCCGCGGCGTCCGGGCCCGCGTGGGCGGGCACCGGGTGGAGATCGGCAGCCCCGCCCGCCTGCTCGGCCCCGGCCCCGACGCCGCGATCGCGGCGCAGGTGGCGGCCCTGGAAGAGGGCGGGCAGACCGTCGCCGTGGTCTGCATCGACGCCGTCCCGGCCGCACTGCTCGGCATCGCCGACCGGCTGCGGACGGCCGCCCCCGGTGCCGTCGCCCGCATCGCCGCGGTCACCGGCAGCTCGCCGCTGCTGCTGACCGGGGACAACCAGCGCGCCGCCAGCCGGCTGGCGGCCCAGGCCGGGATCGCCGACGCCCGGGCCGGGCTGCTCCCGCAGGACAAGGTCGAGGCCGTCCGCGCCCTCCAGGCCGACGGCCGGCGGGTGCTGCTGGTCGGCGACGGCGTCAACGACGCCCCCGCCCTGGCGGCGGCCGACATCGGGGTCGCGATGGGCCGCGCGGGCTCGGATCTGGCCCTGGATACCGCCGACGCGGTCATCATGCGCGACGACCTGGCGACCGTCCCCGCGATCATCACGCTCTCCCGCAGCGCCCGCCGGGTGGTCGCCGCCAACCTCGCCATCGCCGCCACCATCATCGCCGCCCTGGTGATCTGGGATCTCGTCGGGCGCCTGCCGCTGCCGCTCGGCGTCCTCGGGCACGAGGGCTCGACCGTCATCGTCGGCCTCAACGGCCTCCGCCTGCTCAGGAAGCGGGCCTGGGCCAAGGCGCTGCGCGTCTGAGGAGGTCCTAGCGGGTGGGACGGCGCTGACCACGGCGCCCTCGTGTATCCCCTCTGATCTCGGCTGATACAATCACTTACAGCGAAGGGGAGTAGCCCCGCAGCTGGGATGTCGACATACTGGCTAGCTCCGTCAGGGGCGGGCCCGGCCCCCAGGGCGCCTGGTTGAGGCGCTGGGCGAGACCTTCGGCCGCAGCCTGACCGCTGCCGTGCCGAAGCCTCCCCGTTGGGCCCTCGGCGCGGCCCCACCGTAAGGATCCTGGACTCTCCATGAACTTCGCCGTTCTCGGCACCGTCTTCGGCCTGATCTTCCTCGCGGAGCTGCCCGACAAGACCGCCCTCGCCAGCCTGGTGCTCGGCACCCGGTACCGGCCGCTGCACGTGTTCGCGGGGGCGGCGGCCGCGTTCGTGGTGCACGTCTCGCTCGCGGTGGCGCTCGGCAGCCTGCTGACCCTGCTGCCGCACCGGATCCTGCAGGCCGTCGTGGGGACGCTGTTCCTGGTCGGCGCGGTGCTGCTGATGCGCGGGCGGCACGGGGAGGAGGAAGAGAACCTCGCGATCGCCGAGGGCAAGCGCCCGACCTTCTTCCGGGTCGCGAGCACCAGCTTCCTGGTGATCCTGGTGGCGGAGTTCGGCGACCTGACCCAGCTGGTGACCGCCAACCTGGCCGCCAAGTACCACGACCCGCTCACCGTCGGCCTCGGCGCGGTCCTCGGACTGTGGGCGGTGGCGGCGCTGGCGATCGCCGGCGGCCGCAGCCTGCTCAAGGTCATCCCGATCAGTGTGATCACCCGTGTCGCGGCCGGCATCATGGCGGTGCTCGCGACGATCAGCATCGTCAGCGCGATCTGGGGTTGAGCCCTCTAGTCGTCGCTGGTCATTGCCATCCGGAGCTTGATCAGGGCCTCCCGTATCCGCCCCTTGACGGTGCCGAGCGGCGCGCCGAGGATGGCGGCGACCTGACGATGGGTGTGGCCGCCGAAGTAGGCGAGGGTGATGACCTCCCGCTGCGGGCCGGTCAGCTTGCTCAGCGACCGGGCCAGCCGCTCGCGGTCGAGGGCCTGCGCCGCGGCCTCGTGGGTCTGGTCAGACAGCTCGGCCGGCGGCGCCGCCTGCTGCTCGCGGACGGCCGAGGCAGCGGAGCTGCGGACCCGGTCGATGGCTCGCCGCCGCGCGATCATCAGGGCCCATCCGGCCGCGCTGCCCTTGCCCGGGTCGTAGTGCACGGCGTTCGACCACAGCTCGAGGAACACCTCCTGGGTGACCTCCTCGGACTGGGCCGGGTCGCGCAGCACGGTCGCGACCTGGCGGTAGACCGGTTCGCGAAGCTGCTCGTAAACCAGGTCGAATGCCCCCTGCTCCGCGCGAGCGACGGCACGCAGCAGCGAATCCAGGTCCCCGCTGCCGATCGCGGGGGGAGGGCTCGGGCGCCCGCGTTGCTGCCTACTCACGAACGGTATTCGAAGGCCCCGTCGGTTCG
>DATCGA010000387.1:0-7685 GCA_036509215.1 Trebonia sp.
TACCGGGTGGCCCATCAGGTGCCGAGCCTGGACGGCGTCCCCCCGCAGGTTCGGCGGCTGGTCGAGCCTTGCATGGCGGCGGAACCGGAACGACGGCCGACCACCGGAGATCTGGTCGCGCACCTGGGCGGGACCAGGCCCGCCGTCGGCTGGCTGCGGACGGAGACGATCGCAGCGCAGGACCCGCATGACACGGCGCCGATGACCGCGCAAACGCCGGCGTCAGGCCGAACGCCGGCGTCAGGCCGAACGCCGGCGTCAGGCCGAACGCCGCAGTCAGGCTGGCCGCCGCAGTCGGGCCCGCCGCAGTCAGGCCCGCCGCCGCAGGCAGGCCGCCCGCCTCGTGCCCGCAGGTCCAGGCTGCGGATCGGCGCCATCGCGGTGGCGGCGGTCGTGGTGGTCGGCCTCGCGGTCGGCTTCGGCGTCAGCCATTTCGCCGGTCAGCACACCGCCGCCACGGCCGCCAGCTGGTCAGCCGGGCACCGGATCGACACCGCCGACGGCCTGACCTCGGTTTCGTGCGCGTCGGCGGACTTCTGCGCCGCCGCCGACTCCGGCGGGAACGCCTTCACGTACTCGGGCGGCTCGTGGTCCGCGCCGCGGCAGCTCAGCAGCAACGGATTGTCGTGGGTGTCCTGCCCGACGGCCGGCTTCTGCGTGGCCACCAGCAACGGCAGCCTGCTGTACACCTACTCGGGCGGCAGATGGTCGTCGCCGACCGAGCTGTTCGGCATGAACGGCGCACCCGCTCACCTGACGTCGGTCTCCTGCGTCACGACCGCCTTCTGCATGGCGACCGGGAACATGCACGCCTATAGGTATTCCGGCGGCACCTGGGCTCGCGGGGTCCTGGTCGAGCGGACCAACAAGCTGACCGCGATTTCGTGCGCGTCGGCGCAGTTCTGCGCGGTCGTCGATTCGGCCGGGAATGCCTTTACCTACTCGGGTAGCTCGTGGTCCGGGCCGCGGCATCTCGCCACCACTGGAATGCCGGGGGTGTCGTGCCCGACGGACGGCTTCTGCATGGCCGGCAGCATGACCACTCCGTACGCGTACTCCGGTGGCACATGGTCGCCGTCGGGCCCGCTGGTCACCGCCGACGGCGGCCCGGTGCACCTGACGTCGGTCTCCTGCCCGACCGCCTCCTCCTGCGAGGCGACCGGCAACGCCGACGGCTACGCGTACTCCGACGGCAGCTGGGCCCGAGGGGTCGTGATCCACCACAGCAACAAGCTCACCGCCGTGTCGTGCGCATCGGCCGACTTCTGCACCGCCGTCGACTCCGGCGGCAACGTCTACACCTACAAATAACAGCAAGAAGCGGCCGTCGCATCCGAAAACGGAATCGGGCTGCACAACTGTCCGTTTTCATTTGTTCACGTTCCGCTTGTGGCGACCGCCTTCGCGTTGTTTGATGAGCATCAGGGCCGGGGTAGCTCGGGTAACGGGGATGAAGTGCGTACGGAGGCAGACAATGGCCGGGTCGTTCAAAAAGGGTGCAATTCCTCCTGATCCGCGGGTCGTCATACCGAAGATCGAGGACTACATCGACGTCGCCTCGCTGGTGGGCGGCCTGCCCGCCGCGCCCGGCGTCATCGACCGCGAGTCGAAGGTCAAGGCCTGGCCGATGTACGCCAACGGCCCCGACCCGGCCGCGCCGCCGTCGATCGCCTCGACCGGGGTCGGCGGCCAGGCGATCGGCCTGATCACGGAGGACTGGATCGCGAAGAACGGCACCTCGATCAACGGCCAGTCGCTGCAGAAGCTGATCACCGACAGCAAGAACGTCCGGGGATAACGCCGCATCCCGGCACCCGGGGCAGCCGGCGGACCACCTCCCGCCGCCCGTTAACCCAGGTGTATTGCTTACGTTACTTCGGCGATCTTGCGGTCGGGTGTCACTATCCGTAAGAATGTCATTACCCCTCGGCATTATTGAGTTACAGAACGGAACCGGATGGCTCGGTTTCGCGACCCGGCGGTCGCCAGTTTTGCCGCCGGGATGTCCGGCGGAGGGGATTTTGTGATGGGGGACTGGGGCGGCGCTCCTGGAATGCAGCCCGGTAGCCACCTGCTACTGGCCGAGATCCTGGGGCTGGCGATGGCGCGGCGCGCCGCGGACATCCTCGACCGGCACCGCGCGGCGCTGATGGGCGCCCCGGCCGGAGGAAACGGCGAGACCGGTGCGGCGGCCCAACCCGGCGAGGCCGACGACGCCCAGTTCGCGCTCGACAACGCGATCTTCACCGCCGTGCTCGACGCGGCCAACGAGTGCCTCGGGCAGTTCGACGCCCGCCCGTCCGACGAGCGCTGGTGTGACGCGCTGCTGCAGCTCATCCAGCTCGCCCAGGTGGCCGCCGACCCCGCCGGGCCAGGCCAGGTCAGCTAGCCGGTCCGGATTCGCGCGCTCGGGCCCCGGGTAGGACGGACGGGCGAGTTGACCGCGCGCAGAGATCCTGATTAATATCACCAGAAAAGTAGTAAATGCTGTTCCAAGGAGAGCCGATGGCGCTGCCCGACTTCCTGGTGGCCGGCGTTCCCAAGTCGGGGACCACCGCGCTGCACGCCGCGCTGGCCCGCCACCCTGGCCTGTTCCTGTCGCCGATCAAGGAACCGAAGTTCTTCCTCACCGACGGCCCGCCGCCGACCAGGGGCGGCCCCGGTGACGCGCTGACCTACCGCGAGCATGTCTGGCAGCGCGACCGGTACGAGGCGCTGTTCGACGCCGCCCCGGCCGGGGCGCTGCGCGGCGAGTCCACGCCCCTGTACCTCTACGACCCGGCCGCGATGGCCCGGATCCGGCAGACGATCCCGGCCGTGAAGCTGATCGTGATCCTCCGCGACCCGATCGAGCGCGCGCACTCCAACTGGACGCACCTGTGGTCGGCCGGCCTGGAGCCGATCGGCGACTTCGTCCGCGCCTGCGCCGACGAGGAGCAGCGGATCGCGGCCGGCTGGGCGTCGTTCTGGCACTACAAGGGCCTCGGACGGTACGGCGAGCAGCTCGCGCACGCGTTCACGCTGTTCCCGCGCGAGCAGGTGCTGGTGCTGCGCTACCGGCTGCTGATCGACGAGCCCACCGCCACCCTCGACCGGATCTGCGGCTTCCTCGGCGTCGAGACCGGCCTGCTGACCGAGATCCCTCGGGAGAACGTGACCGCCCACCCGGAGCGCACGCTGTCTCACCGCGCGGTCTCGCTCGGCATGCGGGCCAGCGACGCCGTCGGCCGACGGCTGCCCGGGTCGGCCGCGACCGCGGCCACCCACCGGCTCGAGCGGTTCCTGCAGCGCGACGCGCGCGAGCGGCAGCCCCTCGGCTGGGATCAGCGCCAGGCGGTGCTGCCCGCCTTCGCCGACGACGTCCGGACCCTCGAGTCCGTCCTCGGCGAGGACTTCAGCGACTGGCTGGCGCCCCGCGACCGCTCGGGCGGCCTAGTAGGCGCCCGCCCCGTCGGCAAGACCCAGGCCAAAAACGGCTTGCAGCAGAACCCCGCCTAGGGGGCTGACCGCTAGCGCAGCTCAGTGACGAGCGCGTGCGAGCCGTCGGGCTGGGCCAGCTCGTAGTAGAGCCGGGTCCGCCCGTCCGGCAGGTCGACCAGGTCGAGGTAGCGCAGGCCGCCGCCCGACCACGGCGACTCGGCCGCCGGGCCGGCCCCGGGGGCCGAGGTCGCGACCAGCGCGGCCGGGTCGGTGCCGACCGCGATGCCGGTCCGCTCCTCGTAGTTCTCGGCCGCGCTCGCCCGCCCGTCGTAGTACGCGACCACCCGGTCCGGCCCGAAGCGGACGGCGGCGACCCGGGTGCCCCGGGAGTCCCACTCGCCCGGCCGGCCCGACAGCGCGGTGCCCTGCCAGGTCCAGTCGAGCCCGTCCGCGCTGGTCGCGTACTCGGTCGTCATCTGGTCGGTCTCGTCCGGGTCGGCCAGCGGGTGGATGGTCGCCCACATGTGCCACTGGCCGTCGTGGCGGGTGATCACCGGGTCCTTGACCGCCCGCTTGCGCGGGTCGCCCGGCAGCACGACCTCGCGGGTGGCCGGGTCGAACTCGGACGGGTGGGCGGCGTCGATGTACTCGACCCGCCAGTGCTTGGTCCCGGTGGTGGCGCAGCTCAGGTACAGCCGCCAGCCGCCGTCCGGGAGCTGGACCAGCTCCGGGCGCTCGAGCGACTCGGTGTCCGCCTCGTCCTTGGTGATGACCTTGAGCGGCTCGTCAAAGTGCACGCCGTCAGCGGAGAAGGCGATCGCCACCGCGTAGCCGCGGCCGCTGCCGATTGGGCGGCGCAGCCGGCAGGCGAGGTAGAAGCCGCCGTCGGCCGCTACCGCGGACGGGCCGCCGGCCCAGAACCCGCGGCCCGCGCCCGGGGCCGGAATCGCGATCGCTGCGTCCGTCGGCCGGGGAACAAGCACGTCACTCCTATCGCCACCAATCATGTAGGAATTATAGAAAACTCCGCTACATGGTGTAGCCACAGTTCCGAAAGTGTCTGGGCGGGCACAGGTGGCTTGCTTAAAGATCATACGTATCGCGTTGCCCCGCCGGACCGTTTTCGCAGCGAGCAAGCACGGGGACAATGGGGGTCATGAGTAACGATCTCCCCGCCGACCGGTACCTCGACCGGGAGTACAGCTGGGTCCAGTTCAACGAGCGGGTCCTCGAACTGGCCGAGGACGACCAGATCCCGCTGCTCGAGCGCGTCCGCTTCCTCTCCATCTTCGCCTCCAACCTGGACGAGTTCTTCCAGGTCAGGATCGCCGGCCTGGTGCGGCGGATGGCGGCGGGCTTCCCGGTCCAGAACGCCATCGGCTGGACCCCCGAGCAGCTGCTGAAGAACACCCTCACCGAGTCCGGCCTGCTGGCGAGCAGGCACGCCACCGTCTTCGCCGACCAGATCAAGCCCGCCCTCACCAGCCACGGCATCGAGATCCTGCGCTGGAAGGAGCTGACCGGCGACGAGCGGGCGGGCCTGACCGAGATGTTCAAGAAGAGCGTCTACCCGGTCCTGACGCCGCTGGTGGTGGACCCGGCCCACCCGTTCCCGTTCATCTCCGGGCTGTCGCTCAACCTCGCGGTCACGCTGGTCGACCCGGAGGAGGGCGTCTCCATGTTCGCCCGGGTCAAGGTGCCGCCGCTGCTGCCGAGGTTCTTCAACGTCGGCCAGTACCGCTACGTGCCGATCGAGGACGTGATCGCGGCTCACCTGGGCCAGCTCTTCGGCGGCATGGACATCGTCGAGACCTACGTCTTCCGCGTCACCCGGGTGCGCGAGCTCGAGGTGGACGAGGACGTCACCGAGAACCTGCTCCAGGCGATGGAGCGCGAGCTGGTCAAGCGCCGGTTCGAGCCCGCCGTCCGGCTCGAGGTCGAGCAGGACATATCCGACGACGTGGTCTGCCGGCTGGCCAAAGAGCTCATCGTCGACGAGAACGCGATCAACCGGCTGCCCTGGCCGCTCGACCTGACCGGCCTGAACGCGATCGCGGACCTGCCGATCGCCGCGCTCAAGTACCCGCCGTTCGTGCCGAACACCAAGGCGGTGCCGACCGACGCCCCGATCTTCGACACCCTCGACGAGCGGGACGTGCTCGTGCACCACCCCTACGACTCGTTCACCACCACCGTGCAGCGGCTGATCGAGGAGGCGGCGGCCGACCCCCGGGTGCTGGCGATCAAGCAGACGCTGTACCGGACCAGCGGCCAGTCGCCGATCGTGGACGCGCTGATCGACGCGGCCGAGGCGGGCAAGCAGGTCGTGGTGGTGGTGGAGATCAAGGCGCGGTTCGACGAGAAGGCCAACATCACCTGGGCGCGCAAGCTGGAGGAGGCCGGCTGTCACGTGGTCTACGGCTTCGTCGGGTGGAAGACGCACGCCAAGCTCATGCTCATCGTCCGGCAGGCGCCCGACGGCACCCTCCGGCGCTACTGCCACATCGGCACCGGCAACTACCATCCGACGACGGCCCGCCTCTACGAGGACTTCGGCCTGCTCACCGCCGACCCGACGGTCGGCGAGGACGTCACCGACCTGTTCAACCACCTCACCGGCTACAGCAGGAAGATCGACTACCGCCGCCTGCTGGTCGCCCCCGAGGCGCTGCGGACCGGGATCGTGAGTCGGATCGACGCGCAGGCGGAGCTGGCCCGGGCGGGCAAGCCGGCCTGGATCGCGTTCAAGTCCAACGCGATCGTCGACGAGGCGGTGATCGACGCGCTCTACCGCGCCTCGCAGGCCGGGGTGGACATCGACCTGTGGATCCGCGGCATGTGCGCGCTCAAGCCAGGCGTGCCCGGCCTGTCCGAGACGATCAGGGTCCGCAGCGTCCTCGGACGCTTCCTCGAGCACTCGCGGATCTACGCCTTCGGCACCGGCGACCCCGACCCGGAAGCCCGCAGCGAGATCTTCCTCGGCAGCGGCGACATGATGCACAGGAATCTCGATCGACGGGTGGAGTCCCTGGTGCTGGTGGGCGACCCGATGCACAGCGCTAAGCTACGTGAGCTGATCGCGATGGGCATGGACGACGGCACGTCGTCCTGGTGGCTCGACGGCGACGGCACCTGGACCAGGCACGCCCGCGACGTCGACGGCGCGCCGCTGACCGACGTCCAGGAATTCCTGATCATGGACAAGAGCCGAGGACGACTCATCGATGGCTAGCAGCAAGCCCGAGTCCAAGCTGGTCAAGGCGGCAGGCGCGGTCGCCTGGCGGCCGGGGCCCGACGGCAGGCCGGAGATCCTGCTCGTGCACCGGCGCAAGTACGACGACTGGTCGCTGCCCAAGGGGAAGGTCGAGCCGGGGGAGACGCTCCCGGTCACCGCCGTCCGCGAGGTGCTCGAGGAGGGCGGCGCCAGGATCGCCCTCGGCCGTCGTCTCAACTCGGTCCGCTACAACGTCGGCGGCCGCCCGAAGCGGGTGCACTACTGGTCGGCGTCGGTCGCGTCGCTCGACGACCGCGCGGTCCCCAACGACGAGGTGGACCGGATCGAGTGGGTGGACGCCGACCGCGCGATCGAGCGGGTCAGCTACCGCCACGATCACGGGGTGCTGGCCGACTTCGCCCGGCTGCCCGCGCAGACCGTCCCGGTCATCCTGCTCCGGCACGCCAAGTCGGTGGCCAAGTCGAGCTGGAAGCGCGCCGACGACCGCCGCCCGCTCGACGACGCCGGCCGCGCCGACGCCAAGGCCCTGGCCGAGCTGCTCGCGTGCTTCGGCCCCCGCGCCCGGCTCATCACCTCGCCCGCGACCCGCTGCGTGGACACCCTCCGCCCGCTCGCGGAGCTGTCCGGCGCCCAGCTGCGGGAAGAGCCGTCCCTCCACATTCACACCCAGTCATCCCGAACGGTCCCGGGCGACTCCCCGCCGTCCATTGCCGCCCTCCTGGCCGAGGCCGTCGCCGCGGGCGAGCCGACGATCTTCTGCGCTCACCGCGAGAACATCCCCGTCCTGCAGGCGGCCGCCCTGGCCGCCCTCGGCCTCGAGACATTCCCCGAGCTCCCCAAGGACTGGGACGACCCCCTCCTCACCTCCGGCTTCTGGGTCCTCAACCTAACCCTCCCGCCGCCCCCCGCCCACCCCCCGCCATCACCCACGGCACCACCACCTGCACCGCCAACCCCATCAACCCCACCCGCATCCCCCCCACCGCGGCCTCCCGTCTGGCGTCGCTGGTTCCGCGCCCGCACCGGTGCC
>DATCGA010000388.1:0-3653 GCA_036509215.1 Trebonia sp.
GTGGCGTGGTGACCATCATGTTTATGATCCCGCGTTACTGGTCGCGAGCAGGACCGGCGTCACGGCAAGCAGTCCGGCCAGGAGCAGGACCGTGCGGCGGGGTTCGAGGTGTAGCTTGCTGGTCAGATAGCCGCCGACGCCGAGGGTGGCGACCAGCGCTGCCCAGTGGGGCCCGAATACCGCAGCCGGGGCATGCAGTGAGACCAGCCAGAGCGGACCGAATTCGAACACTGCCTGGGACGGCAGGGGCGGTCAGCGCGGCGAGCAGCAGGACTTGCCGCACCCTGGAGATCCGGGTCATGGCGGTGAAGGTCGTGGCGACATCCTGACGCAGCGCAGGATGCTCGACGGCCAGTGCAGCTGCGGTTCGTCGAACCGCAGGAATGCCACGATCGAGGCGAGCGCGAACGGGACACTGAGGAAGTAGGCCACGCGCGGCGACGCCACCGTCCGGCAGCTTCGGCCGGTCGGCAAGCAGGCCGGCGCTCAAGGATTCTCGAACGCTTGGCGGCGAAGGCAGACGGGTAGTACGGCCGAAACATTGTAAAGAGCACACTGGGGTCATGGACACGCGGCGGGTGCGGGTAGGGTGCGAGTTCGTGTACGTGGCCGCCGCCGATACGCCGGCCGTCTTCCAGATCGAACCCCGCGGCGCGGCCCCGGTGAGTCTCGCGCGACGGGAGTGGTCGACGGAGCCAGAGATGCGCATCCGCCACTACACCGACCTCTATGGCAACCCATGTGCGCGGGCGATGCTGCCCGCCGGGCGCTCCACGCTGCGTTTCGGCGCCTTGGTGCTCGTACCCGACGCGACCGAGGACGCCGACGAACAAGTTCCGGAGATGCCGCCGGAAGAGCTGCCAGACGAGGTGCTCATCTACACCCTTCCCAGCCGCTACTGCCTGCCCGACATGCTCGGCGACGAAGCCTGGTCGCGCTTCGGAGCCATGCCTGGCGGCTACTCCCGAGTACAGGCGATCTGCGACCACGTCAACAACCACCTGACGTTCCAGTACGGCAGGAGCGGCCCGTGGACAACGGCGGCCGATGCCAACGCCTCCGGGTTCGGCGTCTGCCGCGACTTCACCCACCTGGCGATCTCGTTCTGCCGGGCGCTGAACATCCCGGCTCGGTATGTCTTCGGCTACTTGCCCGACATGGACGTGCCTCCGGACCCGGCGCCGATGGACTTCGCCGCCTGGATGGAGGTCTGGCTGGCCGATCGGTGGTGGACCTTCGATCCGCGCAATAACCGCCGGCGCAAGGGCCGGATTCTGATCGGATGCGGGCGGGACGCGTCCGACGTGGCCATGGTCACCACCTTCGGCGCACCCTTGCTGGAGTCGATGACCGTACATGCGCAGGAGGAGCCGGGATGACTCTCCTCGCCCGCGGCTGGCTCAGCCAAGCCGGGTGACCTCGACGGTGACGCCGAAGTGCTCCGCCGCCGGTCCTGAGTAGATGCCGGACAGCGGCCGCACGTCCGCGTAGTCGCGGCCGCGGGCCAGCAGCACGTGCCGGCTGCCCACCTCGGCGAGACTGGTCGGGTCGGCCGCGACCCAGTCACCGGCCCAGAATTCCACCCAGGCGTGGCTCTCTCCTGTCATCGTCTCCCCGATCTCGGCTTCCACTGTCGGGTGGAGATAGCCGGAGACGTAGCGCGCAGGCAGTCCGGCTGCGCGCAGCAAGGCCAGCGTGACGTGCGCGAAGTCCTGACACACTCCCCTGCCCGCGGCGCGAGCCCTCGGCCGAGGACGTGTAGACATGTGTCGCACCCGGCTCGTAGCGCAACGTCTCATGGGTCCACTCGACGACACGCCGCCCGGCCTGCACGGGTGTCGACTCGGCGCGCAGCGACCGCCCGAACTCAGTGAGCTCCGGCTCGGCGATGACGAAGGGCGAGGCGGTGAGCAACTCGGCGAAGCGATCCTGGACCGCCGGCCCGGCCAGCTCGGACCAGCTGATGCCGGCCGGCACAAGCCGCGGCAGGGCGGTCTCAACCGTCGACGTCGCCAGCACGACAAGCTCGGTGTGCGGGACATGGATATCGAACGCGTCCACCACCGTGCCCCAGTAGTCGACATAGTGAAGCGGCCTCACCGCAGGCGAAACCGCGAGGGTGGCTTGCAGGGTGCGCTGCCCGTCCACGCTCGGCGGGGTCAGCCTCGCTTCGTTATACGACGCCCGCACCGGTTCGGCGTACTTGTAGCCGGTGCGGTGTCGGATGGCGATCCGCCAGCTCACGCCACGGGCTCCTTGAGGCTCCACTGCGGCGGCGGTGACCCGGCGAAAAGCCGCTGGGTCACCTCCTTGCTGATCGTCGACACGGCCCGCTGCAATCCGAGCAGCCGGTCCGGCAGGCCGTCGAGCAGATTGGCGGCGGAAAGGAACTCCAGGTCGGTGCGCGCCCGGCCGATCGCCCGGTGGGCTGGTTCGTCCAGCCCGGAGCGCCCGGACGCCGGGTCCAGCCGGGCCAGCGCACGCTCCCCGGCGCTGAGCGCAAAGAACACCGACCGGGGGAAGAGCCGGTCCACCAAGAGGAACTCCACCACCCGGGGGGCCTCGACGCCCTGCTGGTACGTACGGAGGTAAGCATCGTAGGCGGAACACGCTCGCAGGGTGGAGGTCCAGCCCTCGCTCCCTTGGCCTGCGCCGATTCGGGCCGCGAGCAGGCGCGCGATCATATCCACGCGCTCCAGACTGCGGCCCAGGACCAGCGCGTCATAACTCGCGTCCCGGCTCATGCTCGACTCGACATAGCCGGCGACGATGGCCGCGCGCTCGCGGACGTAGGAGAAGAACGGCGCGGGACCGAAGTCGCGGGCGGCCGCCACCCGGGCCGGCAGGGAGTTATGGGTGGAGTTCAGGCACTCCCAGATCTCCGCGGAGAGCGCCTCCCGGGCGCTCCGGGCGCTCTGCCAGGCGGCGGACAGCGCGCCGACGATCGAGCTTGGCGCGTCCTCGTCATAGCCGAGCAGCTCCAGGACGGCTCTGGAGTCCCGGTACCGCTTGGCGGTATCTCCCGGAACGCCCATGATAGCCAGCAAGACGGCGCATGCGTGTACCTCGTCCACGTCCGGGTCTTCGAGTACTTCGTGGAAATGCACGTCAAGCAGCCGGGCGGTGTCCTCCGCCCGTTCGACGTACCGGCCGACCCAGAAAAGCGCCTCGGCGACCCGGCTCAGCATCCCGCTCTCCTCACTGCTGCGGCTGGTCCTGGCGCGGACCGCGGTCGGGTTCGGCGCCGCGTACCGCCTGCGCGGGAAACGCCGGCGGCCCGTCGGCTTCCGGGTCCCAGCCCGGCGAAGAGGTCAGCACCCAGGTGTCCTTGGAGCCGCCGCCCTGGCTGGAGTTGACGATCAGGCTTCCCTCCCGCAGAGCGACCCGGGTCAGCCCGCCGGGCAGCACTCGGACCTGCTCACCATCATTGACCGCGAACGGCCGCAGGTCGATGTGCCGGGGCAGCAACTGGTCGCCTATCTGCGCCGGCGAGGTCGACAGCAGCACCAGCTCCTGCGCGATCCACGCCCGGGGCTCGGCCAGCACGTGCTCGCGCACGGCGGCCAGTTCGGCGTCGGAGGCCTGCGGCCCGATGACGATGCCGTCGCCGCCGGCCCCCTTTACCGGCTTGACCACTAGCTGGTCGAGCCGGG
>DATCGA010000389.1:0-9394 GCA_036509215.1 Trebonia sp.
CATCAGCCGGACGCCGTGGCCGTGGAGCGGGTGTTCAGCCAGCACAACGTGCGCACCGTGATGGGCACCGCGCAGGCTGGGGCGGTGGCGATCGTCTGCGCCGCGCGGCGCGGCCTGCCGGTCACGCTGCACACGCCGAGCGAGGTCAAGGCGGCGGTGACCGGCAACGGCCGCGCCGACAAGGACCAGGTCACGGCGATGGTGATGCGGCTGCTGCGGATGACCACCGCGCCTCGCCCGGCCGACGCGGCCGACGCGCTCGCGCTGGCGATCTGCCATCTGTGGCGCGCCCCGGCGCTCAAGGCCAGGCAGCCAACCGCGGGCGCGGGCACAGCAAGCGCAGGCTCAAATGGCGCGAGCGCGGCGGCCCCCGTAGTAGGAGGTACCAGGTGATCGCGCACCTCAGCGGCAGCGTCGTCGGGGTCAGCCCGGACGGCGCCGTGATCGACGTCGGCGGCTTCGGGCTCCGGGTGCAGTGCACCCCCGGCACGCTCGCGTCGCTCAGGCTCGGCGAGCCCGCCCGGGTGGCGACCTCGCTGGTCGTGCGCGAGGACTCGCTCACCCTGTTCGGCTTCGGCACCGACGACGAGCGGAACGTGTTCGAGCTCCTGCAGACGGCCACCGGCATCGGCCCCCGGCTGGCGCTGGCGATGCTGGCGGTGCACTCGCCCGACGCGCTCCGCCGCGCCGTCGCGGCCGAGGACATCAAGGCGCTGACGATGGTCCCCGGCGTCGGCAACAAGGGCGCCCAGCGGATCATCCTCGAGCTCAAGGACCGCCTCGGCGCCCCCGGCGACCTGGCCGGGAACGGGGTCGGCCCCACCCGCCGGGCCGAGCCGTCCTGGCGCGACCAGGTGCAGTCGGGCCTGGTCAACCTCGGCTGGTCGCCCCGCGACGCCGACGCGGCGGTCGACGCGGTCGAGGCCGACTCCGGCGATCAGGCGCCCGACGTGGCCACCGCGCTGCGGGCCGCGCTGCGGAAGCTGTCGCGGCAGTGACGGACGGCGGGGACGCCCTCACCAGGGCCGAGGAAGCGGAGCTGGAACGCCGCCGCGAGTCGTGGAACGACTACGACGATAACGACGACAAGGACCACAGGGACAACAGGGACAACAGGCACGACAGCGTTGTCTCGCCGCTGGCCGACGGCGACGAGCGGTTGATCGAGGGCGCCCTGCGGCCCAAGCGGCTCGACGATTTCGTCGGCCAGCAGCGGGTCCGCGAGCAGCTCACCCTGCTGCTGCACAGCGCCCTGCGGCGCGGCCGGCCGCCGGACCACGTGCTGCTGTCGGGCCCGCCCGGCCTGGGCAAGACGACGATCGCGATGATCATCGCGGCCGAGCTCGGCGCCCCGCTGCGCATCACCAGCGGCCCCGCCATCGAGCGGTCGGGCGACCTCGCGGCGGTGCTGTCCACCCTGCAAGAGGGCGAGGTCATCTTCATCGACGAGATCCACCGTCTCGCCCGCCCGGCCGAGGAGATGCTCTACCTCGCGATGGAGGACTTCCGGGTCGACATCGTGGTCGGCAAGGGCCCCGGGGCGACCGCCATCCCACTCGACATCGCCCCGTTCACGCTGGTCGGGGCGACCACGCGGGCCGGGCTGCTGCCCGCCCCGCTGCGGGACAGGTTCGGCTTCACCGGCCACCTGGACTTCTACCAGCCCGAGGAGCTCGGCACGATCGTCAGAAGGTCGGCCGGCCTGCTCGGCGTGCGGATCGAGGACGGCGGCATCGAGGAGCTCTCATTGCGGTCACGGGGCACCCCGCGGATCGCCAACCGGCTGCTGCGCCGGGTCCGCGACTACGCCGAGGTCCGCGCCGACGGCCTGGTCACCAGGGAGCTCACCAGGACCGCGCTCGAGCTCTACGAGGTGGACGAGCTCGGCCTCGACCGCCTCGACCGCGCCGTCCTCGACGCGCTGATCAGAAGGTTCGGCGGCGGCCCGGTCGGGCTGTCCACCCTCGCCGTCGCGGTGGCCGAGGAGGCGGAGACGGTCGAGGTGGTGGCCGAGCCGTTCCTGGTCAGGCACGGGCTGCTGGCGCGGACCCCGCGCGGCCGGGTGGCGACCCCCGCAGGCTGGGCGCACCTGGGGCTCACCCCACCGCCAGCGGTGGATCTCCCGACACTTTTCGGCTGAGCGGACACGCGAAACGCCAGCAACGGCCGCCACTCAGCGTCACCGACCGCGTCAGTGGATTCGTCTGGACGTAACGATCACAGACGGAAACCCCGTAGGGTGGTTATGCGTTATTACTAGCGCCGCTACACTGCGCAGGTTGGCAGTGCCTGTCACCGCAATGACCGGGGCCAGCCAGCTGAGCGGAAAGTCAACCGGAAGGATGCCCCGATGCTGGGGACTTATGATCTTGCTGCTGCAACTAAGAGCAGCGGCTTCAACCCGTCCACGCTGATCCTCATTCTGATCGTCGTGGTGGCGTTCTACTTCCTGATGATCAGGCCGCAGCAGCGCCGCAAGCAGCAGGCCGCGCAGAAGTCGAGCAACGTGGAGCCGGGCGCCCGCGTGCGGACCACCGCGGGCATGTACGCCACGGTCGTCGACGTCGATGGCGACGACGTGATCCTCGAGGTCGCGCCCGGCGTCGAGGTGCGCTACATGAAGCGCGCGATCATGGAGGTCGTCAGCCCCGGCGAGCCGGTTGACGAGACCGAGACGGACGTCGACGACGCCGACGAGGACGCTGACGTCGACCACGACGCAGACTCCGACGAAGAGCACACCGACGCCGACTGGGAGTCGTTCGCGAGCGACGACGCCGCCGAGACCGGCAGCACCACCGGCAGCAGCAGCACCACCGCCAGCACCACCAAGGACTAGCGGCACCCGCCCCGGCGACTTCAACCAGGCAGGCGATAAGTGGCACCCCCAAGCAGAAGCGGCTCTCGACCGGGCCGCGCGCTGGCTGGACTGGCGGCGCTGATCTTGATCATGCTGATCTCGATCCTCGGCGCCCAGACGTTCAGCCCAGGAAACTGGCACAACCAGTTCAAGGTCGCCCTCGGGCTCGACCTGTCAAGCGGCACCCAGGTGGTGCTCAAGGCAGCGACCCCGAACGGCGCGGTGCCGGCCGCCTCGGAGATGCAGGCGTCCGTCGGGGTCCTGGAGAACCGGGTCAATGGCACCGGCAACTCCGGGGCGCAGGTCCAGACGCAGGGCAGTGACCAGATCACCGTCACGGTGCCTGGCAAGGCCGCCACCAGCGTCGTCAACCTGATCGACACGACCGCCAGGCTGGCCTTCCGGCCGGTGCTGCTGAGCGAGGCGTACACCGGCGTGTCGACCGCCCCGGCCAAGGTCAGCCCGACCGTGAGCCCGTCGGCGACGCCCACCGGGACGGCCAGCGGCACCGCCAAGGCGACCCCGTCGGTCAGCTCGACCGCGAGCGCCTCCGCGAAGGCGTCGACCTCCGACGTCTCCGCCAAGCTCGCCAGCCCGACCGCCACCAGCACGGCATCGGCCAAGGCGACGACGAGCTCGACGGCCAAGGCCACGGCGTCCCCCACGGCCAGCGCCACCCCGACCGCCAACCCGGGTGCCACCGCCCCGGCGACCACCACCTTCGGCGACCCGTCGGCGGTCAGCGCGGCCACGATGAAGAAGTTCGACGCGCTGGTCTGCAAGCCCGGCCCGAACCAGTACACGGTGAACGACAGCTGGAAGGGCACCGTCCCCGGGTACACAGAAGCCCTTTCCCCGTGGGACAACGCCAAGGACCAGACCGTCTCCTGCGACGCGTCCGGCAACAAGTACGTGCTCGGCCCGGCGGTCGTCCAGGGCACCGAGATCTCTTCGGTCGACGCCGCCCTTGACACCAGCACTAGCCAGTGGGTCGTCAACATCACCCTGAACGGCGCTGGCGCCACCGCGTTCGGCAACCTGACCACCAGCCAGTACAGCAAGTACTTCGCCGCGAGCCAGGCCGGCAACCAAGACGACGCCGTGCTCGACCAGATCGGGATCACGCTCGACGGCGACGTGTCGTCGGCGCCGGAGACCAACGGCGCGCTCACCTCGGGTTCGTTCCAGATCACGGGCCCGCAGCCGAACGGCTTCTCGCAGGCCGAGGCGACCCAGCTCCAGAACGTCCTCAAGTTCGGGTCGCTGCCGCTGACCTTCCAGCTGCAGAGCGAGCTCTACATCTCCCCGCAGACCGGCCACGCCTCGCTCGACGCGGGGCTGCTGGCGGGCATCCTCGGCCTGTTCCTGGTCGTGATCTACCTGTTCTACTACTACCGGGGGCTCGGCATCGTGTCGGTCTCCAGCCTGGTGATCGCGGCGCTGCTGGCCTACTTCTCGGTCGTGCTGCTGTCCAAGTACCAGAACTTCACCATGTCCCTGTCGGCGATCGCCGGTCTCGTGGTGGCGATCGGCATCACCGCGGACTCGTTCATCGTCTACTTCGAGCGGCTCAGAGACGAGGTGCGGGACGGCAAGGCGCTCCGCCCGGCGGTCGAAGCCGGGTGGAAACGGGCGCGGCGCACGATCCTGGTCTCGGACACGGTCTCGTTCCTGGCGGCGGTGCTGCTGTACCACTTCGCCACCAGCGACGTCCAGGGCTTCGCCTACACCCTCGGCCTGACCACGATCATCGACGTCATCGTGGTCTTCCTGTTCACCAAGCCGATGGTGACCCTGCTGGCCGGAACGAAGTTCTTCAGCAGCGGGAGCAAGTGGTCCGGACTCGATCCCGAGCGGCTCGGCGCCAAGACGCCGTGGCGATCCGGCCGGCGCACGGTCCGCTCGAGTCGGACGGGCGCGACAGGCACCGGGCGGACCCCCCGCGCCGGCGGCAACTCCTCGACCACCTCCAAGGAGGCATGATGGCGGGCTTCGGCGGTATCGCCGGGAGGCTGTACCGGGGCGAGGTCTCGGTCAACTTCGTCCGCCGTCAGCGGATGTGGTACACCATCTCCGGCCTCATCCTGCTCGTGAGCGTGGTCGCGCTGCTGGTGAAGGGCCTGGACTTCTCGGTCGACTTCAAGGGCGGCTCGACCTTCCAGTTCCCGTACAGCACGAGCCAGGGCAGCATCCCCACCGTGCAGGGCGAGATCTCGAAGGTCGTGACGGCCAATGGCGGCGGCGACTCGACCGTCCAGATCGCCTCCTCGCCCCTGCTCAAGTCGCAGTGGCTGGTGACGACGAAGGCGCTGCCGACCTCGCCCGTCAACGTCACCGTGAAGATCGCCGACGCGCTCGAGCAGAAGTTCCACATCGCGCAGTCGGACATGACGCCCAGCTTCGTCGGCCCGACCTGGGGCAGCCAGATCACCACCAAGGCGCTCGAGGCGCTGGTCATCTTCCTGGTCGTGATCGTCGCCTACCTGACGATCGCGTTCGAGTGGCGGATGGCGATCGCGGCGTTCGTGGCGCTGATGCACGACATCGTGATCACGATCGGCGTGTACGCGCTGACCGGGTTCCAGGTTTCCCCGACCACCGTGATCGGCCTGCTGACCATCCTCGGCTACTCGCTCTACGACACGGTGGTGGTCTTCGACAAGGTCCGGGAGAATACCGCCGGCCTGCTCACGTCCCAGCGCTCCACCTACAGCGACGCGGCCAACCTGGCGCTGAACCAGACCCTGGTCAGATCGATCAACACCTCGCTCACGGCGCTCATCCCGGTCGCGAGCATCCTGTTCATCGGCGCGGGCCTGCTCGGCGCGGGCACGCTCAAGGACCTGGCGCTGGTGCTGTTCGTCGGCATGCTGTCCGGCGCCTACTCCTCGATCTGCATCGCCACCCCGGTGCTGGCCGACCTCAAGGAGCGCCAGCCCGAGTACAAGGACCTGGCCGTCAAGGTCAAGCGCCGCCTGGCGGGCGGCCGCCGCGCCGCCGACGCGGGCAGCACCGCCGCGTCGTCCGCGGTGGCCGAGGCCGACACCGCCACCCAGGCCCGCAACCCGCAGCTCGGCCAGGCGGAAGCAGACGGCGACAACGCAGCCGACAACGACAACGACGGCGTAACCGTCCCGCCCGCCCCGGCCCGCGCCGCCGACGCAACCACCGGCGGCACAAGCGCCCGGCCGGCCAGCGCCGGCACCGGCACCAGCAGGCCGCAACCGCGAACCGGCGGCAGCGCCCAGCGCCGTCCCGGCGCCAGGAAGAAGAGGCGGTAGCCCACCCGTGTCGGACATCGCCGACCTCATCACGGCCCACGTCCGCGACGTACCCGACTACCCGCAGCCCGGCGTGCTGTTCAAGGACATCACGCCGCTGCTGGGTGACGCGGACGCGTTCGGGGACGTCATCGAGGCCATGGCCGCCACCTTCGGCCCGGTCGACAAGGTAGTCGGGATCGAGGCGCGCGGGTTCATCCTCGCCGCCCCGGTCGCGTTCGAGATCAGGGCCGGCTTCGTGCCGGTGCGCAAGCAGGGCAAGCTCCCGTCGGCCACGTTCGCCCAGAAGTACGACCTCGAGTACGGCAGCGCCACCCTCGAGGTCCACCAGGACGCCTTCCAGCCGGGGGAGCGGGTGCTGATCGTGGACGACGTGCTCGCCACCGGCGGCACCGCCCGCGCCACCGCCACCCTCGTCCGCCAGGCCGGGGCCGAGGTGGTGGGCGTCGCCGTGATGATGGAGCTGTCCTTCCTCAAGGGCCGTCTCGCCATTCCCGACTTGGAGGTCCGCGCTCTGCTCACGGTCTGAGCTGGCCGAACCGACGCATAACCGGCCGCTTCGTGCGTGCACAGGAATCTCAGTGTCTACCCGGGAGTTATTAACCGTAAGTAGACTGAGGACTTGGCAGATGCGAGGAGCGCTTGTGGCCGGTGAGGTACTGACGACCGCCACGGCCGACGCCGAGGGGACTGCCCCGATCGAGGAGAATGCGGAGACTGCGGCGCCAGCCGAGCAGGAGCCGCAGACCCCGGCCGAGAAGGACGAGGCCCCCGCGACCCGGCCGCAGCGTCGCACGCCCGCGCGCCAGGCACGCCAGGACCGCCAGGAAGCCCGTCAAGAGTCAGCGTCGCCCCAACCTGCCGCCCAGCCGGGTGTTGGCGTACGCCGCCGCCTGGCCAGGCTCGGAGCCCAGCGGGGGTCCGGCATGAACCCAGTTCTCGAACCGCTGATGAAAACCATCCGCGCGCATCACCCGAAGGCGGACGTCCGCCTGGTCGAGCGCGCCTACGAGGTCGCCGCGCACTGGCACAAGGACCAGAAGCGCAAGTCGGGCGACCCGTACATCACCCATCCCCTCGCGGTCGCGACGATCCTGGCCGAGCTCGGCATGAACACCGAGACGATCTGCGCCGCCCTCCTGCATGACACCGTCGAGGACACCGCCTACACCCTGACCGAGCTGCGTAGCGTCTTCGGCGAGGACGTGGCGGCGCTGGTCGACGGCGTCACCAAGCTGGACAAGGTCAAGTACGGCGAATCGGCCGAGGCCGAGACCGTCCGCAAGATGGTCGTCGCGATGTCCCGCGACATCCGGGTGCTGGTCATCAAGCTGGCCGACCGCCTGCACAACATGCGCACCCTGCGTTACATGCCACGGGACAAGCAGGAGCGCAAGTCGCGCGAGACCCTCGAGATCTACGCCCCGCTCGCGCACCGGCTGGGCATGAACACGGTCAAGTGGGAGCTCGAGGACCTCGCGTTCGCCACCATCTACCCCAAGCGCTACGACGAGATCGCACGCCTCGTCTCGCAAAGGTCGCCAAGACGCGACCAGCTGCTGCAGGAGGTCATCACCGACCTCTCGGCCGACATGCGCGAGGCGCGGATCAAGGGCACGGTCAGCGGCCGCCCGAAGCACTACTACTCGATCTACCAGAAGATGATCGCCCGCGACGTCGAGTTCGACGACATCTACGACCTGGTCGGCATCCGGGTCCTGGTCGACAGCGTCCGCGACTGCTACGCCGCCCTCGGCACCATTCACGCGCGGTGGAATCCGGTCCCCGGCCGGTTCAAGGACTACATCGCGATGCCGAAGTTCAACATGTACCAGAGCCTGCACACGACGGTCATCGGCCCCGGCGGCAAGCCGGTCGAGCTGCAGATCCGCACCTGGGGCATGCACAAGCGGGCCGAGTACGGCGTCGCCGCGCACTGGAAGTACAAGGAAGACATGGTGGCGCACCGCCCGGTGCTGCCCGGCGGCGTCACCACCGACAAGGACAAGGCCAAGAAGGGCGACGAGGCGGCCGAGATGATGTGGCTGCGCCAGCTCGTCGACTGGCAGCGCGAGACCGAAGACCCGGAGGAGTTCCTCGACTCCCTCCGCTTCGACCTGGCCGGGGCCGAGGTCTACGTCTTCACCCCCCGCGGTGAGGTGATCGCGCTGCCGCAGGGCGCGACCCCGGTCGACTTCGCCTACGCGATCCACACCGACGTCGGCCACCGCACGACCGGCGCCCGGGTCAACGGCCGCCTGGTCGCGCTCGAGTCCACCCTCGACAACGGCGACACGGTCGAGATCTTCACCTCCAAGTCGCAGGAGTCGGGCCCGAACCGTGACTGGCTGGACTTCGTCAAGAGCGCCCGGGCCCGCAACAAGATCCGCCAGTGGTTCTCCAAGGAGCGCCGCGAGGCGGCGGTCGAGGCGGGCAAGGACCAGATCGCGCGGGTGATGCGCAAGCAGAACCTCCCGCTGCAGCGGCTGATGTCGGCCGAGACGCTCCGCACGATCGCGGGCGACCTCCGCTACCCGGACCTGACCGGCCTCTACGCGGCGGTCGGGGAGGGCCGGATCAGCGCCCAGTCGGTCGTCGAGAAGCTGGTCCGCGCGGTCAGCGGCACGGCCGGCGCGCAGGAGGACCTGGCCGAGCTCACCCCGATCCCGCCCAAGGTCGCGCGCGCCACCAGGCCGAGCTCCGCGACCGACTCGGGCATCGAGGTCGAGGGCGCGGCTGACGTCTGGGTGCGGCTGTCCAAGTGCTGCACCCCGGTGCCTGGCGATGAGATCCAGGGCTTCGTCACCCACGGCCACGGCGTCTCGGTACACCGCGCGAATTGCGTGAACCTCGCCCACCTGAGCGACACCCAGCTCGAGCGCATGGTCAACGTGCACTGGGCCCCGTCGGACGCGTCCGTCTTCCTGGTCGCGATCCAGGTCGAGGCGCTCGACCGCACCCGGCTGCTCTCCGACGTCACCCGCATCCTGTCCGACCAGCACGTCAACATCCTGTCGGCCAGCGTCCAGACCACCCGCGACCGGGTGGCCCTCAGCCGCTTCACGTTCGAGATGGGCGACCCCAAGCACCTCGGCGACGTCCTGCGCGCCGTCCGCAACATCGACGGCGTCTACGACGTCTACCGCGTCACCAACTAACCCCCAAAACCCCCAAAACCGTCATATCGAACGGACCGCTGCTCCGCCTCCCCGTTCGCTCCCGCCCCGCACCCCTCCGCACCCATCCCGCCCCG
>DATCGA010000390.1:0-5357 GCA_036509215.1 Trebonia sp.
ACCATCAGCAGCGACACGCACAGCACTGCGAGCGCAAGCCAGCGAGCCGACGGCGCACCGCCGGACGGGTGGGTTCCCAGTGATTCATAGGTCCGCGTAGCCATACCTCAAGTCCAGTCCCGCCGCGACCGGAGCCGCTAGGGGCCAAGGACCTGTCCTGCGGCCGTCAGAGCAATGCCATCGTGCCCGAAAAAACAGCAAAGGTCCTGGACCGGCCGCCGCGATTACCGCCGTCCTGCTCGCCCTTCGCCGCGTTCCTGATCAGCGACGGGGACCGTGCTCGGTCAGCGTGTCGCCGGACGCTGGGCCGGCAGCGGGCTGAGGTGCCAGGCGGCGCGCCCGGATGCGGCCGGCGGCGTTACCGGTCATCGCCGGGCCGAGCGGGGCATGGCAGGCTGCGGGGCCGCAAAGCGAAAGCGGTGCCGCGGGTCTCGCGGATGATGTCGTCGAGGTCGGCGAGAGCCGCCTCGATGCGCCGCCTGGCGGCCTCCGCGGGCAGGTCCATGGCAATCTGCAGACCGAGCCCGGCGTGGAAATGGCCAAGCACGACAGGGCCCTCGGCGCGCCCGGGCTGAGGCCGCGGGCATGACCGTGCACGTGGGACATGGCCGGTGCATCGCTGAGCCCGCCTTGATCCGATCGGGCCAGGAATGGCCAGCGAGCCCGAAGCGCCGGCGCCCTCCATCGTGGAAGGCGCCGGCGAGTCATGTGTCATGTCGGCCGCTCCTACGGCGGCGTCGGGCCGGAGTTACTGGCGGTCGGATGCCGGGATGACGACCACCGGGCAGGTCGCGTGCTGGGTGACCATCGAGCTGACCGACCCCATCATGAGCCGGCTGAACCCGCCCGCTCCGCGCGAGCCGACGACGAGCATGTCCGCATCCTTGGCCGCGTTGAGCAGCTCTTCCACCACCGATCCTGAGGCAACCCGTACGGTCACCGATGCGGGGGCGGAGCCACCGAGGTCGTTCATTGCAGAGTCGACCTCAGCCTGCACTACTTGCCCCGCCTTCTCGGCCAGGGCCTGATCGTTGGGGAACTCGACCATGCCGCCGCTGAAGTAACCACGGATCAGCGCGTGCACGGTCATCACGGTCAGCGGCGTCTCGCGTACCGCTGCCTCCTTCATGGCCCATTCGAGGGCGCGTCGCGAATGGGCGGAGCCATCCACCCCGACAATAATTCCGGGCATTTTCATTCACCTTCAGCGTTGAGGTCCCCACTCCAGACATAAAGCTAGGCCTAGAGGAGCGTGCCCGGCAGGGGCGTGAGTACCTGCGATTCCGGGACTAAGGTCCCGCGGTGCGGGATGGCGGCGATGGGCAGCCCGATCGGCTGGCCGACTCGCGGCGATAGTCGCTGCGGTCCCTGCCGACCGCCGCGCGGACGCGAGCGCGATAGAGCCAGTGATCATGAGCCCTGCGGCGGGACGATGACGACGGGGCCGTGCGCGTGGCTGACCACCGCTTGAATGACCCGTGCCGGGCCCGGCATCAGCCGGTCGCTCGCGTCGTGCCTGCCCAGCACCACCAGGTCGGCCTCCGCCGACAGGTCAGCGAGTACCTGTCCCGGGTGACCGTGCACGACATCGCGGCTCGCGTCGACGTCGGGATACTTGCACCGCCAGTCGTCCAGCAGTTCGTCCAGCTCCACGGCTGCCCGCTCGGCGGCGTCCGAATCCCCGAACTGGCAGGCGTGGACCGCCAGTAGGGCCGCCTCCCGCAGGTGAGCCTCCTCGAAGGCGAACGCGAGCGCGGCGCCGCAGTCCAGGGGGCTCCGTATGCCGACGGCAACCAGGCGGCGCGTGGCCGTGGTCTCGTCGCGTACCACCACGACCGGGCACGAGGCGTGCATGGCGACATAGCGGCTCACTGACCCGAGGGTCATGGCCGCGAAGGCGCCGATGCCGTGGGAACCGACGACGAGCAGCAGCGCGCCTGAGCCGCTGGCGGTAACCGCCTGGGCGGCCGGCCCGTCCAGCGGGTCGGTGTCTATCAGCAGGCCAGGGGCCGTAGCGGCGGCCACGCTGGCTGCGGTGGCCAGCGCTCGGTCACGCTCACCGCTGAGGTGAGTGGCGACGGTCCCGATGCCCGCGGACATCGGTGACACGGCCATCCTCGGGAGCATCTCGGCTGCGGACACGATCCGCAGGGGCGCGCTCCGGAGCACCGCCTCCCTGGCGGCCCACTCGACCGTCCGCACGGCTTGCGCCGAGCCGTCAGTCCCGACCACGATGGGCTTGGTTGACATGATCCCTCCCTGATGATTCGCGTCGCTCTCACCACCAGTTCACCAGACGTACTGACGACGCGCTTAGATCCGAAGGTCCGCAGGTGCCGGGACCTTCGGGCCGATGTCACACGAGCCCGGGACGTTCGTCCTTCCCTCAGCCGATTTTCGTCCCTTCCGGCCGTTCGCAGCCCCGGCGAGGATGGGCACATGAACGCGAGATCCCTGCCTCCGGCAGCTCAGGGGAGCACCGCACCCGGCCTGCCGCACGACGACACCATCGGGGTCGGCAGCGCGGTCGTGCTCGGCCCGGCCTGCTGCTGCCCCGCCAACCCGGTCGTGCGGGTGATCATGCCCGCGACCGCCGCCCGCCCGCACCGGACCGAACTGCTGCTATGCGGCCATCACTACCGAGTCTCGCGACAGGCGCTTGCCGCCGCCAACGCCACGGTCACAGAACTGCTGGGACCGGCGGGAAGCCCGCCAACCGCGCTGCTGCCGGTTCTTCCCGCTCCCCGGGTCCCGGTCGGCTGACGCGGTCGGCCGCAGGCGCTAGCGGACGGGCAGGGGAAAGGAGCCATTATGAGCTGTCAAGAACGACGGATCGTAGTAGGCATGGACGGGTCCGGCTCGTCGAAGGCGGCCCTGCGGTGGGCCATACACCAGGCGAAGCTCACCGGGAGTTCGGTCGACGCGGTCACCGCGTGGCGTTATCCGTCTGCGTTATGGGATAACGCCCGGTTCCGAGAGCGCGTTGGATTTCGAGACGAACGCGAAGACCGCCCTAGTCGGGGCGCTGGCCGAAGTGAGCGGGCAGGAGCCGGATGTCCCTGTCCGCCCGCTGGTAGCCGAGGGAGCGGCCGCGGACGTGCTGCTGCATGAGGCAAAGGGCGCGGACCTGCTCGTCGTGGGCAGCCGGGGCCATGGCGGGTTGGCGTCGGCGCTGCTCGGCTCAGTCAGCATGTACTGCGTGCTGCACGCGCACTGCCCGGTCCTCGTTCTCCGTGACGGACGCGAGGGCACTGCTTAAGAGCGAGACGAGCAATGCCCACCGCTGGTACGCGGCCAGCATCGC
Source organism: Trebonia sp. (assembly GCA_036509215.1). GTDB lineage: Bacteria > Actinomycetota > Actinomycetes > Streptosporangiales > Streptosporangiaceae > Trebonia. Next base: position 3,305 of record DATCGA010000390.1, read on the forward strand.
CGGGGTTAGCGCGATCGGCATCAGGCTTTCCTGCGGCGTCCGAGTGCCGAAGGTCCCGCGCGCCGGGCCCGAAGGCCCATGTCCGGCGACGGCCGCCCGCGGCAAACTGGAGGCATGGGAAGCATGGGTACGTCTAAGTGCGGCGCGGTGGTGGTCGGCGTCAACGGCTCGCCGAACTCGATCGTCGCGTTGCATCGTGCGACAGATACGGCACGCCGTCTCGGCGTTGATCTCGACATCGTGCTGGTCGTGGCGCCGAAGGCCGGCGATTCGCTGGTCGCCGCCGAGCGTGGCCGGCTTGAGCGGCTCGTCCGCCGGGAGTTCCCTGGCGGGGTCGGCGTCGCATCGCGCTGCCAGGTGGAGCGGGGCGACCCCGCGGTGGTCCTGCTGCGCGCCAGCGTCGGCGCGCGACTGCTCGTCCTGGGGACGCGCGAGCACTCCGCGGCCGGCGGCCTCTTCGGCAGCACCACCGTCTCGCGCTGCGTCGACAACGCGCGCTGCGCGGTCGAGATCTGCGTCGACCAGCACGCGTCGGCGGCGTCGGCCGGGGCAATCAGAGCCTCCGACCAGCAGGGATCTGCCAGCGCAGTGTTACGCGATGGCCGTCAGGTGAAGCTGCGCCAGTTGGAGGCGTCATGCTGCGAAGGCTCACGGTAGCGGCAGTGGTCGCATCCATCGTGCTGGCAGCGGCGGGATGCCTGACCCCGCTGACGTCGCAGCCGCCCCTGGCACCGGTCCCCGCCTCGGCAAGCCCGCTGGTCGGCGTCTACGAACCCGGCGCACCAGGCAGCTGCTCGCAGATCGCGGAGTTCGCCGACGCGACCGGCGTCAAACCCGGGATCGTCGTGTACTACTCGCCCTGGAGCGATGAGTTCAGCACGTCATTCGCGCAGACGGCCTGGGGCCACGGTGCCTATGTGCTCGTCCAGCTGCAGCCTGAAGGCGTGACGCTCGCCTCAATCGCGGCGGGCGGCTCGGACGCCTATCTGCGCGCTTACGCCGACGACGTCGTCGCGTTCGGCCATCCGGTGATCTTGTCGTTCGGGCACGAGAGAACGGCACCTGGTACTCATGGGGCGACGGCTACTACTACCGGGCCGCCGACACCTTCGGCTCGGTGTTCGGCTCGACCATCGCGGACATCCGCACCATCAGCAGCGCCCCGCCGCTGATTACCGAGACCGCCGTGGGCACCACCGCGGACCGGGAAGAGCAGATCGACTCGCGGTTCGCGGATGCCCGCGCGCAGCGTCTGGCCGGGGTGGTCTGGTTCGATCAGGCACAGCACGCCGGCCTGTACCACCAGGACTGGCGTCTCGAAGGCGACCCGTCTGCGCTCGCGGCGTTCACCACGGCGGCAGCGACCTATCTGGGCAGGTAACCCCGCGTCGAGCGCCCGCCCCGCCCAGACTGAGGACCGCGCCCGGCCCACATAAGGACATAGCGCGCTTTAATCGGGACGTACGGCATATCCCTGTATGCCGCTGGGAGCCCAAACTAGAAGTGATCTTCCTGATGAGGCGCTTTCATGCTTGAGGCGATGGTCATTGCCGGGATCGTCGCCGCCCGCTCGGTTCCGCCGCGCTTTTCCTGCCGGCCAGGCACCATGAGCGGGCGGCGGGCTGGTGGACGGCGGCGTGGCAGGTCATCCTGGCCATCGCCGGGTCTGCGGTGCTCGCCCTGTTCGCGAAGAAAGGCCGCCTTCCTGCGCACCCCGAAGACCAGCGAGCGGACCAGCTGGCGGCACGCGCTCCGCGCCAACTGGGCGGAGACTGTCCTCGCGCTCTTCGGCGCGGCCGGGATCGCCTGCGCGCTGACCAAGACAAGCACGCTGAGCGGCCCGTTGCTGGCGGGCTTGCTGTTCGTCCCCACCCTCGGCATGGCCGCGGCGCCGTTCAACAGCTGGGCCGCCCGCCGCGCCGCGCTCCCCGAGTGGCTGCGCCAGCGCCGCAACACCGAGTACCGGCGCGAGCGCCACACCTTCGCCGCAGGCGCCTCGATCGTCGGTGCGGTCGCCGTCGGCGTCGTGGCCGCGCTCGCGATCGCGCTGATG
>DATCGA010000391.1:0-50670 GCA_036509215.1 Trebonia sp.
GCCATCAGGTCGTTGGCGCAGAACACGGCGGTCGGCCGGGACGACGCGGGCATCGCCGCCAGCGACGCGCCCGCCCGCTGGCCGGCGAAGACGTTGAGCGCGTCGGTCTTGATCACCATGAGGTCGTCGGCCGCCACCCCGACCCGGCGCAGCGCCCGCAGCGCCCCCTCGCGCCGGTCCGCCACTTGCCGGATGCTGTCCGGGCCGGCCACGTAGGCGATGCGCTCGTGGCCGGCCGCGAGCAGGTGCGACATCGCCAGGTCGCCCCCCATCACGTCGTCGACCGCGACCGAGCACTGGCCGCGGGACGGTGACCGGCTGTCGACCAGGACCACCGGGGTGCCCCGCAGCTGGAGGCTCGCCAGCCGGGTGCTCGCGCCGACCACCGGCGTGATCAGCACGCCGTGGACCCGGTGCTCCTCGAGCACATCGAGGTAGCGGTTCTCCTTGCGCGCCTGGTCGTCGCTGTTGCAGAGGATGACCGCGAGGCCGGCCTTGTTCGCCTCGTCCTCGACCCCGCGGGCCACGTCGGTGAAGAACGGGTTGGCCACGTCGAGCACCACCAGCCCGATCGTCCGGCTGCGCCCGGCCCGGAGCTGGCGGGCCGACTCGTTCCTGACGAAGCCGAGCTCGGTGATCGCGGCCTGCACCCGGTCGCGTGTCTGCGCCGCGACGATCTCCGGACGGTTGATGACGTTGGAGACTGTGGCGACGGAGACCCCGGCCCGCGCCGCGACCTCCCTGATGCTGACAGGCACGTTCACCAGCTTCTTGTGTGGGCTGAAAGATAAAGTCTCCGGCCTGAGATTGGAACGTGTCAAACCACCGAAGATCGTTTAGCGGAGATGTTTGTCTTTTACGTCACCCCGACGACGTAAAAGGCAAACATTTATTCGATCGGCGGCGCCCTCCCAGGCGCGTGCGTTCCCGGCCGGCGCGAAGGCGCGGAGCGCGAGGCAGGACCGGAGGATGGCCCGCATGCCCGGCAGCGTCGAGGGGGCGGCGCCGAGGGCGCGCGCCTGGACGAGGACGTTGCCGATGGCGGTCGCCTCGGCCGGCCCGGCCACCACCGGCAGCCCGGTTGCGTCGGCGGTGAGCTGGCAGAGCAGGTCGTTGCGGGACCCGCCGCCGACGATGTGGACCACGTCCGCGTGCTGCCCGGACAGCGACTGCGCGTCAAGCAGGGCACGCCGGTAGGCGAGAGCGAGGCTGTCCAGGATGCACCGGACGAGTTGGGCGGGGCCGGACGGCGCGGGGAGATCGCGGGCGGCCAGCCAGGAACAGATGCGGGCGGGCATGTCGCCCGGCGGCAGGAACACCGGGTCGTCCGCGTCGACGACGAACTGCAGCGGCCTCTCCCGGGCCGCCGCCGCGAGCAGCGAGTCAAGGTCAAGCGGGGCCGCGCTCGGCCTCGCGCCGGGCCCGGCGGCCTGCTCCGCAATCGGCCTAGTGGCCGGTTCAGCAGAAGCTCCCCACGCGCGCACGCACTCCTGGAGTAGCCAGAGGCCGGTCACGTTGCGCAGGTAGCGGACGGTCCCGTCGATGCCGGCCTCGTTGGTGAAGTTGGCCAGCCGGCTCTCCTCGGTCAGCACGGGGGCGTCGAGCTCGAGGCCGACCAGCGACCAGGTGCCGGAGGAGATGTAGGCGAAATGCGGTCCCGAGGCCGGCACGGCGACCACCGCCGACGCGGTGTCGTGGGAGCCCACCGCGACCAGCGGCAGCGGCTGCGTGCCGCCGCCGACGAAGGCGCCCGGGCCGCAGGCGCCGCCGCCGGAGCCGACGCGGGCCTGCCCGGCCGTAATCGGCCCGATCAGGTCACCCGGCTGCCGCAGCGGCGGGAAGATCCCGGCCGGTATCCCCGCCTGCTCGATGAGCCCGGCCGCCCAGGTCCTGGTGGTCACGTCGAGCAGCCCGGTGGTGGAGGCGTTGGTCACCTCGGCCCCGGCCGCTCCGGTCAGCCAGTACGCGAGCAGGTCGGGGATGAGCAGCAGGGTCTTCGCGGCCGACAGGGCGGGCGTGCCCGCCGCCGCCGCGAGCTGGTAGATCGTGTTGATCGGCAGGTGCTGGATGCCGGTGACGGCGTACAGCGTCTCGGCAGGCACCGGCACGGTGACGCCGTCGGTGCGCGAGTCACGGTAGTGAACCGGGTTGCCGACCAGCGCCCCGGCCGCGTCGAGCAGGCCGTAGTCCACCCCCCAGGTGTCGATGCCGGCGCTGGCGAGCGGGAACGTCGAGGCGGCGGCGGCCAGCCCGGCGCTCACCGACCGGTAGAGCCGGAGGATGTCCCAGTGCAGCGTTCCGCCCGCCAGCACCGGCTCGTTCGCGAACCGGCTCACCTCGTGCAGCTCCACCCCGGAACCGGACACCCGGCCCGCGATCACCCGGCCGCCGGACGCGCCGAGGTCGACCGCTGCCATCACCGCGGAGCTCGAACGCGCGGCGGTGCTCAAACCAGTCCCCGTCGCGCCGCCCAGGCCACCGCCTGGATCGATGTCCCCAGCCCGAGCTGGTCGCAGATGCCCCTGACCCGGCGGCGGACGGTCCGTTCCGACTTGCCCATCCGCCTGGCCACCGCGTCGAGCGGCAGCCCGCCCGCCAGCAGCCTCAGCAGCTCCACGTCCTGATGGCTCAACTCCGTCGCCAATCCCGCGGGCGCCGCACTGGGGTCAGCCATGGGTGGTACCTCCGCGTCATCGCAGGAACGCCGCCGCCACTCCGGCGTCGACCGGGATGAGCAGGCCCGTCGTGAGCGGGAGGTTCCCGCCGCAGAGGGCAAACACGGCCGCCGCGATGTGCTCGGGCAGCACCTCCTGCTTCAGCAGCGTGCGCTGCGCGTAGAACGCGCCCAGCTCGGACTCCGGCACCCCGTAGACGGCGGCCCGCGACGCGCCCCAGCCGCCCGCGAAGATCCCCGAGCCGCGGACCACGCCGTCCGGGTTGACGCCGTTGACCCGCACCCCGATGCCGCCGAGCTCGGCCGCGAGCAGCCGGACCTGGTGCGCCTGGTCGGCCTTGGCGGCGCCGTAGGCGACGTTGGACGGCCCGGCGAAGACCGCGTTCTTGCTCACGATGTAGACGATGTCGCCGCCCATGCCCTGCGCCGTCATCGCCTTCGCGGCCTCCCGCGAGACCAGGAACGACCCGCGCGCCATCACGTCGTGCAGCAGGTCCCAGTCGGCCGCGGTCGTCTCGGTCAGCGGCTTCGAGATCGACAGCCCGGCGTTGTTGACCACCAGATCGACCCCGCCGAACGCCAGCGCCGCCGCCGCGATCGCCCCGGCCACGTCTTCCTCGCTGGTCACGTCCGCGCCGACCGGCACCGCGACGTCGGCCGAGCCGAGGTCGGCCGCGACCTCGGCGGCCGACTCGGCGTTCCGGTCGGCCACCACCACGCAGGCGCCCTCGGCCGCCAGCCGCTGCGCGGTCGCCCGGCCGATCCCCGACCCGCCGCCGGTCACCAGCGCGATCCGGCCCGCCAGCGGCTTCGGCTTGGGCCGGCGGCGGAGCTTGGCCTCCTCGAGCTCCCAGTACTCGATCCGGAACTTCTCGCTCTCCGGGATCGGCGCGTAGGCCGAGATCGCCTCCGCCCCGCGCATCACGTTAATCGCGTTGACGTAGAACTCCCCCGCGACCCGCGCGGTCTGCTTGTCGGCCCCGTAGCTGAACATGCCGACGCCCGGGACCAGCACGATCGCCGGGTCGGCGCCGCGCATCGGCGGCGAGCCCGGGGTCGCGTAGCGCTCGTAGTAGGCCCGGTACTCCTGCCGGTAGGCCGCGTGCAGCTCGCGCAGCCGCGCGATCGCGTCCTCGAGCGGCGCCGACGGCGGCAGGTCGAGCACCATCGGCCGGACCTTGGTGCGCAGGAAGTGGTCCGGGCAGGAGGTGCCGAGCGCCGCCAGCTCCGGCATCCGCTCGCTGCCGAGGAACTCGAGCACGGCGGCCGAGTCGGTGAAGTGCCCCAGCTGCGGCTTGTCGGTGGAGGCAAGGCCCCGGATCGCGGGCGCGAGAGCCGCTGCCCGCGCCCGGCGCTCGGTCTCCGACAGCGGCTCGACAACCAGTTTTCCGAACGGGCGCGGGGCTCCGCGCTCATCGATGAATTTCTGCGCGGCGGCGATGATCTCAAGCGACCGCGCCTCGCACTCGTCGCTGCTCTGCCCCCAGGCGGTGATGCCGTGCCCGCCCAGGATCACCCCGATCGCGTCCGGGTGCTCGCGCTTGATGGCGGCGATGTCGAGGCCGAGCTGGAACCCTGGCCGCCGCCACGGCACCCAGGCGACCCTCATCCCGAAGCACTCGCGGGTCAGCTTCTCGCCGTCGGCGGCGGTGGCGAACGCGATGCCGGCGTCCGGGTGCAGGTGGTCGACGTGGGCCGCCTCGACCAGGCCGTGCATGGCGGTGTCGATCGACGGGGCGGCCCCGCCCTTGCCGAACGCGCAGAAGTCGAACGCCGCGACCATCTCGTCCTCGCGCTCGACGCCGGGATAGACAACTGTCAGCGCGCGGAGCGCGTCGAGGCGGAGCACCGCCAGCCCGGCCTCGGTCAGCGTGCCGAGGTCGCCGCCCGAGCCCTTCACCCACATCAGCTCGGCCGGCCGGCCGGTGACGGGATCGGTCGCGGTGCCCTTGGCCGAGGCGTTGCCGCCCGCGTAGTTGGTGTTGCGGGGGTCCGAGCCGAGCCGGTTGGACCGCGCGAGGAGCGCGGCCACGGTCTCCTCGGCCGCGGCTCCGTAGGTCGGGTCAGTCACCGTGATCAAGCCCTCCAGCCAGCGGTTGTCTCCTGGGCCGGAAGCCCATGGGTAAGGTCGTCCACGGTGATCAAGCCTCCAGCCTGCGGTTGTCTCCTCGGGCGGGAAGCCCGTCGGTAAGGTCGTCCACCGTGATCAGGCTCCCCAGCCTGCGGGAGTCCCCCCGGTCCGTTCGGAGGAAATCTTTTCGCCGTAGCCGGAACCGAGGTAGGCCGCATACGGATCCCGCGCGAGCCCCATCTCCTCGCGGAGGTCCGCCACCAGCGGCCTGACGTCGGTGTTGTAGGCGTCCATGAGCGCGGCGTTGGCGCCGAGCACGTCGCCCGCGAGCTGCGCCGCCTTCAGCGCGTCGGCGTCGATCAGCAGCGCCTTGGCCGTCGCCTCCTGCACGTTCATGACCGAGCGGATCTGGGCCGGGATCTTGGGCTCGATGTTGTGGCACTGGTCGAGCATGAACGCGACCCCGCCCGCGGCGCCGAGGGCGTCGGCCCTGACCACCTCGTGCAGGATGCGGAAGAGCTGGAACGGGTCGGCCGCGCCGACCATCAGGTCGTCGTCGGCGTAGAACCGGGAGTTGAAGTCGAAGCCGCCGAGCTTCCTCGCCTTGAGCAGCAGCGCCACGATGAACTCGATGTTCACCCCCGGCGCGTGGTGGCCAGTGTCCACCACCACCTGCGCCCGGTCGCCCAGGGCCTGGCAGTGCAGCAGGCTGGTCCCCCAGTCGGGCACGTCGGTGGTGTAGAACGACGGCTCGAACAGCTTGTACTCAAGCAGCATGCGCTGGTTGTCGCCGAGTCTTGCGTAGACCGCTTGCAGGGCCTCGGCGAGGCGATCCTGGCGGGCGGAGATGTCGTCCTGGCCGGGGTAGTTGGTGCCGTCGGCGAACCACAGCTTGAGATCTTTCGACCCCGTCGCGTCCATGATGTCGACGCACTCCATCAGGTGCGCGATGGCCTTCCGGCGGACCTTGGGGTCCGGGTTGCAGATCGAGCCGAGCTTGTAGTCGTCGTCCTGGAACACGTTGGCGTTGACGGTGCCGATGCGGATGCCGTTGCGCTTGGCGTGCGCCGCCAGCGCCTCGTAGTCGTCGACCTTGTCCCACGGGATGTGCACGGCCATGCTCGGGGCGACGCCGGTGTGCTTGTGCACCTGGGCGGCGTCGTCGGCCTTCTCGTAGGGGGTGCGCGGCACCCCGGGCTGTGCGAACACCTTGAACCGGGTTCCGCTGTTCCCGAACGCCCAGGACGGCAGCTCGATCTCGTGCTGCCGCAGGGCGTCCTTGACTGCCTTCTGGTCAACCATTACAGATCCTCGTTTCTCGCTGGGACTGCCACTTCGGCGAGTTCAACGCCCAGCAATTCAGCCGTCGCGCGAAGCTCGGGCAGCAGGTTGCCGGTACCGAGCGCCCAGTGATGCGAGATCCCGGTCGCGCTCCACGCGTCCGTCCACTCGCCGGGGTCACAGCCGAAATCCACCCGTGAGGTGGTGTTGCCGATCTTGAGCAACGGTCCGGCCACAACGGTGCCCGCCGAGGCGACGAACCGGTACGTGCCGTCGCGCCGCTGCGCGATGCCGAACGTGGTGACCGGCCCGTGCTTCACGTCGAACTCGACCGACACTCCCCAGCCGCGCTTTCCGTGGTAAACCCCGAGGCCTCTGAGCATGGGCTTGCGGTTGCTGACGGCCAGGTGCGCGGGGCCGTCGTGGCCCATTTCCACCACGCCGTCGCGGAAGTTCAGCGCCTGGAGCTCGGTGAAGGATCCGCCTCCGCCGAGCCGGTCGGTGATCAGCATCGCCAGCGACGTCCGCAGCTCGTACTCGCCTGCCGCCGGGATGCCGCGCGCGGTGAGCAGCGATGCGCCGAGGATCATCCCCGCGCCGAGCCGTTCGTGCTGCTCGCCTTCGAGGCCGCGGTGGTAGTAGGCAAGGCTGTCGAGGCCGAAATCCTGGGTCAGCGTGTCCAGGCCGACGGAGACCCTAGCGGCCCATCTCACGTCTTCTTCCTTCACTGACTCGTCGAAGGTGAAGATGCCCCTCGCCATGGCGACGCGTTCGTCTTGGAGTTCCTCCGTCACAGCCGCAACCCGGACCCGGAGGTCATCGAACTCAAGAACCTCGACGTGACCGCCGAAGTTGGCGGTCACCTGGGTGAGGTCGGTCGACACGTCCAGCATCCCGGGGTACAGGTGCCCCATCAGCCCATGCCGGCCGTACCTGAGACCGGCCCGCACTCCGGCCGCCTTGATCCATCTCGTGATCTTCCGCCAGGCACGCTCGTCGTCCAGGTATCCGGAAACGGAGCGGAACGGCACCCCGCATCTGGCGAACGCGTTGGCCATCTCCGGCAGCGGGCACGCGCCGCAGTACGCCAGCCACTGCCCGGTATCGAACGTGTCGTGATCCATCGCCTCGGTCGGTTGCAGGTTGATGAGCAGCACGGGCGCGCCTGCCCGCTGCGCGACCGGCACCAGCATCGAGGCGGTCATGTAGGTGGTGAGAAAGCAGACGATGAGGTCGCATCCCGCGGTCCGCAGCAGCTCAGCAGCCTTCGCGGCGCCGGTGGCGTCGGAGATGAACCCCGCGTCGACTAGGTCGCAGTCCATCGAGCGGATCCGCTCGGACACGCGTCCAGCGGACCGTTCCAGCTGGGGCAGCAGATCGGGGAACTGCGGCCAGTAGGCACCGAGCCCGCCAGCGACGAGGCCGACCTTGGTGCGTCTCATTTTTCCTCCCCGGTGGTGTCTGGAGCAATGCTGTCTGGAGCACTGCTGTCCGGTTCGTGCGGGCTGTCCAGGCCGGCGAGCTGATCATCGAGGTTGAAGATCTCGTCAAGCAGCAGGAAGCTCTCGTCCGGCGGGCGGCCGTCGAGACCGGTGAAGTACCGGCTCATATCCGCCTGCCAGCGCGCGTTCACCTCGGTCGCCGCCATCGCCCGCTGTGCGTCCGCGAGGTTGTCGGCCTCGACGTAGCCGATGAGCAGGCCGTCCGGGCGCGCGAAGATCGAGTAATTGCGCCAGCCGGCGTCCCGCAATGCGCGCAGCATGTCCGGCCAGACCGCGGCGTGCCGCTGCCGGTATTCCGCCAGGAGATCTGGCCGGACATGCAGGGTAAAGCAGTAACGCGTCATTGACCTGTCAGAAGTTGAACTGGGCGATGTTGGCCGCGTCGAAGACGGTCGGCGGGCCGAGCACGATCGACGGGCCGACGCCGGTGGTGGGCGCGAGCACCTTGTAGCTGCCGAGCGTGCCGGCCGTGAAGGTGGACCCGGTCGTCAAGGTGGCGGTGCCGGAAGCCATCGCGGCCGCCGCGTAACCAGCCAGGTAGCCGAGCTGGGACGGGTTCCACAGCTCGAACTCCTTGACCGTGCCGTCCTTGACGTACGGCTTCATCTGCGACGGCAGCCCGAGGCCGGTCAGCGTGAGCTTCTTGAGCAGGCTCTTGTGCGTATCGAGGTACTGCGCCGACGCCTGGATGCCGACTGTCGTGGGCGAGATGATGCCCTTCAGGTTCGGGTAGGCGGAGAGCAGGCCCTGCAGCACGGTCAGCGACATGGCCGGGTCGTCGTTTCCGTAGACGGTCTTGACCAGCGTCATCTTCGGGTACTTCGTGAGCTCCTGCTTCATGTACGCGATCCAGGCGTTCTGGTTGGTCGCGCTGGCCGCCGCGGAGAGGATGGCGATCTGGCCACTGTCACCGATCTCCTTGGCCAGGATGTCAACCTCGGATGTGCCGATGCTGGCCGTGTTCGCCTGGTTGACGAACAGGTGGTTCGGGCTGGAGCCACAGGTGACATCGGAGTCGAACGAGAGGATCGCGATACCCGCCGATGCCGCCTGCTGAAGCGACGGGCACAGCGCGCTCGGGTCGTTGCCCGCGATCACGATCGCGTTGGCGTGCGCCTGGATGGCCGCCTGGATGGAGGGAATCTGGGCGGCTGCCGTGTCCGCGGTTCCGCTGCTCACGACCACCTTGCCGCCCAGCTCGGCCAGCGCCTTCGCGCCGCCCTGGTCGGCGAGGACCTCGTACGGGTTCTGGGTGTCCTTCGGGATGAAGTAGACCACCAGGCCCTTCTTGATCCCCGTCGCGGTGCCGCTGGCCGAGGTGGTCGCGGACGCCGAGGTGCTCGCAGCTGTGCTTGAGCTCGCGGTGCTTGAGCTTGAGCTGCATGCCGCGATGGTCGACACGGCCGCCACGGCCGCGAAGGCCAGGACCGCGGGTCTGCGGACGGCGATGAATGTTGCTCTCTTGTAACGTTTCATTCGAATACTTTCTTTTCCGTGATACCTGGACCGGGACTACTGTGTGCCGGCTGTTAGGGACGGGATGCGTGAACTATTCGGGGCTATTAGAAACGGGATATGCGGGCCGTTAAGGACGTGACCGTCGTGGCCGCACAGCAGGCCAGCGCATCAGCCGGCCGAGGCTGGGAACCACCACGCTGATCAGCAGCAGGGCGCCAATCACGATTTCCTGGACATTGGGGTCAATGTTCATCTGCGTCATCGCCATCTGCAGGGTGGCCACGATGGCTGCCGATAGCACCACTCCGGGCACGCTGCCCTTGCCGCCGAAGATCGACACTCCACCGAAGAGGGCGATCGCCACGACGTTGAGCTCGAGCCCGTAGCCAGCGTTATAGCTGACGGAGGAGTTCTGTGCCGTGAGCAGGATCCCCGCGAAGGCACAGATGAGGCCTGAGGCGACGTACAGCCAGAACTTGATCCGGGCGACCCGGACCCCCGCGAACCGGGCCGCCTCAGGCTGCAGTCCGATTGCGTACAAGGAGCGACCGAGCGGCGTGGCATGCAAGACCACACCGCAGATGATGGCCAGAACGATAAATATCACCGTTGTGTACGACAGGTGCGTCCCGGGGACGGGAACGACCCCGATCTTGGTGAACCATACGGGGAACGTCCGGTCGCCAGCCCCCGGGATGGTCTGTGACCCGAGCAGGATCTCGGCCATCCCGCGGTAGAGCGTCAGGGTACCGATCGTCACCGCGATGGAGGGCAGTCCCGCTTTAGCGACGAGGAAGCCGTTGAGCGCTCCGCCGACGACGCCGACGGCCAGCGCGGCGATGAGCGCCGGCCAAATCCCCCAGCCGTGATGCCACAGGTCGCCGAGGAGGGCGCCCGCCAGGCCGAGCATCGAGGCAACCGACAGGTCGATCTCGGCGGTCACCACGATGAGCATCATCGGCAGCGCCATGATCGAGATAAAGCCGGCGTTGATGCCGCCGTAGAACAGCGTGGTCTGGCTGTCGAAAGTCGATGACTCGGAGCTGCCGAACACCAGGGCCCCGATCAGGACGATGACGAGCCCGACCTCCCAGCGGGCCGCCTGGTGCCAGAGCGGCTGCCGCGTCCCGGTGTCGGCCGACGGCTCCGGTCCCGTGCCCTGCTTGCCAGCGCCGGCGGGGGACTCAGCGCCGGCCGCGGGCGGTGCGATCTCAGAGCTCACGGTGGGCCCCCTCGGCTGACCGCAGGCTGCGCGCCACCCGTAGCGCCAGCAGCCTGTCTATTGAGATTGCGACCAGCAGCAGCCCGCCGGCGATGGCCTCGTCCCAGAAGGAGGAGCTCCTGACCGCGACCAGGCCCTGCTGGATGGTATTGAGCAGCAGCGCGCCGAGCGCCGCGCCCACCACCGTGCCGCTGCCGCCGAAGATAGCGACCCCGCCGACCACGACGGCGGCCACGACGTTCAGCTCATAGCCGAGCCCGGCACTGTTATCCACCTGCGCGAACAGCGCGAGGAAGAGCGCGCCGCCGAGACCCGCGAGGGCACCGCTGGTGACGAACGCGACGAATACCCGCCGGGCGCTCGGTATCCCGGCCAGCGCGGCGGCGTCAGGGTTGGACCCGATCGCGTACAGCTCGCGGGCGGGGCGGAAGGTGCGCATCGCATAGCCAACGGCGATCACGACGACGGCGACGATGATCGCCAGCCACGGGATGCCGAGCACCGTCTGGTAGCCGACCTCGATGAACGCGTGCGGCACCTGGCTCGGGACCACGATGTTTCCGTTCACCAGCTTTGAGTCCAGGCCCCTGACGATGTACAGCATCGCCAGGGTAACGACCAGGCTCGGCACCCGGATGAGGGTAGTGATGAGCCCGTTGACCGCGCCTACGGCCGCGCCGATGGCGATCGCGATGACGAACCCGGACCACACCGGTATGTGCTGGGTCCTGAACAGGTCGCCCACGACGAACGCGGCCAGGCCGAGCGTCGATCCGACCGACAGGTCGATGTTGCGAGTGACGATGACCATCGTCTCCCCGACTCCGAGCAGCGCCACCAGGGACGCTCCGACCAGCAGCTGCTGGATGCTGCTGCTGCTGGCGAAGTTGTGGTTCTTGAGCGTCGTGAGAAGGAACACCAGCAGCACGAGCGCCAGGGTCCCGGCTTCCCTCGCCCGCAGGAGCCGCGCCGTCCTCGGTATGCCCGGCGCCTGCACCGGCGTCATGGGCGTCATGGGCGCGGCGGGGGCAGTCATGCCGCTGCCTGCGCGACCTGGCCGGTGGCCGCCCGCATGATCTTGTCCTCGGTCGCGTCCGCTCGGGCGAACTCACCCGTCAGCCGGCCCTCGTGGATGACGAGGATGCGATCCGCCACGCCGAGCACCTCGGGCAGCTCGGATGAGATCATTAGCACCGCCATCCCGTCCGCAGCCAGCTGGTCGATGATCCGGTGCACCTCGGCCTTGGTCCCGACGTCGATCCCCCTGGTCGGCTCGTCGATGATCAGCAGCGAAGGCGAGCGGGAGAGCCACTTCCCGAGCACGACTTTCTGCTGGTTGCCGCCGGACAGGGTGGATACCGTGTCCCGCATCCGCCCGTACTTGAGCTGCAGCCGCTCCGCCCAGGTCACGGCGAGCCGCCGCTCGGCGGCACGGAAGATGAGCCCGCCCTTGCTGAGCCGGTTGAGCGACGCGAGCGCGACGTTGTGGTCGATCGCCAAGTCCATGACGAGACCTTGCTGCCGCCGGTCCTCGGGGACGAACGCGATGCCCGCCGCCATGGCCGCCGTCGGGTCGCCGTTCGGCAGCTCCCTGCCGAGCAGCCGCACCGATCCTGAGCTCCGGCGGTCAACACCGAAGATCGCCCGGGCGACCTCGGTGCGCCCCGCGCCCACCAGCCCGGCCAGGGCGACGACCTCGCCCCGGCGGACGCTGAAGCTGACGTCGTAGAAGACGTTCTCCCGCGTGATCTGGTCGACCGCGAGGACCACCTCGCCGGGCACCGTACCCGTCTTGTGGTACATGTCGCCAAGATCCCGCCCGATCATCGAGCGGATGATTGTATCCACGTCGAGCGTGTCCGTGGGCGCGGTCATGACGAACTTGCCGTCGCGCATGATCGTCACCCGCTGGCAGATGGCGAACACCTCCTCCAGCCGATGCGAGATGAACATCACCGCCGCCCCGCGGGCACGCAGCGCAGCGATGACCCGAAACAGCCGTTCTACCTCGATGTTGCTCAGCGCCGCCGTCGGCTCGTCCATGATCAGCACCCGGGCGTTCAGGGAGAGCGCCTTGGCGATCTCGACGATCTGCTGGTCGGCGACGGACAGCCCGCGGGCGGGCCGCGCCGGGTCAAGCGCCACGCCGAGCTGCGCGAAGATCTCGTTCGCGGCGCGGCTCATGGCGCCGCGATCGATCCTGCGCCCCGCGCGGACCGGCTGGCGGCCCATGAAGATGTTCTCGGCCACGGTCAGATCGGGGAACAGCATGGGTTCCTGGTAGATGACCGCGATGCCCGCCGCCCTCGCCGCTGCCGGGCCGTGCAGCGTGACCGCCTGGCCGTCCACGAGCACCTGGCCGCTGTCCGGCTGGTGCACGCCGGCCAGAATCTTCACCAGCGTCGACTTGCCTGCGCCGTTCTCGCCCAGCAGGGCGTGCACCTCTCCCGCGCGCAGCTCTATCGAGCCGTCGAGCAGAGCCTGCACCGGACCGAACGACTTCGCGGCGTGCCGTAGCTCAAGCACCATCGTGGCAGGCGGCACATCGGCGGGTATCGCCGCTGCGGCTCCGCCACCAGCCTCGTTGCCAGCACCCACCGATCGTACCTCCGCGTACCCGACGTTAATAGAACGTTTCAATTCCTGGCCTGTAGTCTTCGCTTGGGTCACAAAAGTGTCAATGGGTGGTTCCGCGCTCGAAACGGAATCGTTACACGATCTGCTGGCGCCCGGTCAGCCGTAGCGTGGTTCGCCATGGTCGTGGAGGTGGACGGCCTGGGTGGCGAAGCGCTCGCGGTAGGTGGTGGCGCTGAGTCCGTAGTGGGCCTTGAAGTCTCCTCGTAGACCACCGTGCCACTTGATGTGGTGTCTACGAAACCGGTAGGGGTCCAGGCGCCAACGCGCTTGTTAACGTAGGCGCGATGGCTGCCAACGACCCTCGCCACGTGCTGGACCTGCTTGGCGTTCGGCCGGGCCGGATTGTCGTGCTCAAGGACGTCCCCCTCGGGAACGGCAACTGGCTGGTCGGGACAGCCGGCCGGCCGCCCTCGGTGCTGCGCCGCTATCATCCTCTGGCCACCCGGGAGGAGCTCGCCTATGAGCACGCGGTGCTCGGCTACCTGGCCGGGGCCGGCTGGGTCGTGCCGGCCGCGCTCGGCGAGCCCGTCCGCTGGCAGGACCGGTGGTACTGCCTGACCCGGTATGTGCCGGGTCAGGCTGTCCGCGGCGAGGATGCGGGGCAGCGCGGCCAGCGCGGACGCGATCTGGCCCGGCTGCACCTGGCGCTGCGCGGTCTGGCTGAGCCGATCGGGCAGCGTCCGGGATGGCGCGCCCGGCACTCGGCCGTCGGCGGGCCCGCCGTCGGCGCGCCCGCCGCCGACCGGTGGGAGGAGCGCGTTCGCGGACTCGCCTCGGTCAGCCCGCGGCTGGCCGCGTGGGCACAGGCGGCCGAGACGCAAACCCAGGCCGCGCTCGCGGTCCTTGGGGCCGACGACCTGCCGGTGATGGTGGTGCACGGGGACTTCGCCGAGTGGAACGTGCACTACGACCGCGGCCGGCTGGCCGGCGTCATCGATTTCGGGCTCACCCACGTGGACACCCGCCCCTACGAGCTGGCGATCGCGCGGAGCTACCGGGCGCCGGAGATGACCGCCGCCTACCGCGCGGAGCTCGCCGCCCGCGGCTGGCCGCTCAGCGAGCTCGAGGAGGCGGCCCTGACGCCGGTCTACCACGCCTTTCGGGTCGGCATGGCCGCCGCGGAAATGGAGGATGGCCTGGTCACGGGCGATTACGATCTGGCCATGATCGAACGGCAGCTATCGCGAACCGCAACTGCGGCGCCCTCATCCCCCGATTTAGGCCACTATTAAACGGTGCGGATCATGCTGAGAACGGCATTCCTGGTCTACCTGCGCGTGCTCTTGTGCCTGCAGGGCGCGCTCCTGCTGTTCTTGGCGGCGGAGATCCTGCCCGTCGGAGGCGTGGGCGAGGGCGGGGGCCTCGGCCCTGGCCGCTGGCCGCTTCTCGTCCCCGCACTCATCGCCGCCCTGCTCGGCCTGGCCCTGATCGCGACCGCGATCCGGCTCAGGCAAGGCCGGCGCCGGGCGGCTATGGCCGCGATCGCGATTGAGGCGCTGTGGGCGGTCGGGGCCGCCGCGCTCGCAGCGGACGCCCTGCGGGACGCGGTCGACGCGTTCGAGTACGGGGGCAGGCCGAGCGGGCCTCCGTGGTGGATTTTTGCGGCGGCCCCGCTGTTCCTGGTCACGCTGATCGGGCTGCTGCTCCGGCCGTTCCGCGCCTACGCCGGGCTCGTACGCCGCCGTCCGCAGGAACCGCATTGGCCAGCCGCGCAATAGCTAGCTCGATTGCGATATCGAAGACGAAGATCATAAGGCGGTCATCAGGCCCTCCGAGCGGACAATTGCCCGAGGCAGCTCGGCTTTGCCCGCGAAAAGGACGCCCTTAATTCGCCGGCTTCAGGGGCTCGTGGCCGTCGCGCCTGTACAATGTGATCGTGGCCTTGGGGGGAAGTCGGGCCTGCCATTCTCTGCCAGCCGGCGCGTGGGGAGCGAGCCGTCGGGTAACGGAATCGGTGCGCCCGAGATCAAGTTGTCGTCGGCTGACGGCAGCGCTGAACGCTGCCGGAAGGCTGACGTGAATACCTTCCTCCGCGTCTGCCTCTATGCCTTCGCCGGCTGTACCGTGCTCGGGATCGTGCCGCCTTTCGTCATCGCCGGGAAAGCGCGCCAGCCGCTCATCGCGGTGATAACGCTGCTGGTGGCCGGCTTCGTGATCTTCGTGCTCGTCAGCGCGGCAATGAAGGTGTGAAAATCGCCCGCGGGGCCGGGTAAGCCCGCCACCAGGATGTGCAGGTTCCTGGGGCCGTGCACGCCCTCGACCCGGATGAGCTCGATGTCGCTGGTGGCCGACGGCCCGGAGATGAGGGTGTGCGGGCGGGCCGGGTCCAGCCGGCCGATGGCGTCCGGCAGGTCGGCCGCCACCTGGCCGGCGCGGACCACGACCAGGTGGAAGTCCGGTACCAGGGTGAGCGCCCGGCGGCCCTGGCCGGGGCCGTGGTCGAGGATGATCGTCCCGGTCTCGGCGATGGCGGCCGCGCAGCCGGTGATCACCCCGGCCACCGCGTCGAGCTCGCGGGCCGACAGCGGCGGGCCGTCGCGGACGATCCTGTCCCCGGCGTCCGGCACGTCGGCCAGCCAGCCGGCCGGCAGGCCGTCGGGGACCAGGAAACCGGCGAGGCAGGCCAGCGCCCGGGCGATCGCCGCGGGCAGGCCCGCCTCGGGGACGCGCTCGACCACCGCCCGGTAGTCGGCCGCGCGCTCGGCGAACAGCGCGACGATGTCGGTGCCGGCCGCCTCGTGGTGCGCGCGCCGGTAGTCGCGTGGCAGCGCCGCGTAGGCGGCGTCGACCTGGGCCGGGGTCGCCGCCCGGCCGGGGCCGTGCGGACCCATCGCGGCGCGGATGCGGTCCAGGATCTCCTCGCGGGCGGTGCTCACTCGGCCCCTCCTCGGGTACGGGCCCACCAGGCCCGGAAGGACTCCGGAGGCGGGGCCGGGGCGTCGCGGGTGTCGGTCCAGGCCGACAGCGGCGGGGGGAGGCGGCGGATGCGGCCGGACCGGCCGACGATGTGACGGCCGGCCGACGCGGCCCGCTGGGCCGCGGCCAGGCGGCGGGGCGAGCTCAGCACGTAGCCCGACAGGCGGAACACGGCCCGTTCGATCGGGTGCTTGTGCTCGGCGACCGAGCGGGCCCGCAGCTCGACCAGGACCTCGGGGATGTTGATGGCGACCGGGCAGACCTCGTAGCAGGCGCCGCAGAGCGACGAGGCGAACGGCAGCGAGGCGTCGATCGCGCTGGTCACGCCGCGCAGCTGCGGTGACAGGATCGCGCCGATCGGGCCGGGGTAGGGGGAGCCGTAGGCGTGCCCGCCTGCCCGCTCGTACACCGGGCACACGTTCAGGCAGGCCGAGCAGCGGATGCAGCGCAGCGCCTGCCGTCCGGTCGGGTCGGCCAGGGTGCCGGTGCGGCCGTTGTCGAGCAGCACCAGGTGGAAGTTGCGCGGCCCGTCGCCGTCGGCGACCCCGGTCCAGATCGTGGTGTAGGGGTTCATCCGCTCGGCGGTCGAGCTGCGCGGCAGCAGCGCCAGGAAGACCTCCAGGTCCTGCCAGGACGGCAGCAGCTTCTCCACCCCGACGACCGAGATCAGCGTGTCCGGCAGGGTCAGGCACATCCGGCCGTTGCCCTCGGACTCGACCACGACCAGCGAGCCGGTGCCCGCGATGGCGAAGTTGGCGCCGGAGATCCCCACCTTGGCGCTGAGGAACTCGCTCCTCAGGTGCGCGCGGGCGGCGGCGGCCAGCCGGGTCGGGTCGTCGGTCAGGTCGGCGGGCGCGTCGCCCATCTCGCGCAGGAAGATGTCCCTGATCTCGGCCCGGTTCTTGTGGATCGCGGGGACCAGGATGTGGCTCGGCCGGTCGTCGTCGAGCTGCACGATGAGCTCGGCCAGGTCGGTCTCGATGGCGCGGATGCCCCTCGCCGCGAGGGCCTCGTTGAGCCCTGTCTCCTGGGTGGCCATCGACTTGACCTTCACCACCGTGTCGGCCTCGGCCTCCTTGACCAGAGCGGCCACGATCGCGTTGGCCTCGGCCGCGTCGCGCGCCCAGTGCACGTGGCCGCCGGCCCTGGTGACGTTCCCCTCGAGCTGCAGGAGATAGGTGTCGAGGTTGGCCAGCGTGTGGTCCTTGATCGCCTTGGCGGCCTGCCGGAGCTGCTCCCAGTCGTCGAGCTCGGCGACGGCGTTCGCGCGCTTGGCCCTGATCGCGGTGGTGGCGTGGGTGAGGTTCCGGCGCAGCTGGGAGTCGGCCACCGCCTTCTTGGCCGCGCGCGGGAACGAGGGCATGCCCAGGTAGGTGGGCATCGTGCCGGTCACGCGCCGGCTCCGGTCGACGCCAGGATCTCGGCCAGGTGCATGCTCCGCACGCCGGTCCGCTGCCGGCTCAGCGCCCCGTCGATGTGCATCAGGCACGAGTTGTCCCCCGCGCACACCACCTCGGCTCGCGACTGCCTGATCGCCGACACCTTGTCGGCGCACATCGCCGCCGACACGTCCGGGTTCTTGACCGAGAACGTGCCGCCGAACCCGCAGCACGTCTCCGCGTCCGGCAGGTCCACCAGGTCGATGCCGCCGACCGCCCGCAGCAGCCGCAGCGGGGCGTCGCCGACGTGCATCATCCGCAGCGAGTGGCAGGTGGGGTGGTACGTCACCCGGTGCGGGAAGCGCGCCCCCACGTCGGTCACCCCGAGCACCCCGGTCAGGAACGTGGCCAGGTCGTGCACCCGGGGCGCGACGTCGGCCACCTGCCGCGCGAGGGCCGCGTCGCCCGCCTCGGCCGCCAGCACCGGGTGGTACTCGCGCACCATCGCCGCGCACGACGCCGACGGCGTCACGATCGCGTCGTAACCGTCGAAGGCGCGGGCGAACCCCCGGGCCATCGGCACCGCCTCGCGCCGGTAGCCGGTGTTGAAGTGCATCTGCCCGCAGCACGACTGCCCCGCCGGGAACTCCACCCGGTGCCCGAGCCGCTCGAGCACCGTCACCACGGCCTTGCCGGTCTCCGGGAACATCGTGTCGGTCAGGCACGTGACGAACAGGCCAATCCGCATGATGCGCAACGCTATCTGACGTCACCGCCGCAGCGCGAGGGGGCTGCCCCGCCAGAAACAAGCGCAGTCAGGAACCGCCGCCGGGCGTCCCGGCCGGCATCCGCCGCTCGGCCAGCCGCTTCTCGAGCTGGGCCCCCTCGATGTCCGGGTCGGGCACGTACCTCGAGAACCACTGCGGGTGGTACCAGAGCTTCGCCCGGATGATCGCCATCGTCGCCGGGATCAGCGTCAGCCGGACCAGGAAGGCGTCGACCAGCACGCCGGCGGCGAAGCTGATCGCGATCGGCTTGACCGCGCTGAGCGGGAGGGTGGTGAACGCGCAGAAGATCGTGAACATGATCAGCGCCGCCGCCGACACGACCCGGACCGACACGCCGGTCCCCCGCTCGACCGCCCGGCGGGCTTCGCCGTGCTTGGTGAAGTCCTCCTTGATCCGGGAGACCACGAAGACCTCGTAGTCGCTGGACAGGCCGAAGATGATCGCGACCAGGATCGTCGGCAGATAGCTGAGCGTCACCGGGGATTTGGCCGCGCCGAGCAGGCTCGCCCCCCAGCCCCACTGGAACACCGCCACGGTGACGCCGAGCGCCGCCGCGATCGACAGCAGGAAGCCGAGGATGGACGTGATCGGCACCAGGATCGTGCGGAACGCGAACGTCAGCAGGATGAACGCGAGCCCCACGACCAACAGCAGGAAGATCGGGAGCGCGTCGGTGAGCTTGGTCGACACGTCGATGTTGGACGCGGTCGAGCCGCCCACCAGCAGGTCGATGCTAGACGAGCCGGACAGCTGCGTTCGCTCGCCCCGCATCGTGTTCACCAGGTTGGTGGTGGCGCTGTCGTTGGGCCCGGTCGTCGGTATGACCTGGATGACGGCGGTGTCGTTCTGGAACGCGACCGGCTTGGCCGAGATCACGCCGGAGACCTTCGACACCCGGTCCGCGATCCCGGCCACGTCCCCGGCGCTGGTGACCGGGTTGGCCACCACCAGCAGGGGGCCGTTGTAGCCGGGGCCGAAGTGGTTGGTGATGGTGTCGTAGGCCTGCCGTGCGGTGCTCGAGGTCGGCTGCGAGACGGCGCTGGGCAGCCCGAGGTCGATGCTCAGGGCCGGGATCGCGATCACGAGGGCGACCCCGATGCCCGCGATCAGCACCGGGAACCGGAACCGGGACACGAACCGCCCCCACCGCGCCCCCACCGCCGTCGACGGGTCGGTCGCCGAGCGCCGCGCGATCCGCTCGGCGTGCCCCACCCGGCCGGTCTTCTCCCTGGTGCGGCGGCGCGGGCCGACGAAGTGGGTGATCTTCTCCCCGGCGAAGCCGAGCAGGGCCGGCAGCAGGGTCAGCGCGATCAGCACCGAGAGGAGGACGGCGCCCGCCGCCACCAGGCCCATCGTGCGCAGGAAGGGGATGCCGACCACGCTCAGGCCGCACAGCGCGACGATCACGGTGGCGCCCGCGAACACGACCGCGCTGCCGGCCGTGCCGACCGCGGTGGCGACCGATTCCTCCATCGGCTTGCCCGCCAGCAGCTGGGACCGGTGCCTGGACAAGATGAACACGCCGTAGTCGATGCCGGTCGACAGGCCGAGCATGATCGCGACGGTGGTCGAGACGGACGCGATGTTGGTCACCGCCGCCAGCGCGGTGATCCCGGTGACGGTGATCACCACCCCGATCAGCGCGCTCAGGATCGGCAGCACGGCCGCGGTGACGGCGCCGAACGTGATCAGCAGGATGATCAGCGCGATGACGATCCCGATGATCTCCGGCGTCTCCGTCACCTTCGGGTTCCAGCCCGGGTAGACCGCGCCGCCGTACTGGACCTGCAGGCCGGCCTGGGTCGCGGGGGCGGCGGCGGTCTGCAGGTCCGACAGGCTGGAGTCGTTCACGGTGGCGGCCGGGGTGTTCCACAGCAGGGTGGCCAGCGCGACCTTCCCGTCCGGGGAGACCGTCTTGGTCAGGATCGGGTCCTTGACCTGCGCCACCTGCGGCACCTTGGCCATCTGGGCGACGGCTTGCTTGATCGCGGCCGCGTCGGCCGACGACGTCACGCTCTGCGATCCGGGTGAGACGAACACGATCTGCGTCTGGGCGCCGCTGAAGGCCGGGATCTTCGCCTGCAGCAGGTCGACGACCTGCTGAGACTCGGTCCCGGGGATGGTGATGCTGCTGTTCTCGGTGCCGTTCCCGACCACGCTCAGCACCACCACCACGACGACCGCGAGCAGCCAGCCGGCCAGCACCCGGCGACGATGCAGGAAACACCACCGCGCGAGGCGGTACAGGTACGTGGACACGAGCCCTCCCCGACGTGTAGCTCGGGTCTGAACTACCCACTTTCCACGTACCTGCATCTGGGTAATTTTTTCCGTGGACGTTTTCGACTAATTTGCGAAAACGGCCACGCACCGGGAGCGGGCTCAGGCGAGCGACGCGTCCAGGGTGATCTCGGGCACGCCCGCCAGCGCCCGGCTGACCGGGCAGCCGGCCTTGGCCGCGGCCGCGTGCTCGGCGAACGCGGCCGCGTCGATGCCCGGCACCCGGCCCACCGTCACCAGCGCGATCTTGGTGATCGTGGGCACCCCGTCGACCATCCGGAGGGTGACGGTCGCGTCGGTCCGCACCGACTCCGGCGGGGTGCCCTCCTGGGCGAGGATGTTCGACAGCGCCATCGAGAAGCACGACGCGTGCGCGGCCGCGATCAGCTGCTCGGGGTTGGCCCCCGGCCCGTCCTCGAAGCGCGACTTGAACGAGTACTCGCCGCTGATCGTGTCGCCCGCGGTGAACGTGCCGCTGCCCGAAGGAACGTCACCCTTCCATTCCGCGAATCCCTTTGCCGGCATGCCTGCCTCCTCGCCTCATCCATCTGGTGGTGGAACGTCCTGGCTAGATCCATCTGGTGGTGGAACGTCCTGGCTAGCGATCGTACGCGCCGGGCCGGCCAGCCACCGGGAGACCACGGCGGCAATGAACTCATCGGTGACCGGCCGCCGTTCGAAGAAGATCCTGGCCAGCACCGGGCCGGACAGCAGCGCGTACTCGTCGATCGTGATCGTGGTGCCCGACGGCTTCAGCAGGTCGTTGAGGGCGGCGTTGCCGTAGTCGGTGAGCTGCGCCAGCGCCTGGGCGCTGTCGGGGTCGGAGTCGGCCTGGGCGGCGACGCCGAGGACCGCGATGCGCCGCGCCCGGTCCCGCAGGCCGTCGCGCAGGCTGGCCAGCCAGGCGGCGGCCACCGCGCCCGGGTCGGCCCCCGGCTCGGGGTACTCGCCGTCCACGCCCTCCAGGATCAGGCCGAGCAGCAGGGCCGGGCGGGCGGGCCAGTGCCGGTACAGGGTCTGCCTGGTCACCCCGGCCCGCTCGGCCAGCAGCGAGTAGGTCAGCCCGGCCGGGCCGACCTCCGACAGCAGCTCGCGGGCGGCGGCCAGGATGCGCTCGCGGGTGCGCCTGACCCGCGGGTTGGCGGCGTCCGGAGTGCGGTAGGGCGTCTGCGGTTCACACCCCATCTCGAGGAGCAAGCACCATGTCCACTGCCATCACCTACTCCCGCTACGGCGCCCCCGACGTCCTGACCGTCACGTCGGCCGACATCCCGCAGCCGGGACCCGGCCAGGTCCTGATCCGGGCTGGCCGACGCGACCGCGCTGGCGGGCGACGCCGCCCGGGTGATCACGATCGCCGACGACAACGCGGCCGACGCGGGGGTGCGCTTCACCGGGGCCGACCCGGCCGACCGGGCGCCGGAGGCGCTGCCCGAGCTGGCCGCCCTGATGGCCGAGGGCCGGCTGGACGTCCCGATCTGGCGGACGTACCCGCTGGCGCAGGCCGCGCAGGCGCACGCCGACATCGAGGCCCGCCGCAATCACGGCAAAATTGTCCTGCTCCCCTAAAGGAGCGCGGGCGAATGGCGAGTCGCCCGGGCCCGTTCGAAATGAAAAGATCTTGAATTCTTTTCTTCCGAACGGTCCCTGGCGACTGTCTAAAGGCAGAACTAATTCGCGCTTAGCGCCGACCGCGACGGCCCCGGAAGGAGCTCGACGCGGCGGCCGCGCCCCGGCTGCTCGGCTGCTGGGCCAGGGTCGCCGGGCGGGCGGCCGCCGCGGGCCGGTACACCCGCTTGGCCGGCGGGCCGGCGATCTCCCGCAGCACGGCCGAGCCGGGGCCGGCGATCGACGCGTGCGGGCTGACGCCCGCCTTGCGCATCAGCGTGCGGACCTCGGCCACCTGGGCCGCGGTCTGCACGGTGACCACGGTGCCCTCGGTGCCGGCGCGGGCGGTCCGGCCGGACCGGTGGGTGTAGGCCTTGTGCTCGGTCGGCGGGTCGGCGTGCACGACCAGGTCGATGCCGTCGACGTGAATGCCGCGGGCGGCGATGTCGGTCGCGACCAGCGCGTTGACCTCGCCGTTGGCGAACGCCGCGAGGTTCCTGGTGCGCGCGCCCTGGGTCAGGTTGCCGTGCAGCTCGGTGGCCGGCGTGCCCGCCTGGCCGAGCTGCTTGACGAGCTTGCGCGCCCCGTGCTTGGTCCTGGTGAAGATCAGCACCCGGCCCTCGCCGCTGGCGAGGGTGGCGATGACGCCGACCCGGTCGGCCGGGGTGACGGTCAGCAGGTGGTGGGTGATCTCCGGTGGCTTGGAGTCGGCGTCGACCGAGTGCCGGGCCGGGCGGTGCAGGAAGCGGCGGGCGATGACGTCGATCGCGCCGTCGAGGGTGGCGGAGAACAGCATCCGCTGGCCGTCGGCCGGGGTCATGTCGAGCAGCCGCCGCACGACCGGGAGGAAGCCGAGGTCGGCCATGTGGTCGGCCTCGTCGAGCACGGTGATGTCGACGTCACCGAGGTGGCAGTGGCCCTGCTCGATCAGGTCGGCCAGCCGGCCGGGGCAGGCGACCACGATGTCGGCCCGGTTGCGCAGCGCGGCGACCTGCGGGTTCTGCGACGTCCCGCCGAAGACGGTGGCGACCTTGAGGCCCGCCGAGTGCGCCAGCGGGGTAAGCACGCCGTGGACCTGGGCGGCCAGCTCGCGGGTCGGCACCAGGATCAGGCCGCGGGGGCGGCAGGCCATCGTGTGGCCGTCGGCCAGCCGGGCGACCAGCGGGAGGGAGAAGCCGAGGGTCTTGCCCGAGCCGGTCTGGGCGCGGCCGAGAATGTCACGCCCGGCCAGGGCGTCAGGCAGCGTGGCGGCCTGGATCGGGAACGGCGTCGTGATGCCGGTTTTCGCGAGGACTGCGACCAGCGGCGCGGGGACGCCGAGACTGGCGAAGGTGGGTGGGAGGGTGGTGGGGGTGGAGGTAAGGGTGGAATCGGTGATGTCCTCAGTGGACAGAGCTGACAAGAGATGGTCTCCAGGAATCGGGGGTGGCCGCGTGTCGAAGGCGCCACATCCGTGGAAACCATTTCGCTCACCGAGCGACGAGCGACCGGCGCGCCCTCGTGGCGTCGCCTTTACCGCGCGTTTGCGCTCCTTCAGTCTACCGCACGTGCAGCCGGGGACGTCGGGGCGCGTCGGAGCCCGTTCGACGGCCGGAATTTTATGTGGTGTTATGCCGCTTTTAGATCTTGACACGAGGCACGCATGATGCTCAATCGGCGTGACAAGGCTGCCGCATGGTGTTAAATGAAACAGGTTGTAGTCGAAGTTCGTGCTCGTGTCACAGCGCCTGCGAATTCTGACCGCGGGCGCCGTGGGTCCCTTAGACCCAAGCCTTCCAACGGCAAGCGGTCACAGCAGCCCGGGGATTCACGCCCGTGAAACCCCGATGATCGTCTCAGCATGGAGGAACGCAGTGGCTCAGGGAACAGTGAAGTGGTTCAACGCGGACAAGGGCTTTGGTTTCATCGCCCCCGACGATGGCACGCCGGACGTCTTCGTTCACCACTCCGCGATCGAGGCTGACGGGTACCGCAGCCTTGCTGACAACCAGCGGGTGGAGTACACCCCCGTGCGGGGCGCCAAGGGCCCGCAGGCGGAGCAGGTCCGCCCGCTGTAGCAGTTGACGCCGAATAGGCGCCGCCGCGGCCCGGTCACCCAGGAACCCTTCTGGTGACCGGGCCGCAGTGTTTCCTGGAGTACGTTGAAGGTAGGCGATCGTCGGGACCGACTGCGATCAGGCTGACCGCGCATGACGATCTCGAGGAGCGCCGATGGCGGACATCCCGCGTGGCAGCGACTACGCCGCGCTTTCGCGCGAGGTCCGGCAGGCGGGCCTGCTCGATCGCCGGCCGGGCTACTACTTCTGGAAGATCGGCCTGACCGCGCTGGCGCTGGTGGCCGGCTGGACCGCGTTCGCGCTCATCGGCGACTCGTGGTGGCAGCTCGGGCCCGCCGTGTACCTGGCGGTCGTCTTCGGCCAGCTCGGCTTCCTCGGGCACGACGCCGGGCACCACCAGGTCTTCGAGTCGCGGCGCGCCAACTACGTCCTCGGCGTGCTCTGCGGCAACCTCGCCATCGGGCTCAGCTACGGCTGGTGGACGACCAAGCACAACCGCCACCACGCCCACCCGAACACCGAGGACGCCGACCCCGACATCATGCTCAGCGTGCTCGCGTTCTCCGGCGGCCGGGCCCGGGCCAGCCGCGGCGTCCAGCGCCTGATCTTCCGCTATCAGGCCTATCTGCTCGGCCCGATGCTGCTGCTCGAGGGGATGGCCCTGCACACCTCGAGCCTGCGGCAGATGACGCGGCGGGCCTGCAAGAACCGCGCCTGGGAGGCGGCCCTGCTCGGCCTGCACGTCGTCGGCTATTTCGCCTTCGTGTTCATCGTGCTGTCGCCGGTCAAGGCGGTGGTCTTCATCGTCATCCAGCAGGGCCTGTTCGGCTTCTACCTCGGCGCCTCGTTCGCGCCCAACCACAAGGGGATGCCGGTGCTGGCCGCGAACGACAAGACCGACTTCCTCCGCCGCCAGGTGCTGACCTCGCGCAACGTCAACGGCGGGTGGCTGACCGACTTCGCCCTGGGCGGGCTGAACTACCAGATCGAGCACCACCTGTTCCCCTCCATGCCGCGGCCCAGCCTGCACCGGTCGCAGGCGCTGATCGCCGCGTTCTGCGCCGCGCGCGACGTGCCGTACTGCCAGACCACCCTGCTTGAGTCGTATTCGCAGGCGCTCCGCTACCTCAACGCCACCGGCAAGCTGGCCGCCGGACCTCCGGCCGGCCGGGGGCCCGCCGCTGCGGCAACCCCGGTGCTCAGCCCGCCCTGACCGTCGTCCGGTGGGCCGGTCGGGTAGGCCGGCAGCTCCGGGAATGTCTGCGGGGGGCGCGGACTTGTCGTCTGTGATGAATGAGAACGAGGGATCGCTCCCGCTCGCGGTACTGGACTTCGTCGGAATCGAGTACGGCGAGGCGGCGTCGGACGCGCTCGTCGGCGCGGTCGGCATCGCGCAGGCGATCGAGGCGGCGGGCTACCGCCGCTACTGGGTGTCCGAGCACCACAACATGAACAGCCTCGCCTGCAGCGCCCCCGAGCTGCTGACCGCCTACGTCGGCGCGCAGACGTCGCGGATCCGGGTCGGCGCGGCCGGCATCATGCTCCCCAACCACGCCGCGCTCAAGGTCGCGGAGACGTTCCGCACCCTGCTGGCGATGTACCCGGGCCGGGTCGACCTGGCGCTCGGCCGGGCGCCGGGGACCGACCCGCTGACCGCGCACGTGCTCCGCCGCGGGCTGCGGACCGACCCCGGGGCGGAGTTCCCCGGGCAGGTGGCCGAGCTGCTGGCGTTCCTCGGCGACGGCTTCCCCGAGGGGCACGCCTACGCGCCGCTGGTGGCGGCGCCGGTCGTGGCGGAACGGCCGGAGCTGTTCATCCTCGGGTCGAGCGGCTACGGGACGCGGTTCGCGGCCGTCAACGGGATGAGCGCCGTGTTCGCCCATCACATGACCCCCGAGCTGGCGTTCCAGGCGCTGCGCGAGTACCGCCGCGACTTCACCCCGCGCACTCCGGGGGCCGAGCCGTACTCGGCCATGTCGGTGCTGACCTTCGCCAGCCATGACGACCAGGCCGTGCTCGAGTTCGAGGCGGGCTGGACGCTGACCATGCAGAACCTGCGGCGCGGGGTCCGCGAGCCGATCCGCCCTGAGGCGGTGCGCGAGTTCGCGCAGTCGGCCGAGTTCAGGGACGGACGCCGCGAGGACGGCCGGATGGTGACCGGCGAGCCCAAGGTCGTGGCCGAGCGGCTGCTCGAGATGAAGGAGCGCGCCCAGGTCGACGAGATCGTGGTCGTCACCCCGAGCCTGGACCGGCAGCGCCGCACCGGCAGCTATGTGGCCGTCGCCGACGCCTGGCGCGGCGCTTCCTGATCACCGCCTGAATGCCGCCGCCTTGATCGCCGCCGCCTGAGGACTACTGCGGAACCGCGCTGAGCCGGTGGCCGTGCTGCAGGACCGAGATCATCGCCAGCGTCGACTCGGCCCCCTGGTTGCGGTTGCGGCTGTTGCAGCCGAGGCCGTCGCAGCCGCCGCCGGTCCGCTCGTCCAGCATCGGGACCTTGGCGTCGTTGTCGCCCAGGAACCACGCCACGCACAGGCCGACGCCGTCCAGCCAGCCCGCGTCGCCGGTCACCGCCGCCGCGCGGGCGCACGCGTCGGCCAGCGCGGCGACCTCGATCGGCCGCTGGTCGAAGCCGGGGCGCTGCTCGCCCGGGCCCCAGCCGCCGACCGGGACGACCGACAGGTGGCCGTCGCGGGTCTCGCCCGCGAGCAGCCACTCGAGCATCCGCAGGCCGTCGCGGAGCACGGTCTCCCGGTTCAGCTTGTCGCCGATCACGATGACCGCCTCCGCGATCGCCGCGTTGGCGTAGGTCAGCCTCGGCATCGGCCAGGGCCAGGCTCTGTCGTCCGGTGGCTCGCCGATGACGGCGACGGCGTCCTCGAGGAGGCTTCGCGCGCCTTGATGACCGGGCAGGACGGCGAGCACCTCGGCCGCGCCGAGGACCGCGAACGCCATCGCGTGCGGCAGCGATGAGCGGACGCGGGCGCCGGAGTCGAACAGGGCGAGCGCCTCGCCCCTGATCCCCACCGTCGGGCCGCGGGCGGCGGCGGTGCCGAGACCCCACAGCGCCCGTCCCCAGCAGTCGCCGGTGCCGGGCTGGTCGCGCCAGCGCCGGTCGTAGCCGAGGCGGCTGCGGTAGCGGCCGTCGGGCGCCTGCGCCAGCGTGAGGAAGTAGAGGTAGCGCCGGGCGAGCGTGACGAGCTCGTCGCGCGGCGACGGCTCGCGGCACAGCACCAGCAGGCCGCAGGCGACGTCGTCGACGCAGTAGCCGAACTCAACCCGCGGCACGACGCCCTCGGCCTGCGCGAGCAGGCCGACGCGATCGGTCAGCCTGAGCAGGTGCCGGAACGGCGGGGTCCGCCCGTTCATGCGATCTTGAAGCCGAGCACGTCGGCGGTCCCAATCCTCGGCGCCAGGCGCGCCGGACTACCAGGGCCGCAGACGGCGCGAGCTTGACCGCCAGCGTTCGACGTGCCCCGGCCCTGTCCCCATCATCACACATCGGCGGGAGTCCAGTTGACGATGGGGACGGGGCCGGTGACGGTGAGTCGCCTGTCTGGGTCGTGTGTGTCGGCGTCACGGCAGCGGGGTGAGGCCCGCCGCTGTGAGCAGGTAGGCGTCCCGGTCGTTGGCCGGGTCGGTCGCGAGTTCGAGGACGGACTGGCCGACCTGCTCCGCGGTGAGCGCAGGCCCGGTCTTTTCCAGGTAAGCGGCAACGTCCACGCCGTCCCTGGCCGCGTAGGCGGCGACCGCGGCCGCGCCGAGGTCGGTGGCCGGCGTCAGCTTCGGCAGCAGCGAGATGAACCTGATGCCGAGTCCCGCCCGGGCCGACTCGTCGGCTGCGTAGCGGGTCAGGAACCTGATGGCGGCCTTGGCGCCGGCGTAGCCACCGCTCAGCGGCGATCCGTTGACGGCGGCGCCGCTGGACATGGCGATGACCACGCTGCCCGGGTCGAGCGGGTGCAGTAGCGCCTCGCGCGTCCAGTTGAACGCCTGCTGGACGTCGACCTCCCAGTTGCGGCTGAACGTCTGCCAGGTGTGCTGCGGCAGCGGTCGCGGCAGCGGGCTCGCGCCGGCGTTGAGCACCAGCACCCGCGGCCGGTGCTGGTCGATGAGCTGGCCCGCGCTGACCGGGTCGGCCGCGTCGGCCCCGACCGGGATGAACCCCGGGCCCAGCTCGGCGGTTAGCTCCGCCAGCCGGGCGCGGTCGCGTGACACCCCGACGACCTGCGCGCCCTCCTTGGCGAGGGCGATCGCGATCGCCCGACCGAAGCCCCGGCTGGCGCCGGTGACGAGGGCGGTGGCCCCCACTATCTCGTGCGTTGTCATGTCCTGCTCCCTTGGGTTCCGCGCTGCGGTCGGCGCCGGGTGCCCCGATCTACTGCTACTGATCCGGCCGCCGGCCGAAACTCACCGCAGGCCGCGCGTCGCGGACCGACGAGTTTCGCTCGGCCGCGGGGTCTATACCGGTGACGGACGCGCGCAGCGACGCGCACCGGGCGAGAACCACGCGGCGACGAGCACGGGGCGAACACCGGGGGACGGCGATGCGATCAGCGACGACGACGGAAGAGCCGGGCTGCCTGCGGCCGGACATCAGCGGCGGGGGGCGACCGGCCGCGCTGCTCGGCAGCGCGGACTTCGCCCGGCTGACCGATCCGTTCCGGCCCGAGTTGCTCGCGTACTGCTACCGGATGCTCGGCTCGCTCCACGACGCCGAGGACCAGCTGCAGGAGGTCCTGATCCGCGCCTGGCGGTCGTACGGCCAGTTCGACGGCCGGGCGTCGCTGCGGACCTGGCTGTACCGGATCGCCACCAACTGCTGCCTGCGGGCGCTTGAGAACCGCAGCCGCCGGCCGTTGCCGGCCGGCCTCGGCGGCCCGTCCGACCCGGACGGGCCACTGGACCAGGGCGGGGCCGAGGTTCGGTGGCTCGAGCCCTTCCCGGACGTGCTGCTCGCGGCCGAGTCGACCGATCCGGCCGCGATCGTCACGTCACGTCAGGACATGCGGCTGGCCCTCATCGCCGCCCTGCAGTGCCTGCCCGGCCGCCAGCGCTCGGTGCTGATCCTGCGCGACGTGCTGATGTGGCGGGCGGCGGAGGTGGCCGAGCTGCTCGGAACCTCGACCGTCGCGGTGAACAGCGCGCTGCGGCGCGCGCGGGCCGCGCTGCGGGACGCCGATCCGACCCGGGACGAGGTGCGCGAGCCGGCCGACGCGGGCCAGCGGACGCTGGTCGACCAGTACGCGGCGGCGATCGAGAACGCCGACGTCGCCGCGCTGATGAGATTGCTCCGGGCCGATGCCACCTTCGAGATGCCGCCGCAGCCTGCCTGGTTCCTGGGCCGCCACGCGATCGGGCGCTTCCTGGCCGTCAACGTCCTGCGCGAGCCGGGCGACCTGCGGGCTGTCCAGACGTCTGCCAATGGCCAGCCGGCCCTGGCGATCTACCTGCGCGACGCCGTCGGAGGCCACCGGGCGCACGTGGTGCAGGTGCTGCGCTGCACGCCGGCCGGCGTTGCCCACATCGTCGCATTCAGGACCCCCGATCTGTTCGCCGCCTTCGGGCTCCCGGACAGGCTTCCCGCCTTACCCGATGCCGCGCGGCGGCCGGCCCGACGGCGCGGGCGGCCGTAGGCTGGCGGCAACGCCGGCGACGCGGCCGGCCCTCGGGACGGGGTTGGTCATGCCTAATCTTCAGGTTGTCGCGGTTCTGACGGCAAAGCCCGGGTCGGAGAAGCTGGTCGGGGACGCGCTGAACGCGCTCGTCGAGCCCACCCGGTCCGAGGCCGGATGCAACTCCTACCAGCTCTTCGTCTCGGCTGCCGACCCGGCTACCTTCATCACGGTCGAGACCTGGGTCTCGCAGGACGACCTCGACGCGCACCTGCGGACGCCCCATGTGCAGCAGGCGCTGGCGACGGCCGGGGATCACCTGGCGCTGGCCCCCGCCATCCACCCGCTGATCCCGGTCAACACCCACTGACGCCGGCCCGCTGATCGCGAAGGGTCAGGCGAGCTCCCGCAGCGTCTCCATCAGCTGCCGGGCGAGCTCGCCGGGGGTCGTCCCGCTGCTTGACAGGATGCCGACCGGCTCGGCGTTGCCCGGCGTCGGGACGTTGAGCCTGCGCAGCCAGCCTCGGTCAAGGTCGAGCTGGACCGCGTGCTGCGGGGTGATCCAGACCGTGTCCGACAGCAGCGTCAGCGCCCGGGCGACGGAGACCGACTGGGTCTCGGTCCGGCCCGGCGGCAGCGCGATCCCCTGCGCCTCGAAGAACCCCTCCACGTCGTGCCTGGGGGCGGTGCCGGTGCCCGGTATGACCAGCGGGTAGCTGAGCAGCGAGAGCAGCGAGACCGAGCGGCCGGCCGGCGCCAGCCCCGCCAGCCGGTGCTCCGGGCGGGTCACGACGACGAGCGACTCGGCGTAGAGCAGCTCGAACGAGACGCCCGCCATCATCGCGGGCTCGGCGATCCGGCCGACCGCGAAGTCGACCTCGCCCGCCCGCAGCGCCGCGATCAGCTCGGGGTTGTGCCCCGTCTGCACCCGCACCCCCGCGTGCGGGCGGCGACTGCGCAGCCGGGCGATGGCCTGCGCCAGCAGCCCGCCTGCGGCGGTCGGCAGCGCGGCGACGCGGACGGTCGGATAGCGTTGCGGCTCGGTCTCGGTGAGGGCGGCGGCGGCGGAGTCGAGCGCCCGGGTCACGTCGACCGCGTAGCGCAGGAACCGCTCGCCCGCCTGGGTCAGCCGGGTGCCCGCGCGGCTGCGCTCGACCAGCTGGTGGCCGGCCAGCCGCTCCAGCTCGGTCAGCGTCTTGGACACGGCCGGCTGGCTGAGATGGAGCCGCTCGGCCGCTCGCGCGAGCGTCCGCTCCTGGGCGACGACCACGAAACAGCTGAGGTGCCGCAGCCGGATCCGCGATAGGGCGGCGGATGTCGCCAACCCGCTGCGATCACCCGACTCCGGCCAGGAATCACGCACTTCCATAACCTCAGGTTATGAATTGATGATCAACATGTCAATTTACTTCACTTGAAAGAAACTATAGAGTCACATATGACGCGACCGACACGTTCGCCAGAGAGAACCCATCTGTCACTAGACGGAGGGGGGCGATTACGGGCCGTGTCGCGCCGCAGGACCGCGGCATCAGTGGAGGCGAATATGGCCCGGATCATCGGCGGCGTGGCGACATCGCACACGCCGACCATTGGCTTTGCCTATGACCAGGACAAGCAGGACGACCCGGACTGGGCGCCGATCTTCCAGGCGTTCGAGCCGGTCTCGAACTGGTTCAAGGACAAGCAGCCCGACGCGATCGTCTACATCTTCAACGACCACGTGACGTCGTTCTTCTTCGACCACTACTCGGCGTTCACGCTCGGCATCGGCGAGGAGTTCCCGGTCGCGGACGAGGGCGGCGGCGCGCGGGAGCTGCCGGCCGTGCCAGGCAACCCGAAGCTGGCCGCGCACATCGCGCAGAGCCTGGTGACCGACGAGTTCGACCTGTCCTACTTCCAGGACAAGCCGCTCGACCACGGCTTCTTCTCGCCGATGTCGGTGCTGCTCGACCACGAGGACGGCCGCTGGCCGACGACCATCGTGCCGCTCCAGATCGGCGTGCTCCAGTTCCCGATCCCGACCGCCGCCCGCTGCTACAAGATGGGCCGGGCGCTGCGCCGCGCGATCGAGTCCTACCCCGAGGATATGACGGTCGCGATCGTCTCCACCGGCGGGCTCTCGCACCAGGTGCACGGGGAGCGGGCCGGGTTCAACAACCCGGCATGGGACGCCGAGTTCCTCGAGCGGTTCACCGACGACCCGGCCTCGCTGCTGGAGATGACCCACGCGGAGTACGCCGAGCTCGGCGGCTTCGAGGGCGCCGAGGTCATCATGTGGCTGATGATGCGCGGCGCGCTGTCGGACAACGTGGACGTGGTGAGCAGCTCCTACTACCTCCCGTCGATGACCGGCATCGCCACCCTGGTGCTCGACGACAAGGGCGGCAAGACCCCCGAGTCGGTCCGCGAGCGGCACCGCGAGCGGATGGCGCTCCAGCTCAAGGACTCGGTCAAGCTCTCCGGCACCTACCCGTTCGACATCGCCGCGAGCGTGAGGGCCTACCGGATCAACAAGTTCCTGCACGCGATGATCGACCCCGAGCACCGCGAGCAGTTCCTCGACGACCCGGAGACCGCGTTCAAGCAGGCCGACCTCACCGAGGAGGAGCAGGACCTCATCAGGAACCGCGACTGGCAGGGGATGATCCACTACGGCGTGATCTTCTTCATGCTGGAGAAGCTCGCGGCCGTCAGCGGCGTCTCCAACCTGCACGTCTACGCGGCGATGCGGGGCGAGACGCTCGAGGAGTTCCTCAAGACGCGCAACACCCAGGTGATCTACTCGGTCGCCGGGAACGACGCGGGCAGGAACCTGGGCGCGCCCGCGCCTGCCGCGCGCTGAGGAGACGCGGAACTGCGGGCTGGAGCCATGGACCGTTCGGGAGAAAAGATCTTGATCTCGAACGGACCGCGGCTCCGCCATTCCCGCATATTGGAACACCTGCGCGAGCGGGCGGCTTGGGCTTTGCGCGTCTAGGTGACGAGAATTTATTCATGTATGTTCCGTTTGTGCCTGAGAATCCGACGCTGATCCCGACGCTGGCCGGGTCCTATTACACGGACCCCGGCGTGTTCGACCGCGAGCAGCAGGCAATCTTCGAGGGCGACTGGCTCTGCGTCGCGCGGTCGGGCGACGTCGGCCGGCCGGGGCAGTTCCTGACCGTCCAGGCGGGCCGCGAGAGCGTGCTCGTGGTGCGGCAGCGCGACGACGGGCTGCGGGCGCTGCTCAACGTCTGCCGGCACCGCGGCGCGCGCGTCTGCGCCGAGGAGTCCGGGCAGGTCAGCCGGTATCTTCGCTGCCCCTATCACGCGTGGTCGTACGAGCTCGACGGGCGGCTGGCGGCGGCCCCGAACCTCGCCAGGATGCCGGGCATCGACCGTTCCGAGCGCGGCCTGGTGGCGGTCGCCGCGCGGGAGTGGCTCGGCTACGTCTGGGTCTGCCTGGCCGAGGCCCCGCCCTCGTTCGAGGAGCGGGTGATGGGCGCGGTCGCCGGCCGGCTGGGCACGGTCGAGGCCATCGACGCGTACCAGCTCGAGTCGCTGGCGGTGGGGCGGCGGATCGTGTACGACGTGGCCGCCAACTGGAAGCTGATCGTCGAGAACTTCATGGAGTGCTACCACTGCGCGACCATCCACCCGGAGCTCGTCAGCGTGCTGCCCGAGTTCGCGGGCGGCTACGCGGCCCAGTACTACGTCGGGCACGGGGCCGCCTTCGCCGACCGGGCGGCCGGGTTCACGGTGGACGGCTCTTCCGGGTTCGACCGGCTGCCGGGGCTCACGGACGAGCAGGACCGGAGGTACTTCGCGATCACGATCAGGCCCCAGGTCTTCATCAACCTGGTGCCCGACCACGCGATCGTGCACCGGATGACCCCGCTCGGCCCGGACCGCACGACGGTGACCTGCGACTGGCTCTTCTCGGCGGACGTGATCGCGTCGGGTTCCGATGTGTCGTTGTCGGTCGAGCTGTTCGACCGGGTCAACCGGCAGGACTTCGACGCCTGCGCGCGCACGCAGCCGTCCATGTCGTCGCGCGCCTACCGCGACGGCGGCGTCCTCGTCCCGAGCGAGCACCACATCTCCGACTTCCACTCCTGGCTCCGCGCCCGCCTCGGCTAGCTCGTACCCCGCCGCCTCAGGTTTCCCTCAGTCACTGCCGGTAGGGTGTCCGTGTCGATCTATCGAAACGCCCCCTGTTCTGCCGAATTAGAGGTGGCTGAGCGACAACCGGATGACGATGACGGGCAGTTCAGATGAGTGAGAGCGTCGCAAGTGCCGTAGCGACTGGTGACGAGGCGCCGGCCGGATCGGGCTGGTCGCGGCGGATCGGGCGACCCGGTCCCCGGCTGCTGTGGACGGGCGGCCTGCTGCTGGTCGCCGTCGGCCTGTTCGTGCTGTACCTGTTCCAGTCGGGGATGGGGCCGTTCAACTCCGACGGCGCCTCGATGGTCTTGCAGGCCCAGGCGATGCTGCACGGCAACCCGCTGCTGAAGGGCTGGCGGGTGGCCGACGTCTCCTTCTACACCACCGAGCTTCCCGAGTACATGGTGGTGACGGCGCTGCGCGGGCTGCGGCCCGATGTCGTGCACATCAGCGGGGCGCTCACCTACACGCTGACCGTGCTGCTGGCCGCGTTCCTCGCCCGCGGCCGCGCGACCGGGCGGGCCGGGGCCGTCCGGGCGCTGCTGGCCGGCGCGATCATGCTCGCGCCTGGCATCACCGGCGGTACCGAGGTGTTCCTCGAGAACCCGGACCACGCCGGCACCGCGGTGCCGATCCTGCTGTTGTTGCTGCTGCTGGACCGCGCCCCGGAACGCTGGTACGTCCCGGCTGGCGTCTGCCTGCTGCTGGCCTGGGTCCAGGTCGCCGACCAGCTCACGCTCATCGCGGGGACCGCGCCGGTGGCGGCGGTCGCGGCGGTGCGGCTGCTGGTCCTGGCGGCCCGACGGCGGCCGCGTCGTGAGTTCCGCTACGACGGGCTGCTGCTGGCGGCGGCCGTCGTCTCGGTCGCGCTGGCCTCGGTGGCCGAGCGGGCGATCCGCCACCTGGGCGGCTTCCAGCAGAGCCCGCTGGTGTACGGGCTGCTGGCGCCGGTGTCGCAGATCCCGGCCAACGTGCGGATGATGGGGCGGACCCTGCTGCTGCTGTTCGGCGCGAACAATCCGGCTGAGGGCCACGGCGGAACGCACCAGCTGCTGGAGATCAGCGCCCACATCCACCTGATCGGGCTGGTCCTGGCGGCGGCCGGGTTCGCGGTGGCGGTCGTCTTGTTCTTCACCGCCCGGATGGACCGGGTCACGCAGATTGTCGCCGCCGCCGCGGCGGCCACGCTGGCCGCGGGCATCTTCGGCACCGTGCTGCCCGACCTCGCCCACGCCCACGAGGTCGCCATTCTCCTGCCGCTCGGCGCGGTGCTGGCCGGGCGGATGCTGCCGCCGCTGGCGTCCTCCGCGCGCTGGCGGCCGGGCCGGGCGGCGGCGGTCGCCCTCGGGGCGTGGCTGGCGGTCGGGCTGGCGGCGCTGTGCTTCGCGGCCAGCCAGGCCCCGGCCCCGCCGACCAACCAGCAGCTGGCGAACTGGCTCGTCGCCCACCACTACACCGACGGCGTGGCCGGGTACTGGCAGTCGAACTCCACCACCGTCGCCAGCGGCGGCAAGGTCCAGGTCATGCCGATCACGTACTCGGCGATCGGGCAGTGGCGCTGGGAATCAGCGGCCGACTGGTACCAGGCGGGCGACCGGCGGGCGGACTTCGTCGTCGCGGTGGCCGACCCGACCGCGACCGGCTACGTCACCACCGCGGCGGCGCGGCGGTCATTCGGCGCCCCGGCCCGGCAGTACCAGGTCGGCCAGTACGTGGTCATGGTGTACGACTACAACCTGCTCACCCGGCTGGGCTGACGCGCGGCCGGCCGGCCGTCTCCTCAGCGGCTGTCGCGCTTCGCCTGGCGTCGGGCGCCAAGCGCCAGGGTGCCGCCCCGGCGCTTCTCGGTGGCGGGCGAGCGCAGGGCGCGGTCCCCGAGCGGCTCGCCGGTGACCCCGCTGCTGTTGCGCTGGGCTGGGACCGAGCCGGGTCCGGGCCGGGCGGGCCCGCTGCCCTGCTTGGCCGCCCTCGCCATCTCGATCCGCTCGCTCCGGAGCAGGGCGGCGGACTGGCGGGCGAGGGCGGCGACGCGGCGACTGACCCGCGACAGGGCCTCCTCGAAGGCCTCGGCCTTCATCGCCGCCCGCTCGCTGGCCGGCCTCGCCTTACCGCGGCCGCCCTTCTCCGGCACTCGCGCGGCGGCGTCCCGGCGGTACTGACCGGTGTACTTGTTACGGGCACGCCTGATCCGGTCGTGCAGTTCAACCGCCTCGTCCTCGTCGAGCCGGTCGAGCTCGGCCCGCTCGGTCTGGGCGACCAGCAGTCGCTCGTCGTCGTTGAGGACCGCCAGCATGGATGCGTTCATGAGATTCCCCGGTTCCCCCGCAGTGTGACGCTCCGGCGTGATCAGTCCTGCCCGCGCAGCCGGGCGGCCGAACCTGCCGGGCGCGACGCCGAAGACACCGCAGGCCGCCCCCTGGCTGGGGGCGGCCTGCGGCTGGCCGGGGACGAAACTTCTCTAGCCGACCTTGTACTCGTAGGGCAGCGCGCTGAGCTCGTCGCCCGAGATCTGACCGTACGGCGGGATCGCCGCCAGCTCGTCATCCACGTACAGCGTGCCCTTGACCACGGTGCCCGCGGCCGCCGACGGCGTGATGGTCACGTCGATCGTGGCCGACGCGCCGGGGCCGATGACGATCGGGGTGTCGGTGAACGTCCCGGTGCTCGCGGCCGTCCACAGGTCGCCGGTCGCGGACGTCACCGCCGGGTCGAACGCCTTGGTGGTGACGGTCGCGGTGACGGTGGCGCTCCCGGCCGGCGCGGTCGCGGGATACGGACCGCACTCGCTCGGCAGGGCGAACCAGCCGCCTTGCGACAGGGTGCCGCCAGACGGGCTGACCGACCCGGTCTCGGTGTCGGCGCAGAGCCCGCCCGCCGTGCCGCTGGTGCTCACAGAGTCCGGATCGCCCGAGAACGGCCCGAAGTCGAACATGGCCGGCAAGGTCGACGTCTGCGAAATCTGGATGCCCGACGTCTGCGTGGGCACGATCCACTCCGGTTCGTTGGTCGGCGGCAGCGGGATGGTGCTGGCCGTCAGCGACCTCAGCGTCAGCGACGTGTCGGCGTTCAGCCGGGGGTCGATGAAGAAGTCCTCCGGCTCCGGCCCGTTGTTGGTGACCCGCACCGGGATGGTGACGGGCTTGCCCGCCGCCAGCGTGGTGCTGGCGCTGTCGGGCAGGCCGGCCGCGCTGGCTCTGGTGGCGTTGAACGTGACCGACCCGGTGTACGGGTCGGCGAGCTCGTTGCCCTCGACCGGCTCGGTGAAGGCCACCACCAGGGTCCAGGTGCCGGGCGTCGGGTCGACCGTGTACGCGGTCTCGCCGGTGCTCGCGTTCCCGGTCAGCGGGTCGTGGTTCTGGCCGTAGCCGAGGGCTTCGCCGTCCGGGGCGACCAGGTACGCGCCGATCGGGTCGCCCGCGTCGTTGGCGAGCTTGACGCTGGCGGCGATGTCGCTCACGCCCCGGGGCACGTTGAACTCGTAGTACTCCATCTGTCCCTCTCCCGGCGCCCGGCCGTTGCCGCCGGTCAGCACGCCGGAGAACGCGCCGCCGTGGGCGGGGTCGACCTTGCTCCGCAGCGTCACCGGGATGGAGGTGGCCTGCCCTGAGCCGCTGGCGGTGATCACGATCGAGCCGGCCGTGTCACCCGGCGCGGACGGAGTCCTGGCCGCTACCCAGGCGGTGCCGCGCTGCCCCGGGTGCAGGGTCAGGGCGGACGGGAAGACCACCCCGAACCGCGTGAACTTCTGGGTCGACACCTGCCAGGGGATGGCGCCGTTGGTCCCGCCGTCGGCTTCGGTGTCACCGAAGATGACGCCGGTCCAGGTCCCGGCGGCCGGGTGGGTGACGTCCGCGCTGCCGTAGTTGCCGTCGCCCTGAGGCAGCGAGTGGGCCGCGAGCTTGCCGGTCGGGTCGATGAGGATCATCCGCACCCGCGCGTTCAGGTTGCTGAGGTCGGTCGCCGGGTAGGCGAGCTCGGCGAACAGCCGGTTCTGGCCTGGCCGGACGGTGAAGTGGAAGACGCCGTAGTTGTTCGGCAGGCCCTGGTAGTTGGCGACCTGAGGGCTCGAGGCGTCGCTGAGCGTGACGCTGCCGGACTGGGTGTTCTCCGGGGAGCCGAGGCCGCGGCCGGACAGGCGCACCGTCTGGGTGCGGGCTCCGGTGTTGGTCACCGTCACCGGCCAGAGCTTCGCGGTGCCGGGCTGGCCGACCGCGTTGAGCTGGCTGACCGACGTCTTGATGGTCTCGCCGACCGGGCGGGGCGAGCCTGCCGGGGTCTTGACCGACTCGGCCAGCTCCACCGCCTTGTAGGCGTTGACGAGGCCCGCGCCCTGCTCGGTGGCGGGGGTGCCGAGGTCGGTCGCGGTGCTGACCAGGATCTGCTTGACCAGCGCGGGCGTCGGGTTGGCGCCGCCGTGGGTCTTGCGGTAGGCCTGGATGACGTCGGCCGCGATGCCGGAGACGAACGGCGCCGACTCGCTGGTGCCGCCGGACTCCTCGATGTCGGACGCCTGGCTCTGGAAGTTGGCGCACTCGCTGTACATCGCCGTGTCGGTGCTGCACGAGGCGAAGCTGAGGTCACCGGGGGCGACCAGGTCGATCGTGCGGCCCTGCTCGTTGAAGCCGCCCGAGCTCAGCGAGCTGATGTTGTCGCTCAGCCAGCCGGTCGAGAAGTCGCGCGCGAGGGCGTAGTTGGTCTGCTCGTACATCTGGAACTGGGTGGACGCGCCGACCGAGATGACGTTCGGGTCGGTCGCCGGGGAGCCGGTCGTGTTCTGCGAGCCCGCGTCACCGGAGGAGACCACGACGGTGACGCCGGCCGCGACCGCGGCGTTGTCGAACTGCGTGGTGGCGTCCAGCGTGCCGACGTCCGGCAGCTGGTTGCTGCCGAACGACTCGTTGAGCACGTTCACGTGGTCGGTCTGGACCGCGTAGTCGATGGCCTGCAGGAAGTTCGACTCGGTGGTGAACACCCCGCTGGCGGAGTTCTCCTGGAACACGTCCAGGCCGACCAGGCTCGCGCCGGGCGCGCTGCCCTGGATCTTGATGTTGCACGGCGTCGCGTAGGACTGGGCGGAGAAGCCGTTCACGTCGTAGGTGACCAGGCCCTGGCCGGCGATCGCGTTCGCGTCCAGGAACGCCTCGTCGCCGCCGGTCGGGGCGGCCGGGCCGCCGCCGGTGAAGTCCTGGTAGTCGCCGCCGGTGGCCGGGTCGAATACCGACGTCCCGTTGCCGCGGAGGAAGTTCTCGTTATTGGGGTCGAGGCCGTCGGCGATCCAGGCGACCTTCACGCCGGCGCCGGTGATGCCGAGCGACGCGGCGGTCGGCTCGCTCGAGTTACCCGACGCGGTCTGGGTCAGCGACAGTCCCTCCGGCGCCAGCTGCGGCTTGCTGCTGCACGCGCCGGGGATCACTTTCGGGGTCGGGGTGGCGGCCGAGGCCTTGGCCGACTTGGCGGTCGCCGGAGCCGTCGCGGAATCCGGCCCGCCGAGGCTCACGCTGATCGTCGAGTTGGGGATGACCGCGGCGACCGCCGGGTTCGCCTTGAGCCACGTCGCCTCGCCCGCCGAGACGGTGGCGGCGAACGAGTTGACCGTCCGGAACTGCCGCACGTGGGACGCGTGGACCCGGCCGAGCTCGGTCATGAACGGCTTCTGGTCGGCCAGCGTGGCCTGCCCGCGCTTCGACTCGGCCGAGCTGCCGACGGCTTGCTGCGCCAGCTGGCTCTTCAGGATCACGATGACGCTCTTGTTGACGTTCTTCGATAGCTGCGCCGCCAGCGCCGAGGTCATCGGCGCTGTCGACGAGCTTGTCGCGGCGACCGGGACGGCGGTGGCCGCTCCGGCGGTGGCCGCTCCGGCTGCGGCCGCCGGGACGATCGCCAGCGCCGGGACGGCGGTTACCGCAATCGCGGCTGTCCATACCTTGCGTCGGGCGAATGCCTTCGGCAAGCGCCTTGCCATGCGTGTGCGCATGCTTACCTAGCCTCACTGGGAAATTAGTGCACAATTAGGCGGTTCCGCCGCCTAGACCCGAAGTCGCCGTCGGGCGGCATTTCACTCTCCGCGTCCGGCCAGCGACACACATCGCGAACGTTAACAGGAAGCTCAGAGGATTGGGAGACCCCAAAGGGAAGCTGAAAGTGCGCAAAGCCCTATCCGTCGCAGCAACGCCCCCAATCCGCCAACGCAACTACTGACTCAGAGTTCTCTCGCCCGATTTCGAAATTGAGCCGCCGAACATATCAGATAGATGAACTTGGATATAGATCGTTCAAGTTGGCGCGGTGACCCCCGAAGGAACACACCCCTGGGCCCTGCACCGGCCGATCGCCCGGCACCGGTAAAATCAAGTACCGACCAGATGACGCCCTGGCGTGGAGGCACTGGCCTCCCGAACCGCTGCCATACGCGGCTGATGGCTTCTAGCTCCGATTATGAGTGCGAGGAGTTATCACGCGTGTCTGAGCCGGCCACCGACTTGACCGAACCCAGCGCCTCCGGCGCCTCCGATCCGCGCGGTGCGCCGCCGACGCGGCGTCGGCGCCGCGCCGCGCTGCCGAGCCCGGACCGGCGGGAGGTCGCCGCCGTCTTCGCCGGAGGCGCGCTCGGCACCCTGGCGCGGGCGGCACTGGCCCAGGGGTTCCCGCATTCCGCCACCGCCTGGCCGTGGCCGACGTTCGCGGTCAACATCGTGGCGGCGTTGCTGCTCGGCTACTTCGTCACCCGGTTGCAGGAGCGGCTGCCGCTGTCGTCCTACCGGCGGCCGCTGCTCGGCACCGGGCTTTGCGGCGGGCTCTCCACGTTCTCCACCATGCAGCTCGAGATCGTGAAGATGCTCGGCGCGCACGCTTGGGGTCTCGCCGCCGGTTACGCGGCGGCGTCCCTGGTGGCGGGGTACGCCGCCATCCAGCTGTCGACCGCCCTGGTCAGAAGGGTGCGGGTCAGATGAACATCTGGGTCTGGGCTCTGGTCGTGCTGATCGGCGGCGCCGGGTCGGTGCTGCGGTTCTACGCCGACGGGGTCGTCTCGGCCGTGGCCGGGCGGGACTTCCCGCTCGGGACGATGGTGATCAACGTGTCCGGGGCGGTGATCCTCGGGCTGCTGAGCGGGCTGGCGCTGAGCTCTTCGCAGTACCTGCTGCTCGGCACCGCGGCCGTCGGGTCGTACACCACCTTCTCCACCTGGATGCTGGAGACGCAGCGGCTCACCGAGGAACGGCAGCACCGCAAGGCGGTGCTCAACATCGTCGTCAGCCTGGCGCTCGGCATCGCGGCGGCCGCGGTCGGACGGCTGATCGGGATGCGCCTGTGAACGAGGACGCCCTGAAGCTCACCAGCTACTTCGGCGAGCGCCAGCGGACCGCCGACAACGGCTTCGCCGCCGATGCCCTGCTCGGCCTGTACGGGCAGCACGCGATCGCGACCAGCATCCTGCTGCGCGGCGTCGAGGGCTTCGGCGCCCGACAGCGCCTGCGGACCGACCGGTCCCTGACCCTGTCCGATGACCTGCCGCTGATCTCGGTCGCGGTGGACACCAGACCCCGGATCGAAGCGCTGCTCGAGCCGGCCTCGGGCCTGCTGCGCAGCGGGCTGGTCACGCTCGAGCGGGCGCGGCTGCTGACCGGCGACATCGAGGCCGTCGGGCCGGGCGAGGGACCGGACGACGAGACCAAGCTGACCGTCTACGTCGGCCGCCAGGAGCGGGTGTACCGCGTCCCCGCCTTCGTCGCCATCTGCGATCTGCTGCACCGGCGGGGCATCGCCGGCGCCACCGCGCTGCTCGGCGTGGACGGGACCGCGCACGGCCGGCGCGAGCGAGCCGCCTTCTTCAGCCGCAACGCGGGCACTCCGATGATGGTCATCGCGGTCGGCTCGGGGAAGAACATCGCCCGCGTGCTGCCCGAGCTCGGCGGCCTGCTCCGGCGGCCCCTGCTGACGCTGGAGCGCGTCCGCATCTGCAAGCGGGACGGGGAGCCGCTCTGCCGCCCGCCTGCGGTGCCGGAATCGCGGCCACCCGGCGACGCGGGCGACCCGGCCGGGCTGCCGCTGGCGCAGAAGCTCATGGTCTACACCTCGGAGGCGGCCCTGCACGACGGCCAGCCGATTCACCGCGCCATCGTCCGGCGGCTTCGGGCGGCCGGGATCAGCGGCGCGACGACGCAGCGGGGCATGTGGGGCTTCCACGGCGATCATCCGCCGCACGGCGACCGGCTGCTCCAGCTCGGCCGGCACGTTCCCGCGCTGACGATCGTGATCGATGCCCCGGAGCGCATCGCGACCGCGTTCGACATCATCGATGACCTCACCGCCGAGCACGGCCTCGTCACCTG
This sequence comes from Trebonia sp., assembly GCA_036509215.1. GTDB lineage: Bacteria > Actinomycetota > Actinomycetes > Streptosporangiales > Streptosporangiaceae > Trebonia. The sequence continues at coordinate 41,965 of DATCGA010000391.1, forward strand.
CGAGACGGTCCCCGCCATCCGCCCGGTCGGCGGCGGTCGCGCGATGGCGGGTGGGTCCGCCTCCGGCTGAGCCAGCGCATTTGGCGGGGCTAGCCGGCGACGGGCGGCCGACGTAATCTTGCGGCAGCGGGATGATGCCCTGGGATCGGAGCGCGCCTGTGGACGAGGAGTGCACGGTACTGACCAGCTATCTCACCGAGCGGCAGCGCGCGGAGGGAGCGCACTCAAGCGAGGCTCTCATTGGCCTTTACACCGAGCGGCGGACCGCGACCAGCATCGTGCTGCGCGGCATCGAGCGGTCCGGGCGGCAGCAGCCGCGGGGCGGCCGGCCGCTCCCGCAGGCGGCCGAGTCGGCGCTGACCGCGATCGCGGTCGATACCCGCCCCGACATCGAGGCGGTGCTCGACGCGACGCTGCGGCTGGCCCGGCCTCGGCTGGTCACGATGGAGCGAGCACGCCTGCTGTCGGGCGAGATTGAGCCGGTCCGGCTGGGCGAGGAGCCCGGGGACGCCACCAGGCTGACCGTCTACTGCCGTCAGCGCGATCGCGCTCACCAGATACCGGCCTTCGAGGCGGCCTGCGAGCTGCTGTACCGCCGGCGGATCGCCGGCGCCACCGTGCTGTCCGGCGTCGACGGCAACGACCCGGCCCGCACCCGGCCGCAGCACGCCCAGTTCCTCCGTCGCGACGCCGACGTTCCCGTCATGGTGGTCGCCGTCGGTGCGGGGGACCGGATCGCGATGCTGCTGCCCGAGCTCGGCGCGATGTTCCGGCGCCCGCTGATGACGATCGAGAAGGTCCGGCTGTGCAAGCGGGACGGCCAGTTCGTCAGCCGGCCCGAGACCGCCGCGGGCGCGACCGCCGCGGGCGCGACCGGCGCCGGGGCGGGCATGACGGCGCAGTTCAAGCTGACGGTCTACACCTCCGAGGCCGCGCGGCACGACGGTCACCCCGTGCACCGGGCCATCGTCCGGAGCCTGAACTCGGCCGGGATCGGCGGGGCGACCACCGTCCGCGGTATCTGGGGCTATCACGGCGATCACGCACCGCACGGCGGCCACTTCCCCCGCCCGGCCCGCCACGTCCCGGTGGTGACGACGGTGATCGCCGCCCCCGAGCAGATCGCGGCCGCGTTCGACGCGATCGACCCGCACACGGCCGAACGCGGCCTGGTGACGGCGGAAGCGGTGCTGGCCGCGCGGCCGACGGCCGACGCTCACTCGCCCGCTTTACCGGACCCCACCAGCCGCCACATCGGCGGTCTGGTCTCGCACTTGGATCACCGTACACCTCGGACATAGGCTCTTGTCATGACAGGGAACCGTTCACATGTTCCCTCGATGGCCGGTTTGCTGGCCTTTGTGTGCGCCCTGGTGCTGGTGGACACGGTCTTCTTCACCGCGCTCACGCCGCTGCTGCCGCACTACACGCGGGAAGCGGGGCTGTCGAAGGCCGGAGCCGGCCTGCTGGTCGCCTGCTACCCGGCCGGGACGCTGATCGGGTCGCTGCCGGGCGGGGTGCTGGTCGCCCGCATCGGCGAGCGCTGGGTGGCGGTGCTTGGACTCGGCCTGATGAGCCTGGCGACGCTGGCCTTCGGGTGGACGCACACCGAGTCGGTCCTTGACGCCGCCCGTTTCGTCCAGGGGCTCGGCGGCGCCTGCACCTGGGCGGCCGGCCTGGCCTGGCTCTCCGCCCGCGCCCCGGACGAGAAGCGCGGCCAGCTGCTCGGCACCGCGTTCGGGGCGGCGGTGGTGGGGGCGCTGCTCGGCCCGGTCGTCGGCTGGGTGGCCATTCAGGTCGGCACCGGGCCCGCGTTCTCGGCCGCCTCGGTGGCCGGGGCGGGGCTGATGCTGGCCGCGTTCGCGGTGCCGCCGCCGGCGGAGTCGGCCGGATCCCCGGCCCCGCGCGAGGTCCTGCGCGCGCTCCGCGACCCCCGGCTGGCCAACGGCATGTGGCTGATGGCTCTGGCGGGCATCGCCTTCGGCGTGGTGGACGTGCTGGCGCCGCTGCGGCTGGCCCGGCTGGGCGCGAGCGGCACGGTGATCGCGGCCGCGTTCCTGGGCGGGGCGGTGATCGAGTCATGCGTGTCGCCGGCCGCGGGCAGGCTCAGCGACCGCTACGGCGCGCGCCTGCCGGTGCTGATCGGGCTGGCGGCAGGCGTGTTGTTCAGCGTCCTGATCTGGCTCCCCGGCGGCGTTCCGTGGGTGGTGGCGGTCCTGGTGCTCGGGACGCCGTTCTTCGGCTCGCTCTACACCCCGGCCGCCGCCATGGTCAGCGAGAGCGCGCAGGACCAGGAGCTCAACTACGGCATCGCGTTCGCGCTCGGGAACCTCACCTGGGCCGCCGGGCAGGCGGTGGCCGCCTCGGCCAGCGGCGCGCTGGCCGAGGCCACCACCGACGCCGTCCCCTACCTGCTGCTTGGCGGCGCCTGCCTGGCGACGCTGGCCGGCCTGCTCCGCCCCCGGCGCGCCGGGCGGCTCGATCAGAAGCCGACGGGGGCGCGGAAGGCATAGGGCACCGGTAAGCCCCCGACGTGGCTGTCGCGGCCCGGATCAGGTGCCGGGCGGGAAGGCGTAGGACGAGTGCGGGGGGACGTGCGGCCCGACCTCGAGGACGATCTCGGCGTGCCGGGCGAGCGGGACCGAGGCCGGCCCGGCGTTCCACGGGCGGCCGTCGACGAACACCGCCACCTGCGCACCGGCCGGCGCCTCGAATGACGTCAGCCGGGTGCCGGACAGCGGCTCGCCCCAGGAGCGGAACAGGTCCGCCACCGTGAGCCGGGAGCCGGGCCGGACGAGGACCAGGCCGGTCGGGTCGAGCGTCACCGCCGCGCCGTAGCAGCGGGCGCCGGTGATCCGCCCGTCGAGCGTCGTCCAGGGACGCCGCGCGCCGATCCCGGCCGGCAGCAGCAGCACCCGGTTGGCGGCGAACACCTCGACGTGCACGCCGACCCGCGAGCCGAGTGATCGCCGGCACGACCCCGCGACCGGGCCGTCGGCCGGCCGCGTGAACCGCGGGCCGGTGCCGATCGGCCGCGCCTCGCTCAGCAGCGAACGCGGGATCGACGCGCTCGCGGCGGGCCCGGCCTGCGGCTGCCCCGACCCGCAGGCCGCCGCGACCGCGGCCGCCGCCATCACCAGGGCCGCGGCGCGTACCGCGCGCGTCACGCTCGCCGCGATTACGGGCACGAATCGATCGTACGGGCCGGGAACTCCGGACGGCCCGGGCGGCACTGATACGACATGAGATGCGACGACCTTCCTGGCGACGTTCCCCCGCACTGGTCGCCGACCGGGTTTCGCGGTGGCGTGATGACGCTTCGCCGGGCCGTCCTCGCCGTCGCGCTGGCCGTGCTCGCCTGCTGCGCGCTGGGCGCACGTCATCGGCGCCCCCGCCCCGGCCTGCGCCCGGCTGCTCGAGGCCACGCTGCGCACGCTCGAGCGGACCTTCCCGTGGATGCCGTCCGGGCTGCTGTTCACCGCGGGCTGGGGGCCGGCCTACTTCGCCGACGTGCTCGGCGTCGCTGCGCCCATCCCGCCCGCCCGGGCGCTGTCGGACTTCGAGCAGCCCGCGATCGACGACTACCACCTCTGCCTGCACCTCGCCTCCGACGACGAGACGCGACTGGCGGAGATCGAGGCCGCACTCACCGGCGGCACCCCCATCCCCTACTACACCGACGCCGCCGAGCCGCTCGACGTCTCGGCCGCGCTGCGATGGCGGGAGACCCGGACCGGGTTCGTCGGCACCGGCCTGCCCGCCGAGCGGCAGCGCACCGGCGGCATCCCCGGCGGCCGGCCCGTCCCGGGCGACGCGCCGCTGTTCATGGGGTTCAAGTCGGCCCTGAAGCGGAACCAGGCGACCGAGGACGACGTGACGATCCCCGACGGCCCGTTCGCGGGCGGGACCACGATGCACGCGAGCTACCTGCGGCTGCGGCTTGACACCTGGTACGCGCAGCTGTCACAGCAGGAGCGGGTCGCCCGCATGTACGCCCCGCAGGTCACCCAGGAGCAGGTGAGCCGCTTCACCACCGACGCCGAGAGCGATCCCAGCCTGCTCGGCCAGGCGATCAGCCGGTACGGCGTGGTCGGGCACGCCCAGACGACGGCCGCCGCCCGCAGAAAGGGGAGGCCGATCATCGCGCGACGGGACTTCGACACCACCGACGGCGGCGAGGCCGGGCTGCACTTCGTCGCCCTGCAGGCCGCGATCGAGGACTTCGTCGCCACCAGGACGGCGATGAACGCCAGCGGCGCGCAGCTGCGGAACCCGTCGATCACCGACACCGTGAACAACGGCATCAACGAGTTCATCTTCGTCACCAAGCGCGGCAACTACCTGCTGCCCGCCCGCGCCGAGCGGTCGTTCCCGCTGCTGCCCGGCCGAGCCGCGGCGCTCGCCCGGGCGACGACGGCCTGAAATGGATTTCCCCCGTGGCAGCGCCGCCCGCATTAGGTCGTTACGATCAGAGAGTGACCGTCCCCGATCTCTCCGCCACACCCGCCGGCCGCGCGCCCGCCGCCGACGCGCTGAACCTGATCTCGTCGCTCGCCGACACCTCCCGCGCCAGCGCGGACCCGCTGGCCACTCGCGAGGAGGCGGCCGGCTGGCTCCGCGCGACGGGCCTGCTCCCGGCCGACGAGGGCGCGACGCTGAGCGGCTCAGAGCACGGCGCCCTGCTCCGGCTGCGCGACTCGCTCCGCGACGTTCTCGCGGCCCGGGCCGAGCGGCGGCCGGACGCCGACTCGGCCGCCCGGCTGACCAGGGCGCTGGCCGACGGACGGCTGATCGTCACCGTCGACCCGGCCGGCACCGCCGGGCTCGCCAGTTCCGCCCGCGCGGTCTACTCCAACCTGGTGGCCGCCATCGCGATCGCGGTAGCCAGAGCGATCGGGTAGAACCAGGACCGTTCCATCCCACCCCGTCCCGCCCAGGCGGCCCGGGGAATGAGTGCTGGCCGCACGCGTTATACCGGTCGTACGCGCTTGTCCCCCAGAACCGCTGAAGGAGCGAAGATGAGCACCGTCGCACTGACCGAGGAGACGTTCGAAGAGGTCGTCACCAAGGAGGGCATCACGCTCGTCGACTGGTGGGCGTCCTGGTGCGGGCCCTGCCGGATGTTCGCACCCGTCTTCGAGGCCGCCAGCGAGACCCACGCCGACATCACGTTCGGCAAGATCGACACCGAGGACCAGCAGGGACTCGCGGGCTCCGCCAAGATCACCTCGATCCCCACGCTGATGGCGTTCAGGGACGGCGTGCTGGTGTTCTCCCAGGCGGGCGCGCTCCCAGCCGCGTCGCTTGAGAAGCTCATCGAGGCCGTCAAGGGCCTCGACATGGACGACGTCCGCGCCCAGCTCGCCGTGCAGCAGCGCGAGGACGCGCCGGACCAGGCCTGAGCTCCCGGTCCGGCGCGCCCACGGCGCGACCCGTGGGTCAGTTCAGGCCGAAGCCGTCGAACTCGCCGTTCCTGACGCCGCCGATGAAGGCGTGCCACTCGTCCGGCGTGAACCGCAGGACCAGTCCGGCCGAGTCCCTGCTGTTGCGGACCCCGATTTCGCCTCCACGCAGGTCCGCCACCTCGACGCAGTTGCCGTTGGCAAAGCTCAGCGAGCTTTTGATCCAGGTGTCAATCTTCGGTGCCCGTACCGGGCGGCTTCCCACCATTGGGGTTCCCACGATGTCCCTTCGCTGACATGAGTTCCTCTGCGTCTTTCGCAGCCGTCGCGGCTGGGACGGTGAGCCTCCGGGGGCTTTCGGCTCACCGTCCCCGCCTATCCCCTGCGGGCAGTTCCGTGCCCGCGCGACATCGGGCTTGGACTGCGGTGTGGAATCGCGGGATCGTCACAACCGTTGCCCGCAGGGGAGCTAAGTGCCCAACCCAGCCGGGGTTCAGGGGCTAGGTTGGACCTGGCAACGCGCCTGCGCCCTCGCCTCTGCTCTTGCTCGGGAGCGTCCGGTTGCCAGTTGACTTTTGCTATAAGAATGGTGCTGCAACTTTCAGCGCAAGACATCGGTCAGCTGCCGTATTTCGAAGTCAGTCAACGAAGCAGCCCGTCTCTCCTCAGCGTTTGCGCCACTCCACCGTCCAGGTCGGCCGCCCCGAGGCCAAGCCTCACGAACCGCTGAGCGCGCCGCAACGGCCAGGAAACGACGAAAGCGGGCTCCCTGAGGGGGGAGCCCGCTTTTTCGCGCTAGTACAACGTGGGCCGATCAGCCGCCAAAGCGGTCGAATTCACCGTTCCTGACGCCACCGATGAACGCGTGCCACTCGTCGGGCGTGAACCGCAGGACCGCCCCTGCCGCCTCCCGACTGTTGCGAACACCGATCTCGCCGCCGGACAGGTCTGCTATTTCGACGCAGTTGCCGTTGGCGAAACTAAGCGAGCTCTTCACCCACTCTGGCTGACTACCGAGCGTAGACATGGTCACGCTACCCCTCACTGATTGGTGTGCTTCCCTCACACACGGCTACCAGCAATACCAACAAGGGTAGCCGCATGCGCAGGTTAACAGCACCACACGCATCATGGGCCTGCTTTAACCCAACCGGCACTACTGGGCCAGCAAGCGCCTCGTAGCCCCTAATTACTAAAAAATTCACATAAGTATTTGAAAAGAACATTGGCTCATGCCAATAGCGCATACCGGGTATCCCGCCAAGCGCGCAGACCTGTGAGCTGCGCCATCGACCGCATTGAGGTTCTGTCGGCTACGCCATCGACACCACTAGACGCGGTCGGTGGCGTAGGCGACAGGATGCCGGGCCGGTCGGTGGCGTAGGCGACAGGTGACGGGCCAGCGCCTCGGCGGCAGCGCTTGACCGGGGTGAGGCCGGAAGCTAGGAGGCTGTGGCCTGGGGGACGGAAGCCCGGTTGACCGACCAGCGCGACTCTGCGGTTTCCAGGATCAGCTTCCTGGAGTCGGCCGGGGAGAGCGCGGCCTCGTTGAGGGTACGGAACGCGACGCGGTGCAGGTGGGTCTCGCGCTCACCCTCAAGGATGAAGCCGCTGCGCATCTGCTCGGTGGAGACGACGTCCTTGAGCACCGCGTCGCCGTCAGCCTCGAAGCCGAACAGCACGAAGGACTCGCCGATGACCGTGTGCTGGGCGTCGAGCGGCAGGATCTGCAGGGTCATGTTGGGCCGCTCGCACTCGCCGGCCAGCCGCTGCAACTGGTCGTACATCACCCGGTCGGTGCCGATGCGCCGGAGCAGGACGGACTCGTCGAGCACGACCGAGATCTTGAGCCCGAGCCGGTCGAGCACCTGCTGACGGCGGAGGCGGACCCGCACCAGCCGGGTGACCTGGGACGGCGCGATCGGCTCGACCCGGTCGTAGCTGTCGATGATGTGCCGCGCGTAGCCCTCGGTCTGCAGCAGCCCGGCGACGACGTCGACGTGCCAGATGGCGACCGCCGTGGCCTCGTGCTCGAGGCCGATGAACTGCTGGTAGTCCTCCGGGACGGAGTCGGCGAACTCCTCCCACCAGCCCTTCTGGGAGGCGTCCTGGGCGAGCGCGAGCAGCATCTGGCGGTGCGCGCCCTTGACAGCGTAGTAGTCGAGCAGCCGCTCGACCTCGCGGGGCCGCAGGCCGGTCTTGGCCCGCTCGTACCGGCTGATCTTCGACGGCGACCACCGGAGGTTGCGGGCCACCGTCTCCCCGCTCACCCCTTTCGCCTCGCGCAGCGACCGCAGCTCGGCCGCGAGCCGGAGGCGACGGACCGTAGGACTGCCCTCTTCGACCAACGGGTGTGCCTCCTTCCGACTGTGGACAGACAAGTGGTACCGCTCTTGAATATTTCACGGAAAGAATTGCCGAAACCAGTAGATCAGCCTATATCTTCCCCCAGGTGATCCAATCGTGTCTACGCACGCACTTGCGCATGACACGGATGACAAGGGAGCGATAGCAGTCAACTAAGTGGCTGGTGGTATTAGGACGCCGGGCAAAGCAGCGGCCCGCCATCGATTGAGTAATCGACGGCGGGCCGCTGACCGGGCGCGCTAGATCACGTGTGGTAGATGTAGGCGTTGCTGCTCGCTGCCACCGGGGCAGTGGGGGCGACCGAGGCGACAGCGGCCACCGCGGGGGCGGCGACGAGCGATCCGACGGCGCCGATCGTGAGGATGAGTGGGGCGATGATGGTGCGACGAATGCGCATGATTCCTCCATGCGAAAGCCGAGGCCAGCAGCCCGCCACCCGGCTCAGGCGGCCCGCACGACGCGGCACGTCTGTCGCGTCGATCATCGCCAGCGTTGGGCTGATTACATAAAGTAGCGTACATTAACTCACAGTATGATCGCAAGGGGTAGTCGAAATATTACTTTGAGTAATTTGCGTTCGCGCCCCAAGGCCCTGGCGCGGCCCGGAGCTGTCCGGACCCGCATGTGACGGAACACGCTTACCGATGACAGAGTGGCAACCGATCCGTGACAGGACGCCTGATTAAATCGACCCCCGTTGAGGGCAGCTGATCAATATGTCGATTCACGTGCTCCGCTTGGCTGGCGGTCCTACGGTGACAGAAACCGCCGCGAGGTGGACGGCGACGGACGCAATCGAATCGCGCACTTAAAAAATTCTCAGTTCTTCTTGCAAACTTTCTCGCCGCTCCACGGCGAAAGCCAGCAGCCCGCAGCCGATTGGGTAATCGACGGCGGGCAGCTGGCCGGGCTCGTCAAGTTACCCGTAGTAGACGTA
>DATCGA010000392.1:0-24044 GCA_036509215.1 Trebonia sp.
CGCTGCCCCAGTCGCTTTGCACGCTGTAGGCGGCGGTGCACGACGAGGTGGCCGCCACCGCAGGGACGGCTCCCGCGCCGCTGGCCACGGCCAGGCCAAGCGCGGCCAGCAACGCCGCCCCAGCCACCGTGATCGCCCTGCACAAACGCCGCGTTGCGGGCTGCGCTCGCAGTCTCATGTCAGCACACCTCCAGGTGTCATGGCGCCCTTAACCACGGTGGTATCCGCGGTGGGCTGGACTGCCGAGACCATAGGCCTGAGTTGGCGAGGTGTACAGGCAACTTGCTGGCCATGCCGTTGCTGCCATCGTCAGCCTGCGGAAAGCCGCGTGGGCGGGCGAAACTTACATCGCGGGCTCCATCGCTCCCAAAGGCAGGCGGCCCCGGCTCACCATCGCTTTCGACGGGGTCTTCGCCGGGAACGGCACGCGGGTGATCAGGACGCCGGTCCGGTCGCCGCGGGTGAACGCATTCGCCGAGCGGTTCGTGGGAACCCTTCGCCGCGAGTGCCTGGACCACGTGTTGATCCTCGGCGAGGGGCATCTCCACCAGGTCCTGGCCGAATACGCCCGGCACTACAACGGCCATCGCCCGCACCAGGGCCTGCAGCAAGGGCCTCCGCTGGGTAAGTCCGGCCGGGTCGTCGATATCACCGCCCGAATCGAGCGCCGGCGTGTCGTGGGCGGCCTGATCGGCGAATACCGCAGGGCAGCCTAGCTAGTACCACGGCAACAGATTGAGATTTGGACTAGACCAATCACGAAATAGGTTTAGACCAATTGGTATAGTTGGGGCCGTCTCCGGCCGGGCGGCGCCGCCGCGCCGCCCAGTCGCGGCACCCGTTTTTCAGCTGAGCCGTTACGACATTTTGGAGCAGCACAAGGGCTGGACGTCAGGTAGCGTCCCCTGCGGGTTCATCGGGCATGATGACCGAAGGCCGGGCCGCGGCGTCCGCGCGCGGTCGGCCGGGCAGCACGACGGCCACAAGCACGAAGCCCGCCGCGGCCACACCGCCGGCGACCGTGCAGCCGTAGGCCAGGCCGTGCAGGAACGCCTGCACCGCGGCGGCATCCAGTCCTCGCGCCACGTTGTGCAGGCCGGCTGCGCGCAGCTGCCGCGCCGCGAGCGCGGCACCGCCCACCGACCCCTTCGCGGTGGCGACGGCGCTGGCCGGCAAGTCCGGCGGCAGCGTCGCAAGCAGCCTGCTCGCATACAGCGAAGAAGCCACGCTGCCGATGACCGCTACACCTAGCGTGCCGCCGAACAGCCGGGTCCATCCGTTGACAGCCGAGGCGAGGCCCGCCTTTTCCACCGGGACCGCGCCAAGCACTGCCTCTGCCGTTGGCGCCTGCGTCAGCCCGAGTCCGGCGCCGAGCACGATCTCCTGGGCCACCATGGTGGTGAATGAGGTGGCCTGCGATTCCCGCGATGCCCAGAACATAGCCAGCCCGAACAGGGCAAGGCCAGCGCCGACGATGACCTTGTTGCCCATGCGCACCGCGAGCCGGGTGCCCGCTACCGAGGTCACCGCGACAGCCGCAGCAAGCGGCAGCAACCGCACGCCAGTGCTCAGCGGGCTGTACGACTTCACGACCTGGAAGTACTGAGTCATCAGGAAGATGAAGCCGAGCAGCGTGAATAGCGCCATCGCCGCCGCTCCCGAGGCCGCGGTGAAACGAGGGTTGCGGAAGAAACTGACGTCGAGCATCGGGTGCGCCGACCGCGATTCGGCGACTGCCGTGATGGCCAGCACAGCGACGCCGCCGGCGATGACCAGGGCGGTGGAGGCCGAACCCCAGCCCCAGCTTGGCGCCTCGATCACGCCGAACACGAGCACGCCCATCCCGGCGGCGGACAGCACAAGACCGAGCCGGTCGACCGGCGGCGTGGCCGGATCGCGCGCGGTGGGCACGGCGGCTGCCACGCCCACCGCGACAACGGCGGCGAGCAGGGCCATGAGCACGAAGATGCTGCCCCACCAGAAACGCTCAAGCAACCAGCCACCCGCGATCGGACCGACCGCCACCCCGACCCCGGCGCAGGCACCCCACAGCCCGATCGCCCGGGCCCGTTCGCGGCGGCCGGTGAACACGCTCGAGATCAGCGACAACGTGGACGGGTATATCATCGCCGCGCCCACGCCCATCACGGCGCGCGCGCCGATTAGTCCGGCCGCCGAGCCCGCCTGCGATCCGGCCAGGCTGGCCGCGCTGAACACCGCGATTCCGGTAAGCAGCATGCCCTTGCGGCCCAGGCGGTCCGACAGGCTGCCCGCCACAAGTACGAGCGCGCCGAACGTGAGGCCGTAGGCATCTACCACCCACTGCAGGTCGGTCGTAGTCGCCCCGGTCTGCCGCACCAGGTCAGGCAGGGCAACGGTCACGATCGTGGTATCGACGTTGAGGATCAGCGCCCCAAGGCATAGTGCGGCAAGCGCCGCGTTCTTGCTCGTGGGGCTCCAGGGCGGGCGCTGCCTGGGGCTGGCGCCGGCGGGGCCGGTCACGGCCGTCTCCCGCCGGTGGCAGTCCGCACGGCGACCACGGTCTGCAGCCGGTACCGGTCGAGCTTGTCCCGGTGCCCCGGTCCGATCACGTCCGGTGGCCTGGCACCATGCCCCGCCTGCGGTAGGTCCGCACCCGCAGTTCCTTCGCCGCGCTGAGCGCGTCCGGCTCGCTGACGACAACGGCGCACAGGCCCGGGACCTCGGCGGCAAGCTGCCTGCAGTACCTTCAGGGTCTGCGTGATCACGCTGTGGCTCCCGTCGAGGTCTGGTCGCCCGGAACGACCCGCATGCCGAGGCCGGCCACGTGGTAGATGCGCCGGCCGTCGATCCAGAGCCAGCCGTCGGCGAGGGCATACCTGCCGAGGTCGTCCTGGCCTGCCGCGGTGATCTCAAGCTCGACGGTGAGCTGGCCATCGGTGGGCCGGACCTGGCCACGGTACTTCCAGGTCAGCGGCTGGCCGGTCATGATCGGCTCGAATCGCGCTCCGGCCAGGCCAGCCGTCGCGCCACGGTCGATCAGGTACCACTGGAGCAGCTGGCACATCGCCTCGACGCCGAGCGAGCCGGGCATGACCGGGTCCTGGAAGAAGTGCGCGCGGAAGAACCACTCGCCGGGGTCAATGTCCTTCTCGGCCCGCAGCCGTCCGAGACCGGCGGCCCCGCCCTCGGGCCTGTAGCCGGTGATCCGGTCGAGCATCATCAGCATGGGTCCGGCTTGGTGCGCGCGCTGAGCGGGGTCGGGGTAGTAGAGCGCGGGTGCGTGGTCGCACGGTTCGGTCAGGTGCTCGCGTTCGGCGGGTGACGGGGGCAGGCCGGGCTGCTGGTCGAAGGCCGTGGTGAGGAAGTACCCGAAGACGGCGGTGCCCGCCAGCAGCGGCACTCCGTCGGCGTGGCACTCGATCCGGAAGGTCTCGATGATCATTCCGCCGGCTCGGGACACGTTGGTGAGCTCGGCTCGGGTGCGCGCGACGCGCGTGCCCGGCCGCACTTCGCGAAGGACCCGCACGCCGCCGCCGAGATTGCGGAACAGCAGCTCCGCGTCGATCTGCACGGGGCTGCCGACGTAGCAGCCCAGCCATCCGCAGGGCTGCAGAGCGATCTCCATCAGAGCGGCGGTCGGCATGGTGCGCTCGGCGTTGTCGGCGAAATACCAGGCCTCGTCGGGCACGTCGTACTCCGCGGTGACCGCGCTGCCGACCGCCATGCCCTGGTACGGGCCCTCGACAGCGATGATCCTGCTCATGAAGTGGTACGGCGGCCCGGGCAGGCGCGGTCCACGCCGCGTGCTGGTGAACGCCTCGGCCATCGGTCCGAGCCCGTCGGTGGGCTTGCCCCAGGCGCAGGCCAGCAGCGAGGCGTAGCCGAGAGGCACTCCGCCGGCCTCGGCGATGGGCTCGGCGTCACGGTGTCCGGCGAGGCCGCCAAGCTGCCGAAGCGGTACGGGCTGGGCTGTGCGCTGGACAGTCGGCGGGCCGAGATGCCGCCAGTGCTCCAGAGGCCAGTCCGGCACCAGCCGCACGGCGCAGTCCGCCACGTGCAGGGCCTTGACGCCGTCGACGGTGACCAGCACATCGGCGATGACGGTCGGGAACGGGCTTGCCGATACCTCGGAGACGAAGACCTCGTAGGTCAGCTGCTTGCTGTCCGGGGTGACCTGACCGCGGCAGCGCATGCGTGCGGTGCGCCCCGGCACCGGTTCGAACCGCCAGCCGTCGCGGGCGATGGTGTACCCGAAGGCGGCGAGGTAGAACGAGGCGGCCTGCAAGCAGCCCTCGGACATGAGGGTGCCGGGCATGCACGGGTCGTTGTGGAAGTGGCCGTCGAAGTACCACTCGTCCGGACTGACGGCTGTCTCGGCCCTGAGATAGCCGTGTCCCCACGGTCCGCCGGACGGATCGAAGGCGGGGATCTCGTCGAGCAGGCGCAGCCGCCCCGATCCGATGAGCGGGGTACGCACGTGGGCGCGTGTCTCCTCCCACCCTGGACCGAAGCACGCGTCGGGGCGGCCCTGAGCGAAGGCGCCGATCGCGTCGGAGTCGAAGGCAGAGCGCGTGCACCGGACGGCGGGCGGATCCTGCGGCGCGCCCGGAGGCGGGCTCACGGCGGACGCGTCCCAGAGCACGCCGCCGGTATCGGCCAGTTCGCCGTCGCTGAAGAACCCCGCCTGGCCGTCCCGCACGGTGAGCACAAGCGTGTCCCCGGCGTGGCAGTCGTACTCGAAGAAGAACAGCCGGACCGGGCCGTGCACGACGTGCCCGGTGACGCGGATCTCGAAGGAGAGGGTCTGGCCGGGTCCTGGTGGCGCGGCGTGGAACGTCACGTTGCTGCCGAGCAGGCGGTAGACCCGCTCGCCCCGGTTGCGCAGGTCGGCCCCTAGCCAGCTGATCAGCAGCAGGTCGGCTTGGCCCGCTTCGACGACCAGGCCGGCGGGCATCCGGCCCGCGGGGTCGAGGTACCAGGCGCCGGCCTGCACGTCGGTCTCGGTCCAGATGGTGCCAGTGCCGAGCGAGCCCTGCGCGGCGTCCATCCCCGTCACCCGGTCGGTGAGCAGAAGGGGTGGCCCGGGCATCCGGGTCTGGCGTACGTCGGCGTCCTGGACGGCGAACATCGGCCCGAACAGGTCGGAGATCCGGCCAGAAGCGAGGTGTTCGAGCTGGGCGCGGTCGAAGCGAGGTCCGTGGTGCCCGGTCGCGTGCGGTGCGGTTGCCGGTGTGACCACGGGCCCGGCCACGGGTGTGGGGGCGGCGGCGTGGGTGAGCGCGCGGACGGTCGGCGATCCCTGGCCGGATGCTGCCGCGACAAGTTTCGCGGCCGAGGCGCGTCCGGCCAGGAAGCGGGTGTGCGCGGCGGCCTGGATGTCCAGGTACTGCTCGTGCGCGGCGGCGATGGATGCCCGCCAGGCCGACGCTGCGGCCGGCCCGGAGGCCGGTTGCGCCGGTTGCGGCGGCGGCGCCGGACGGTCGGCCGCGAGCGGCTGGCGGCCGACCGGCAGGGGAGCGAGGTCCGGGGCGCGCTCCATCACCGTGTACTCGGAGGCTGTGTGCCCGGAAGCTGAGTATTGCGGAGCCATTTGTTCGAGCACCGGCGCGGGAAGGCGCGCCGGCAGGGTGATCGTCGCGGCCCCGCCCGGCTCCGGCCCGGCGGGAGACGTCGCGAGATAGGCCGCCAGCGCGGCGTGCCGTACCGGGATGCCCGCGGCGGCCAGCTCCGCGACCGCTGCCGACAACGACCACACGCCTTGGTTCCGCACCGTGTCCAGGGCCACCGCGACGTGCTCGCGGTCGCCCAGGATGCGGTGAATCCAGTTCGTGCACTGCGCGGCAGGCCCGTGCTCGATGAACACCCGGATGCCGTCCTGCCACGCCCGCTCGATCACGTTGGGGAAGTCGACGGGTGAGAGCATCTGCTCGGTGATCGCGTCCGCGGCTGTCTGCTCGGTCGGGTGGTACCAGTCGCCGGTCGCACCACGGTAGAACCGGATTCCCGGCACGCTCGTCACCGGGCGGCGGTGCAGGGCGTGCCAGCGGTCGCGCACATCGGCCAGTTCGGGAGCGTGCGCCACCAGGTCGTACTGGATCCGGATGCGGGGGGCCGCGCCGAAGCGTTCGACAAAGGCCGCGCAGGCCTGCTCCTCCCCGGCGACCACGCAGGTTCCGGGGGCGCAGACCGCCGTCAGGTGGACGGCCCGCTCGCCGGCGACCATGGCCCGGACCTGTTCCGGATCTGCCGAGAGGATGTAGCCGGCCCACCGCTCGCCCGCGATGCCATTGCGTGCCCAGAAGCGGCGCACGGCCCGCAGTTCGCCGCCCAGGTCGCGGGTGAACAGCCCGCTGGCGCGCGCGTCGGCGGACATGGCCGTCACGTCGTTCCAGACGCCGAGGGAGACGAGGGCCGCCGATTCCCCAGACGAGTACCCGATCGCGGCCTGAGGCTCGATGCCCAGCACTTCGCGGGTGATCCTGGTGTGCAGGCGCGCGATGAAGCCAACGGCGATGATCTGGTCGAGGGAGTCGTTTGGCTTGTCGCGGCCCTGGTAGATCCAGGAGACCAGGGCGGCCTCGTCCATGCCGTCGGCCAGCGGGGCGAAGGCGAGCGTGAGGTCTGAGCCCATGCCCGGGTAGAAGGCCGAGCCCTTGGTGTAGACGAACGCTGTCTCACCGCTGACCGGGGTCTCGCGAAAGGCCGCACCGGGTGGACGCGGTGCGTCGCCGTCGAGCCAGGCGCGGGTGGCGGCGAGCTGGCCGGCCAGGTGCGCGGGGTCGCGGGCGAGGACGGCGAGGCGGGCCGGGCCGACGTCGCTCTCGCGGCCGGAGGCGGCGGCGGCGAGAACGTCGGATGGCGTGGCGCCCGAGTAGATGTGCAGCCGGGGCACGGGACCGGGTATCCAGGGGTCGGCGTCCGCGGCGCGCAGCCGGATATGGACGGGGGGAGCGCCGAGCACGGAGGTGACGACCTCGGCCGTGGTCGCGGCGAGGCGAGGCTGCGCGCGCTGTCCCGCGAGCGGCAGGGCTCGGTGCCGGAGCGCGAGTGCCGCGGCTGCCACGTTGAGCAGGCCGCGTGCGGCGTGCGGCGCGCCGAACAGGTCGGTGGGGAAGACTTCGGCGGGCGCGGATCTGCCTGGTTCCCGGTCGATCAGTGCGATGACCCGGTCGCCGTCGCGTCGCGCGTCGTCAAGGCGTTTGAGCACGAGGACGACGGCCCCGTCGGCTGGGTTCCCGGTGAGGCCGAGCTCCGTGACGGCGGCGCGGTGCACGGGCTCGTCGGAGAGGTCGACCGCGCCGACGAGCGCGGCATCGACTTCCCCGGTCCGCAGCGCTCGGGCGGCCAGTTCCAGTGCCGCGATCCCGGAGGCCTCCTCGGCGCACACGGCGAAGCCCGGTCCGGCCAGACCCAGCTGCCCGCCGATGCGGTTGGCGGCGATGTTCGCCATGGCGCCCAGGACACGGGCGGCGGTCAGCGGCGGGCTGAACCCGTCCCCCGCGGCGAGCCCCGGCGCACACTGCGGCAGCCAGGCGTCGAGGCGTCGGCGGGCGTGGACCCGGGCGATCTCCGGGTCGCAGCCCATTCCGATCAGGACGGCCGTGCGCTCCGGGGGTAGTTCAATCCCGGCTGCGGCTTCGCGCGCGGCTTCCAGCACGAGCACCTGCTGGCCCAGCGTCTCGCCCAGATCGCGCGGCGCGTAGCGCAGGCCGTTGAGCGTGACCTCGATGTCGGGCACGGGTTTGTCAGGGACCTGTCCGCTGAGAAGCGCGTCCCTGAGCGCGTCGGCTCCCATGCCGCCGACTCGAGCGCCGATGCCGACGATCGCGATTTCCGCCGGTGCAGGGTATCCGGGCACCGCGACGCTGAACGTCTCCGGTGCGCCGTCGAAAGCCTCGACGACGAGGTGGGCGTTGTTGCCGCCGAACCCGAAGGCACTGATCGCCGCGCGTCGCCGCGGCCCCGACCACGATTCGTTCGCCGTCAGGAGGCGCAGCGGGCCGGCGCGGAGTTCGCTGATGGGGTCGTCGATGTCGGCCGTCGCGGGGAACGTTCCATCGTGGATCGCGGACAGGAGTTTGAGCAGACCGGCCGCGCCGGAGGCGGTCAGCAGGTGGCCCACGTTCGACTTCGCCGAGCCGATGGGCAGTTGATCGCGTCGTCCGCCGAAGAGGCGGGCGGTCGACCGGGCCTCGACCGCATCGCCGAGCGGCGTACCCGTGGCGTGGCACTCCAGCAGCTCCACCGTTTCCGGGCCGAAACCCGCCTGCTCGTAAGCCGCGCGCATGGCGCGGACCTGGCCTTCCTCAGCGGGTGCGAGGAACCCGCCGGTCCGCCCGTCGTTCGATAGCCCGATGCCGCGCACGACGGCGAGGACCGGGACGTGCGCGGCCACCGCGTCGCGCAGTCGCATGAGCGCGAGGAGGGCCGCGCCCTCGGCGGGGACGAGCCCGTCGGCCCCGAGCTGGAACGGCCTGCTGCGGCCGGACGGGCTCAGCGCGCCAAGAACCTCGAATCCGGAATCGATGATCAGCCCATCGCAGCCGCTCACCGCACCGGCGAGCATGAGATCAGCCGTACCGTCGTGCAGCCGGTCGCATGCGATCTTGGTCGCGTACAGCGCGGAGGCGCACGCCGCGTCGAGGGCGAGCGACCCGGCCTGCAGGCCTAGGGCGTTCGCTGCGGTGTGTGCCCACATTCCCGAGCAGAAGCGGGCGCGGGGGTCGGCCGCGCTGGGCACGTCGGGGAAGGCGGCGTGCAGGTCCGGGTGGCCGGCCAGCCAGATCCGTTCGGCGTACGCCGCCAGGCTCCGGCTCGGATACCCGAGGTTGCCGAGGATAAGCCCGGTCCGTGCCGGACGCGCCTGGTCTCCTACCTCACGCAACGCGGCCCGACCCGCGTGCAGCACCCACTGAAGCGCCGGGTCGTACGCCGCGACCTGTTCGGCGTCCGCGGCGAAGCCTTCGGGATCGAAGACCGCTGCGAAGCCCCGGACGAGGCCGGCCGTCGCGATTCTGCCTGGGCCTGAACCTGCGCTGCCGCCGAACCCAGTCGGCGGCAGGCGCCAGTCCTCAGGCCGCACCGCATCCAGGCTGACCCGGCCGGCGGCGATGTTGTCCCAGAACTGGCCGGGACTCAGCGCTCCGGGCAGCACGCATCCGCGCCCGACGATCGCGATCGGTTCGAATCCCGGCGCGTCCGGGCCGGTCATGCGGGACCTGTCGGCGCGGCGGCGGCATCGGCGACCGCGCCCGACGCGCGTGCGCCGTGTTCTGACGTCATGTCGGGGCGGCGGATAA
This sequence comes from Trebonia sp., assembly GCA_036509215.1. Lineage (GTDB taxonomy): Bacteria > Actinomycetota > Actinomycetes > Streptosporangiales > Streptosporangiaceae > Trebonia. The sequence continues at coordinate 9,282 of DATCGA010000392.1, forward strand.
GGCTGACGCCGAGCAATTCGGTGCGGACCTCTCCGTCCTCGTCGAGTAGCGCGATATCGCAGCGGGTCTGGTCGGCGGCGATGGATGTAGCGCGCACAAGGCAGCGCAGCGTCCCCGGCGCCGGCCCTGCGCGATGGACGCGGAGCGCGTCCATGCCCATGGGCAGCGTTGCGTCGCCGGTGGCGTGCCTGGCCCAGAGCACGGCCGCCTGAAGAGCGCCGTCAATCGCGGCCGGGTCCGTCCGCCAGGGACCGCCGGACCAGTCGACTGCGCGCACCCCGACGACCCGCGCCTCGGTTCCGTCCCGGGACAGATCCATCACCTGTCGCAGAACGTGGAAATCGGGACCGTGGAACAGTACGGCGGCTTCGTAGATGGACTCGGTGACGGGTTTGCCCCTTGCGCCGAGCGTGGTCCAGAGTTGCGGCGGCGCGTTCGGCGCGATGAGGCGTGCCCGGTAGTGTGCGGCTCCGGCTGACGAGGTCAGCCGGAGGTCGAGTGCGTCTGGATCGCTGACCGACTCGGTGCCCTCGACGATGAACCGGTGGCCGCGGGCCGCCAGGTCGGGAAGTTCGATCCGGCTCAGCACCCGGATGTCGGACAGCGAGGTCGGGCGGTCGGGGTGGCGGATGCTTCCCGCGGCGGCGAACCACTCCATCGCCACCGCCAACGGGAGCACGGGTACGCCAGCCGGGGCGTGGTCGGTCAGGAAGCCATGAGTGTGTGCGTTGACCGAGGCCTCGACGACCAGCCTGGACGGCACCGGTGCGAGGAGGTCACCGTCAGCCTCGCCTGCGGCGGCGAGGAGCACGTGGGCCGTGTCGTCGGTGGTGCCCAGTTCCGCGACGAAGGCCCGTGCGCCCGCGGCGAGCGGGATGAGCGGTACGCCGAGGCTGGTGAAGTGCGCGGCATGTGACGCGGTGACCATGCCCGCTTCCCACGGGCCCCAGCCGAGTGCGCGGACCCGACAGGACGGTCGTCGCTGCCGCTCGGCATACGCCACCTGATTGAGGATCTCGTTCGCCATCGCGTAGTCGCACTGTCCGGGGTTGCCGTAGCGCGCCGCGACGGACGAGAAGACGCACAGAAGTTCCAGCGGGTCGGATGCGCATCCGTCGAGCAGGGCACCGAGTCCCGCGACCTTGGTGGCGTAGACGCGATCGAACTGCTCGTCGGTCTTATCCGCGATCCGCTTGTCCGCGAGGACTCCGGCCCCGTGTACGAGCCCCGTGATCGGTCCCCATTCCTGGCGCACGCGGGCAAGCTCGCGGCGCAAAGCCTCGCGGTCGGTGATGTCAAGCGCCGCGTAGCGCACGGTGGCTCCGGCCCGCTCGAGATCGGCGAGCGTCGCGCGCACCTCGCGCCGGGCGAGGACCGTGCGAGCCTGGGTGGCCAGTTGTGCCAGGGTGTCATCCGAATGCCGTCGTTCGGCCAGCACCCGGGTCAGAGCTTGCTCATCCCGGGCTGGTGCCAGGAACTCGGGTTCGTCGGCGAGCGCTGTGCGTCCGATGAGCAGCATGCGTGGCTGGCACGCCGACGCCAGCGCGAGCAGCGCGGCAGCGGTGATGCCGCGGGCGCCACCGGAGACTACGAGGACCGAGCCGGGGGTGATGGGCACCTCGGACGCGGGCACTGGTGCGGCCTCGCTGTCGGCGAGGGCCCATCGTGTGCCGTCGGCGCGCAGGCCCACGTCGAGTGCGCTCCCGCCGTTCAGGAGCTCGCCGACGATCGCCTCGGCTACGGTCGCGTCACTGCGGTGGCCGCGCTGACAGTCGATGGCCTTGACCGCGGCCAGCGGCCACTCCTTGGCCGCGGTCCTGGCGAGCGCCGCGAGACCGCCGAGCCAGGCGCGCTGCGGATCGGGGTCTTTCAGCCCGAAGCAGCCGCCGGTGTCCTGCACGGTCACGAACACACCGCCGCGCTCCTCCATGCTGGCGGCAACGGTACGAGCGGCCTGGAAAGCGGCTCGGTTCACCGATCCGGCCTGCTCCGGGCCTGACACGTGGGCCAGACCGCCAAGCAGGATCGCGCCCCACGCATCGCGCGCGGGCATGTCCCCGGCCGTGGCCGTGATGCCGTGCGCGTCGAGTCGCGCGACCACCGCGAGTGCGAGTCTGCTGCCGCCGTCGATGACCGTGATTGGTCCGTTTGCCAGGCCCGCCAGCGCAAGCCCGTACGGTGGAGCGACGATCGGCCTGACCTGTATCCGGCGTAGCGCCACAGTGGGGCCCTGCTCTCCGGCGTCGGCATCGGCGACGGCTGGCGCCGGGTTGTTGTCGGCGGCCAGGCCGCGCATGACCTCGTCCAGCGTGCGCGCCTGGAAGAGCGCGGCCATCTGCGGCGAGTCGGTCGGCGGCAGGCCCTCGGTGCGCTGGCGGGCCGCCGCGAAGATCTCGACCTTCTTGATCGAGTCGATGCCGAGGTCGGTTTCTAGATCCATGCCGCCGTTGAGCATGTCCACCGGGTAGCCGGTCTTGTCGGCGACGACGGACAGCAGCAGCGCGAGACTCACTGGCTCGGTAGTCGCAGCGGGCTCGGCCGGGTTCGGCTCGGGAATGTGCTGTTGGGGGACCGGCGTCTCAGGGACCGGTGGCGGGATCAGCCGAATTCGTTCGGGAGAATCGAGAACAGCAGCCCGAACGGACGCGTGCTCCGCCGCCACGGAACGATTCCTCGCCGACCGGGAGGCGGCCTGCGGCTCGGGTGCCGGGACCTGCTGCGGCAGCGGCTGTGGTTGCCCGGTGAACGCGGCGAACGTGTTCTCGGCCATCTGGAGGAAGGCTTGGTGAGAGTCTGCGAGTACGCGCTGGAAGTGCATGTGCGCCTCGGCGGTCTGGCGCTGCATCTCCTGCACGGCGGCCAGCCAATGGGCGGTGGGCTCGGGCTCGGTCATGGGGACGGGCTCCAGAAGATTCGGTGCGGGAAGGGCGTGCGTGAGAGACGCTGGCGGCGCTTGGACTGGCTTCGGCGCGGAAGCCGGCGCGGCAGGCGCGGTGTAGCCCGCTCCGCTGATGCGCACGGACATTCGGGGCAGGTCCGCGCGTGGCGCCGGCTTCGATGCAGCTGGATGCCAGTCACGCGACAGCTTCGCCGGGTCCATCGGCACGCCATGCACTGCGAGACGGCCGACTGCTTCGTGCCACGCGGTCACGCCGTCACGGCCGCGCTTGTCCAGGCTTACCGCCACGTGATCGCGGTTGCCGAGAATTTGCCCGATCAGCCCGGTGAGCGCGGACCCGGCGCCCACCTCGATGAACGTCCGCACGCCGTCGGCGTACATCGCCTCGATCTGGTCAGCGAACCTGACCGGCTCGGCGAGGTGCTCGGCGAGTGTACGGCGGATCGCGTCGGGTTCACCGCTGTATATCGCCGCGTCGGCGTTGCGGTAGACATCGATACGGGGCGCGGTCAGCTTGAGCTTTTCCAGGAATGCGCGCAGCGGCTCCACGGCGCTGCGCGTCGCAGGGCTGTGGAACGCGACCGACACCGCGAGGCGGCGCGCTGTGACGCCGGCCACGGACAGCCGCCCGTGCAGTGCCTCGATCGCACGCACGGTTCCCGAGACGACGGTCTGCCGTGGCGCGTTGATGTTCGCGAGCCAGAGGTCTGCGATGGCCGATTCCCTGATCGCTGACGCGACGGTGTCCGCATCAGCACCGACCGCGAGCATCGTGCCGGGCTCGTCGATCTGCGCCAGCAGTTCGCCCCGATGCCCGGCCAATCGCAGCAGACACTCCGCGTCCATGGCACCGGCAGCGTGCAGTGCGACCAGCTCACCGAGGCTGTGGCCTGCTGTGCAGTCGGGCTCGACGCCGATCGACGCGAGCAGCGCGAGCAGGGACAGGCTGTGTGCGGTCAGCGCCGGCTGCGCCCAGCGCGTGTCGGTGAGCCGAAGTTGCTGCGCCGCGCGCTGCTCATCGGAGAAGACAGGCACCGGGAACACGACGTCGCGCAGAGCGTGCTCGCCTAGGTGTATGCCCGCCGTGAAGTCCCACACGTTCTGCGCCGCCGGGAACGCCATGGCGATGTCGCCGCCCATCCCGGTGTACTGCGACCCCTGCCCGGGGAAGACAAACGCGATCCGGCCCGGGTCGGCGGGTCCGCGGTCGTAGCAGACGCCACCGGGAAGGACGAATGGCGCTTCGGGCTGTCGGCTAACCATCGCGGCGGCGCGGTCGAGCTTCTCGCGCAGATCGTCCGCATCGGTGGCGACCACCGCCAGCCGGCAGGGCTTGCCGGGGTCGAAATCCCGCTGCGATTCGGCCGCCAGTTCGGCCAGGGTTGGGGCCTTGTGTTCGCGGTCGCCGCCCTTGAGGAGGCGTGCGGTCAAATCCCGGGGCGAATCGTCGCTGACGAGTACGAGTTCGCTTGCGACGGCTCGGACGCGCGCGGCAGAGCGACCTCGTGACGGATCGCCCTCGCTATACTCCTCGAGCGCGACGTGGTAGTTCGCGCCACCGAAACCGAAGCTCGAGACCGACGACCGGCGTGGGTGACCCGGGTGGCGGGTCCACGGGCGCACCGCGGTGTTCAGGTAGAAGGGGCTGCTCTCGATTCCGAGGCCGGGATTGGGTTCCCGTACCTTGATGGTCGGGGGAAGCACCCGCTGATGCAATGCCAGCGCGACCTTGATCAGTCCGGCGGCTCCCGCCGCGGACTTTGTGTGGCCGATCTGGGATTTGACGGTACCCAGCGCGCACCATCCGCTGTCCGTCCGTTCGGTCTCGCCGAAGACCTGCCGTAGGGACTCGAATTCGGCGGCGTCTCCGGCGCGGGTCGCCGTACCGTGCGCCTCCACTAGCTCCACCGTGTCAGGTCCGTACCCGGCGCCCTCGTACGCCCGACGCAGAGCTCGCGCCTGGCCTGCGGCCATCGGCGCGTAGATGGCGCCGCCCCTGCCGTCGGAGGAGGTTCCGAGCCCGCGGATCACCGCGTAGATCCGGTCGCCGTCCCGCTCGGCGGCGTCTAGGCGCTTGAGCCCCAGCATCGCCAGGCCCTCGCCGAGCATCGTGCCATCGGCGTCCTCGGAGAACGGGCGGGCGTCGCCGGTCGGGGACAGAGCCGGAGTCTTGCTGAAGCACACGTACATCAGGGGGTTGTTCGTCACGTCCACACCGCCGGTGACGACCAGGTCCGCCTTGCCCAGTGCCAGCTCGTTCATTGCTGACGACACCGCCGCGAGTGAGCTGGCACAGGCGGCGTCGACGGTGCAGTTAGTGCCGTGCAGGTCGAGGCGGTTCGCGATCCGGCCGGCGACCACGTTGGACAACAGGCCCGGGAACGAATCCTCCTGCCATGGCACGTACTGCCCGGCGATCCGGTCGCAGACCTCTTGCGCCTGGGCCTCCTCGATCCCCTGCTCGCGAAGGGCTCTGAGCCACATCGGACGCTGGATGCGCGCGTCCATCGTGCCGACGCGGCTAAGCGTGGAGCTGCCGAGGATGACGCTGACGCGTTCACGATCCAGCGGCGCGGCCAAGTTCCTGTCGAGGTCGGCCAGCAGCGCGTCGGCGACGGTCAGGCCCAGCAGTTGCGCGGGGTCGATGGCCGCGAGTGTAGACGGCGGCAGCCCGTGGGCGAGGGGATCGAACTCGATTTCGGGCAGGAATGCGCCGCGGTGGCTGTAGGTCGTGTCAGGCGTCGAAGGGTCGGGGTCGTAGAACTCCTCAGCGGGCCAGCGGCCGGGTGGCACCTCGGTGATCAGGTCGCGGCCGGTGACGATGTTGTGCCAGAACTCGGCCGTGTCGCGAGCGCCGGGCATCAGGGCGGCGAGCCCCACCACGGCGATCGGCACCTGGCCCTGAAGCTCGTCTGATGCCATGTCGCTCCTCTTCGCGGTGCCGGGGTATGAACGCGGGCTGTCAGTGCAGTCGGCGCGGAACGAACGTGAAAGCCTGCGCTGGGACCGGGATCCCGTAGGTGCGTGCCTGGTGCGCCCGGGTGACAACGGCGGCGCCCTCCAGCAGGTTGAGCGCGATCTGCGTGACGTTGCGTTCACCCGGTTCGGCGAGGAAGCTGCCGGCGGTCCATCGGTTGAACGCGCCCACCGCGGGCCCGGCCCAGAGCTGGTAGTCGGCCCGCCGCGAGGTGTCACCCTCGACCGCCCAGCGGCTAGAGTTTCCCAGGTACCAGCGGAAGATCAGCGCCATCCGGTGCCTGGCATCCTCTGCCGCCCGCGCAAGCTGAGCCGGGTCCCGCCGCTGCCAGAAGCTGACTGTCTGCTCCCAGACCTCATCCAGCCCGGCGTGCAGGACCTCGCGTTCCAGCGCACCGCGCACGTCCACGGGAAGCTCTTCGATCGAGGGGTACTCGCGGTAGGCCTCGTACAGCCGGCGGGCCCGCGGGCCGAACATGGTTCCCCGGCGCAGCACCTGGACCTGGACGCCCATCTCGAACATGTCTGCGGCGGGCGCCATCATCACGTCGGCGATGTCCGCCTGCGCCAGTAGCGCGCGGGCGTCGTCCGACACGCCTGATTCAACGGCGAGCTGGTTCACCGATCCAGTCAGGACGTACGCGGCCCCGAGCGCGAACGCCCCCGCCACGGACTGCGGGCTGCCGAGGCCGCCGGCCGCGCCGACCCGGATCCGGCGCTGGTACCCGTACCGGGCGGCGGCCACGTCGCGCAGCGCCAGGATTACCGGCAGCATCGCGCCGAGGGGCTGGTTGTCGGTGTGGCCGCCGCTGTCCGCCTCGACCGTCACGTCCTCGGCGACGGGCACCTGCGCGGCCAGCCGGGCCTCGTCCTGCCCGAGCTGGCCACGGGCGACGAGCGCGGCCAGCAGCCCGGCCGGCGCGGGAGACATGAACTTCTCCGCCACTTCCGGCCGCGACACCTTCGCGAAGATCCGCACCGGCCGCACAATGCGGCCTGCCGGATCGAGCCGCAGCCCGGCCGCCGCGCACCTGGCGAGCGGCGGGGTGATGTCCATGAACGCCGATGCCGAGATGATCGGGACGCCGCTGCGGAGCAGCAGCTCGGCCGTGCGTTCCTCCAGCGCGGGCTCGGCCGGCGAGTGGATCAGGTTGACGCCCCACGGGTGCTCCCGGCCGAGCGCGGCGCTGAGCTCATCGACCGCGCGCTCGATGGCCTGGACATCCAGCCCGGCCGCGCCGAAGACGCCCATCATCTCGGCGCGGGCCATAGCGATCACCATCCGCGTGGTGGCGATGCCCCGCGCCATCTCGCCGGCCACGTACGGGAAGCGCACCCCGTGCACCTCGGCGAAGTCGCGGTCGCCGAGCCATTCCGGATAGAGCGCCGGTAGCGTGCCCAGCTGAGTGTGGCCGGAGGTGCCGGCCCCGGCGGCCTGGCTGGCAAGCGCGAGGCCACGGGGGCCGCCATCGGGCGTGCCGACGATGCGCACAGGCTCGCGCACCTGACGCAGGCACGCGGCGATGTGGTCTGCCGTTTCAAGCGCGCTTCTCGACGACATACCCACCACTCTCCAGGCTCCCGGGCAACGGAGACGTTACACAGTCCCGATTAAGCTTCGGTTAGGGACGCCTATGCGCGCGTCGGCATTGCCGCTGGAGGGATTAATGAGGATCTGGCAGTAGCAAGGCAATGCACTTGAACAGCCTTTTCTGGGAAAGGTCACGATTTGGTACATTCCCTATGGCGCCCCGCGCCGGGCTCCACGGCGTCGGGCAGGGGAGAACCTCGTACTGCGTCATGAGGTTGCGGTGCTGCGTCGGCAGGTCGTCCGTCCGAGGCCGGGCTGGCCTCCACCTGGACCAGTTCCGGGTCCAGCGGCGTGACCGCACCGTAGGCGTGATTCACGAATATCGCCTGGTGGCATAGGTTGTCGGCACCTACAGCCGCTCATCCTGCATGCCCTAGTGTGTGGTGACTCGTCGGCGGCGGGGGAGCGGGCCCTCGCGCCGCCACTTCGAGCCGGGGCGCGATGGCAGGACCAGCGCCACCAGGAGGCCGGCCACGGTGAGGATCAGGCCGAGCATCAGGCCGGCCCGCTCGCCATAGCCCTTCCGCTCGGTCAGCCAGGCACCGGCCGCCGCCGAGATCAGCCAGGCGAACAGCAGGTACAGCGCGAGCGCGCCAATCGTCCCGTTCCCGCTCACCGGGCACCTCCGCAAGTCACTGGGAAATTCGTCATGCGCCTAGGTACGCTTCCCGCACCCGGGGGTCGTTCCGCAGCGACACGGTGTCGTTGGCGAGCACAACCCGGCCCGTCTCAAGTACGTAGCCGCGTCCGGCGGCGTCGAGTGCCCGGCTGGCGTTCTGCTCGACGAGCAGGATCGCGACGCCGGAGCTGTGGATCTCGCCGATCGTCTCGTAAATCCGGTCCACTAGGACCGGAGCGATACCGAGCGACGGCTCGTCGAGTAGCAGCATCCTAGGGCTCGCCATTAGCGCACGGCCGATCGCGAGCATCTGCTGCTCGCCGCCGGACATGGTGCCCGCCTTCTGGCCGGCCCGTTCCTTCAGCCTCGGGAACAGCGTGAAGACCCGCTCCATGTCCGAAGCGATCGACGAGGCGTCACGCCGCCGGTAGGCGCCGAGGTCAAGGTTTTCCCGCACGGTCATCCGGGCGAAGCATCGTCGGCCCTCGGGGGACAGGGCAATTCCCCGGGTGACGATCTCGTCGGCCGGCACACCGGTGATGTCTTCCCCGTCGAAGGTGATACGGCCGGTGAACGCGGGGGTAAGCCCGGCGATGGACCGCAGCGTGGTGGACTTGCCGGCCCCGTTCGACCCGATCAGGGTGACCACCTCACCCTCGCCGACGGTCAGGGACACGCCCTTGAGCGCCTCGATGGCGCCGTACCTGGCGCGGACGGCGGAGACTTCGAGCAGCGGCATGACTCAGCCTTCCTTTCCGAGGTAGGCCTCGATGACGGCTGGGTCCGCGCGGACGGAGGCGGGGGGCCCCTCGGCGATCTTCGCACCGTAGTTGAGCACGGTGACCCGCTGGGAGACGCCCATGACCACCTTCATGTCGTGCTCGATCAGCAGGATCGTCAGGTCCAGGTCGTCCCGCAGCCTGCGCATGAAGGCGGCCAGTTCCGCCGATTCCCTGGGATTCATCCCAGCGGTCGGCTCGTCGAGCAGTAGCAGCGCCGGCTCGGTCGCCAGGGCGCGGGCGATCTCGACCCGCCGCTGGTCGCCGTAGGGAAGCTGCGACGCGAAGCGGTCGAAGGACCCGGTGGGCAACCCAACGTACGCCAGCAACTCGCGGGCGCGCTCGCGTGCCGCGCGTTCCTCGGCGCCGACCCAGGGCGGGCGGATAACCGCTCCGACCAGGCCTGCCCGCATTCGCGCGTGCCGCCCGACCATCACGTTCTCGATGGCGGTCATCGCGCCGAACAGCCGTATGTTCTGGAAGGTGCGCGCCACGCCGCGGCGGGTGATGACGTCGGGCCTGGCGCGGGTGATGTTCCTGCCGTTAAGCGTGATCCGCCCCGACGTGGGGCGGATCAGCCCGGTAAGCATGTTAAAGAAGGTGGTCTTGCCCGCGCCGTTCGGTCCGATCACGGAGACGATGGAGCGCGCCGGGATGTCGAACGACACGTCGTTGACCGCGGTGAGCCCGCCGAACTGCTTGATGATCCGCTCCGCCCGCAGGATCGGCGGCGCAGGGACCGGCGGGGCGCCCGACGGCGCGGTCAGGTCCGCGCTCACGTTGTCCCCTCCGGCTCGTTGCCGAGCTGTGCATCGTCGGCCGGGATCGCCGACGTGAGCTCCAGCTGCCGCCGTCGCTCGGGTATCAGCCCCTGCGGCCGCAGCAGCATGGTGATCACGAGCAGGAACCCGAAGATTCCGAATTCCACCTGGGTGAGCTGGAAGCGGAACCCGAAGGTCGACGGCAGGTTGTTGAGCACGTCGGGGATCAGCCAGTTGTTGATGTAGCCGAGCACAAGACCACCGGTAACCGCGCCCCAGATCGATCCGAGCCCGCCGATGATCACCATGGCGAGGATGAAGATCGAGAACCCGAACTGGAACTGGCTGGCGTTCACCTGGGTGGTGTAGGTCGCGAGGAACGCCCCGGACATCCCGCCGAAGGCGGCGCCCATCGCGTACGCGAGCAGCTTGGTGCGGACTAGCGGGATGCCCATCGACACCGCCGCGACCTCGTCCTCGCGCAGCGCGATCCAAGCCCGGCCGAGCCGGGAGTCCCGCGCCCGCAGGTTGATGAAGACCGCGACGAGCAGGATCGCGAAGATCAGCCAGTACCAGGGCTTCAGGTCGAGCAAGCCGAACTGGGCGATGCCGGGGAAGTACGGCGAGTCGACCGCGCTGATGCCGAGGTTGCCCGCGGTCAGCGTCATCCCGCCGCCGATATTGATGTTCGCCCCGTTGACGGCGATCACGTAGATGATCTCGCCGAACGCGAGGGTGACGATCGCGATGTAGTCACCGCGCAGCCGCAGTGTGGGCAGCCCGATGACCACGCCTGCCAGGGCGCAGATCGCCGCCGCCGCCACCAGGATGAGCAGGAAGTTGAGGTGGACGCCAGGCAGTGTGGAGACCACCGAGTTGACCAGCACGTGGACCTGGGCCTTGGCGAAGAACTCAGAGCCGAACCAGCCGACTGAGTACGCGCCGAGCGCGTAGAACGCGACGTAACCGAGGTCGAGCAGCCCGGCGATGCCTACCACGATGTTCAGGCCCAGGGACATGACCGCGTAGGCGAACGCGATGATCGTCGCGTTCATGAACCCGCCGTTGCCGCCGAAGAGGAACGGCACCGCCACGCCGACGACGATGAGCGCCGCCGCGAGGACCCGGGACCACCACACGGGAAGCCGCCCGGCCAATGCCCGCAGGGTGGCGATGGGCGTCATGAGCGGCCCGCTCATCCTGCCTCCCTGGTCTGCTCGCCGAGCAGCCCCTTGGGCCGCAGCACCATGATCGCGATCAGGTAGCCGAACACGACCGCCTCGGTCCACTCCGGTCCGATCCGCGAGTCCGACAAGGCCTGGATCATGCCGATGATCAGCCCGCCAAGGACGGCGCCGCGGACGTTGCCGATGCCGCCCATCACGGCGGCGGTGAACGCCAGGAGCCCAGCCTGGAACCCCTGGAAGTACCAGACGTTCGTCTCGTACAGCGCGTACACGAGGCCGCCGGCGCCGGCCAGGGCGCCGCCGAGCAGGAATGTCAGCGAGATCGTGTTATTGACGTTGATGCCCATGAGCCTGGCCGCCTCCGGGTCCTGGGCGGTTGCGCGCATCGCCTTGCCCGCCCGCGTCGAGCCGATGAACCAGGTCGTGGCGAAGACCAGCGGGATCATCACCGCGAACGCGACCAGGTACCCGCGCAGGATCGGTACCCCGCCGATGGTGAACACCGGGTGCTGCGCGCCGATCAGGTCGGCGACCGACTGGGGGTTGCCGCCGCGCCAGAGTAGGCCGACGTTCTGCAGGATGAAGGAGAACCCGACCGCGGTAATCAGGGGCGCGAGTTTGGGGGCGTTCCGCAGCGGCCGGTAGGCGACGCGCTCGATGAGCACGTTGAGCGACCCGGTTGTCAGCATCGTCACGATTAGCGTGACCAGCAGCCCGCCCGCCAGGCCGAGCGCGGAGGTGGTCAGCCCGAGTCCGAGGGGTCCCCACAGGCCGACGGCGGTGAATGAGCCGATCATGAAGACATCGCCGTGGGCGAAGTTGATCAGTTCGATAATGCCGTAGACGAGCGTGTACCCGATCGCGATCAGTGCCCAGATCGCGCCGTCGGATAGCCCCTCGGCGAAGTTGAAGCCCAGCTTGGACAGGTCGTGATGGACCACCGGGTGACCCGCGACGATGCCCGCCTGGTAGCCGGCGGTCAGGTCATGGATGCCGTAGTAGACGGGGAGCGCGGCGAGGGCCGCGATGAGGACCCACTGGCCGGAGTGCCGCACTGCGGCCAGCACACCGGAGCGCGCCCCGAGCGCGCCGAGTCGGCCAAGCAGGTCCGTCGGCGGCCCTGGCGGGATTATTGTCGTATTCACCATGCCCCACGCTGAAGAATGCGTTCTCGAGGGTGTAGAGACGCGGAGGGAGCGCATCGAAGCGCCCCCTCCGCGTCCACTCAAAACGTCCGCCGGAAACTAGCTGACGACCTTGGTCGGCGTGACCGTCTCGTAGAAGACCGGCACGCCCCCGGCGACCTTGTAGACGCCGTAAGACTTGAGCGTCGTGTCGCCGTTCTTGTCGAACCCGTAGTCGCCCAGCACCGACGTGGTGGACTTGGTTGCGAACAGGGCCTTGATGACGTCCGCCTTGTTGTCGCCGTTGGCACCGAGGCCGGTGATCGTCTTCAGGGCGAGCTGCATGACCGCGTAGCCGTAGATCGCGTACGGGTCGGGGTCGGCGGTCCCGTATGCCGCCTTGTACGCGGCCAGGAACGACTTCCCGCCCGGGTAGGCGTTCAGGTCCTGGGTAGCGACCGTGCACTCCATCAGCGGGTCGATCGACGCGGGGACGCCGCCCGCCGAGGCCTCGGTCCAGGAGCTCGAGCAGACGCCGTCGCCACCGAAGATCTTGGCCTTCGGCAGCGCCGCGTTCACGTCCTTGACGATCTGCGTCGCGCCGTTGGAGGTGATGCCCGCGAAGAAGAAGCAGTCCGCGCCCTGCGACTTGATTGTGGCGGCGTAGGAGCGGAAGTTCGCCGCGGTCGGGTCGATCCCGGTGTCGGAGACGACGTTGACGCCGTAGAAGCCCTTCTCAAGCCCGATGAGCTTCGCCAGGCCCGCGCCGTAGGCCTCCTGGTCGTTGGCGACCGCGACCTTGGTGCAGCCCGCCTTCTTCATCGCCATCAGGTCTGAGGCCGCCTGGATCGAGTCGATCGGCACGATCCGCAGGTAGTTTCGCGTCCCGCTCGGATAGTACTTCTGCGGCTCGCCGGCGGCGCTGCCTGGCAGGTCGGTGGTCAGGCCGACGTAGGTGTTGGCCGGGGAGACCTGGGCGAGCCCCGCCTGGTTGGTGATCGGGATCGACACCTCGCTCGCTCCCGAATTGAACTCCCCGATGTAGAAGACCGCCTTCGAGTCGCCGGCAGCCTGGCGGGCGTCCGCCCCGGTCTGGGTTGGGTCCCACTTGCCGGCAGCGGCTGTTGAGTCGTCAAGCTCGATGTACTTGACGGTGAACTTCCCTGCCTTGTTGTTGGCCTGAGCGAGCGCCAACTTGATGCCGTTGACCAGCGGGATCGTCTGCGCATTCGAGGAACCCTGCATTGGCAGGCTCGAATAGATGTCGACCGTGCTCCCCGACGATGAAGCGCTTGTGGACCCACTGCTTGATGATGAACTGCTTGAGCAGCCAGCCGCCGTGAGGGCGGCGACTGCCACCATCGCGAGCGCGGGCGCCAGCTTCCGTGAGTTCAAATCGGCTTCCCCTTGTTCATTGGCTTACGTTCGGTCTGTCGATCATGCGCTGCATGCCGACATCGCCGGCCATTTCCTGTCCCGTCGCGCTGGCCGGTTAAAGAAGCAAAGAAACGCCAATTGCTCAAGGTGATACGACATCCGCAGCGCGCGGCCCGCCACGCTGCGGCTACTCGAAGGCGTGCGTCGCCGACGTTACAGACGGCCGCTGTCTGCTTGCCTTCATGTCCTGCCTTGGAGTTCTTGGCGTGGTGAAATCCTAGCGTATCGAGCGGACGCCCAGGCGGCATTCAGACTGTGGTGCTTCAAGCTTTATTCGGCGGTCGCCTGATTGACTTCTTAGAAGCCGCGGAAAGGGGCAAGTTGGACGATTGCCCCTTCGCTGAAGTCCCAATTGAGGTGTGGAGAAGCTGCGGTTCCGTTCCGGATAAAGTCTTATTAATTCCCTCGAACGGACCCGAGGTCCCGCGCCCGCCTTCCCCGGAAAACCATCTCTGTTCCTTCTCAGTTCACTGACGGCCGGGCGTCAGCTGTAGGTGTAGTACGCGGTGTTGCTGGTGCCGCCGGCGGCGGTGATGGCCACTTTGACCTTGGTGCCTTTGGTGCCCTTGGGCGCGATGACGGTGAGGGACGTGGTGCCGGTCACCGTTACCCTGCCGCCGGGGCTCCCGCCGAACGTCACCGACGTGACGCCGATGAGGCTGGTGCCCTTGATGACGACCTTCGTGCCGCCGTTATGGGTGCCCGAGGTCGGCGAGAGCGCGGTGATGTGCGGGGTGCCGGCGTAGGTATAGCGATCCGGCGGGGCCGCGGCCGTGTAGGCGCTGTCCTCGACGGAAACCCGCAGGTCGACGGTGCGGGCAGCCTCGGCGGGCAGCGTCACGGTGCACGCCGTGATGGTGCAGGACGGGGTGAGGGTGGCGAGCAGGGTCGCGCCGGAGTACTCCCGAACGAGGTCCGCGCCGGCGATGGGCAGGAACCCGGTGCCGTGAATGGTGACCGTGGCGGCGGCGCCGGCCTTGCCCGCGGCGGGTGAGACGCCCTTGACGTTGAGGGTGCGGGTCGCGAGTTGCTGGCAGATCATCGCGGTGTACCCGGGGTAGTAGGTGCTGTAAGCGGTCCCGCTGGGGCTGAGCCCGGTCACGTACGGGGTGCCGAGGCCGGTGGCCATGTCGTAGCCGGGCGTCGCCGGGTACCGGCCGCCGGAGTAGCCCGAGGGCGTGTAGTCGTTGTCCCCGCCGGTGACGTCGTACAGGGCTTCCTGCGGTCCCCCCGAGTAGATGTAGGAGCGCTCCCGGGCGGCCGCCGCGTACAGCGCCTGGGGCAGGACGCCGGCGTTGCCGGACCCGTAGCCCGAGCAGTAGGGCGACTGGTCGGTCAGCGCCGCGACGGCTGCCCACATCGGGGCCGACGCGCTGGTACCGCCGGCGGA
>DATCGA010000393.1:0-8300 GCA_036509215.1 Trebonia sp.
TCCCTGCGGGCCCGGCCCGCCAAGCGCACCGACAAGCCGCAGAAGTGGGGCAACCCGGGCATCTACTTCATCGCCTTCTTGCTCATCTCGGCCAGCGTCGGGCCCGTCGTGTACATCGTGCTGGGTGGTTTCCGCACCAACTCGCAGATCACAGTCAGCCCGGCCGGCCTGCCGAACCCATGGGTCTTCAGCAACTACGTCGGCGTCCTGAAGTCGGGCACCTTCTGGAGCGAATTCTCGAACTCGACGATCGTGGGGCTCGTGACCACGGTCGGCGTCGTGGTGCTCGGCGTCATGGTGAGCTACGCGCTCGCCCGCTACGAGTTCAAGCTCAAGGGCGCGATGTACTCGCTGTTCGCCGCGGGCCTGATGTTCCCGCTGGTGGTCGCGATCACCCCGCTCTTCATTATCATCAAGGACCTCGGCCTCATCGACAGCCTGATGGGCATCATCATCCCGCAGATCGCATTCGGCCTGCCGACGACGGTCATCATCCTGACGCCCTTCCTGCGCGCCATCCCCAAGGACATCGAGGAGGCCGCGGCCATCGACGGCACGAGCCGTCTCGGGTTCTTCTTCCGGATGGCCATCCCGCTGGCGATGCCCGGCGTGATCACCGTCGCCATCCTCGCCTTCATCGGCAGCTGGAACAACTACATCCTGCCGCTGTACGTCTTGAACTCGCAGGTGCACTACACGCTGCCGCTCGGCGTGCAGCAGTTCTCCTCGCAGTACTCGCAGGACACGGCGCGGGTCCTGGCGTTCACCTCGCTGTCGATGATGCCCGCGCTGATCTTCTTCTCTATCTTCCAGCGCCGCATCGTCGGGGGCCTGACTGGCGCGGTGAAGGGCTAGGCGCACGGGCACGGTCGCCGGCGAGGCCGGCGACCGTGCCCGCCTGCGTTCGTCAGAAAGGACCGCTGTATTGCCTCACGCTCATATCGAGCTCGACAAGCGCGCCGTCATCGCGCCCGTCAGCCGCCGCGCGTTCGGCGCGTTCGTCGAGCACCTTGGCCGGTGCGTCTACACCGGGCTCTACGAGCCCGGGCACCCGGCCGCGAACGGGGACGGCTTCCGCATGGACGTCGTCGAGCTCGTCCGGGAACTCGGCAGCACGACCGTCCGCTACCCGGGCGGCAACTTCGTCTCTGGCTTCCGCTGGGAAGACTCGATCGGCCCGCGGGAGGCGCGCCCGGTGCGCCGCGACCTCGCGTGGCACTCGCTCGAGTCGAACCAGGTCGGCCTCGACGATTTCGCCAGGTGGCTGACGCTAACCGACTCCGAACTGATGCTCGCCGTGAACCTCGGCACCCGTGGCATCCTGCCCGCCCTCGACCTGCTCGAGTACGCCAACCACCCCTCCGGCACCGCACTTTCGGACCTGCGCATCGCGAACGGCACACCGCGGCCGCACAACGTGCGCATGTGGTGCCTGGGCAATGAGATGGACGGCCCGTGGCAGGAAGGCTTCATGACTGCCGACGACTACGGGAAGATCGCCGCCCGCACCGCCGCCGCGATGAAGATGGCCGACAAGGATCTCGAGCTGGTGGTCTGCGGCTCCTCCGGCTCGGGCATGCCGACGTTCGGCGACTGGGAGCGCACCGTACTTGAGCACAGCTACGAGCACGTCGACTACGTCTCGTGCCACGCCTACTACCAGGAGCTCGATGGCGACCTCGGCTCCTTCCTCGCCTCGGCGCTCGACCTGGACTACTACATCGACACCGTTGTCGCGACGGCCGACCACGTCGGCCACAAGAAGCGATCGAATAAGAAGATGCAGCTTTCGTTCGATGAATGGAATGTCTGGTATCTCAAGGAGCACCAGGAGCGCGAGAAGGCTGCCGAGGCCAGCGGCGAATGGTCCTACGCGCCGCGCCTGCTCGAGGACGTCTACTCGGTCGCGGACGCCGTCGTCGTCGGCAACCTGCTGATGACGCTGCTCAAGCACAGCGACCGGGTCACCTCGGCGTCGCTCGCCCAGCTGGTCAACGTGATCGCGCCGATCATGACCGAGCCAGGCGGGCCCGCCTGGCGGCAGACGACCTTCTTCCCGTTCTCGATCACGAGCCGGCTCGCGTCCGGCGAGGTAATCCGCCCCGTGATCGAGACGCCGACATACCACACGGCGCGCCACGGCGAGGCATCCGTCATCGATGCCATCGCGACTGTCGACGACGGTCGCGCCGCGGTGTTTCTCGTCAACCGCGACCGCACGCAGACCGCGCAGGTCACGATTGACGTGCGCAGCCTGCGCTCCACCAGGATAATCGAGGCGGTCACGCTGGCCGACGCCGACGTCTACGCGAAGAACACGCTCGCCGAACCGGACCGGGTAACCCCGGCCGCGAACGCGAGCGCGGTCCTCGCCGGCGGCGTACTCACCATCGAGCTGCCGCCTGTCTCGTGGACGGCGGCCGCGCTGAGCTGACAAGCGGGCGAGGGTGACCGCCGCGCTCCCGCTCGTCATCGTGTTCGTCTTGATGCGGCGACAGGAGATGAACAGCCTGGGCGGCATCGTCACACGGAGGCCCACCGGGAACACTGCTACCGGGGCAAGGGCCTAGTCGGATGAACAAGCGATTCACTACGGTCAGAGGTATTGGAAGGAAAGGTAGATCATGACATCAGACGTGTATGTGCCGACTCGCGAAGACAAGTTCTCGTTCGGGATATGGACGGTGGGCTGGCAGGGAGTCGACGTGTTCGGCACCGCGGTGCGCCCGCCGATGCCGGCCGACCGGGCGGTGCGCAAGCTCGCCGAGCTCGGCGCCTACGGAGTGAATTTCCACGACAACGACGTTTTCGCCTTCGACGCGACGCCGGCCGAGCGGGACGAGCGGATCGGCGCGTTCCGCAAGGCGCTGGAGGAGACCGGGCTGGTGGTGACCACCGCCACCACGAACCTGTTCGGCCACCCGCTGTTCAAGGACGGCGCGTTCACCGCCAACGAGCGGTCGGTCCGGCGCTTCGCGCTGTCGAAGGTGATGCGCAACCTCGACCTCGCGGCCGAGCTCGGGGCGAAGACCTACGTCTTCTGGGGCGGCCGCGAGGGCGCCGAGTCGGGGGCGGCCAAGGACGTGCGGGTCGCGCTCGACCGGTACGCCGAGGGACTCAACCTGCTGTCTTCGTACGTGCTCGAGCAGGGGTACGACCTCAGGTTCGCGATCGAGCCGAAGCCGAACGAGCCGCGCGGCGACATCCTGCTGCCGTCGATCGGGCACGCGCTCGCCTTCATCAACGCGCTCGAGCACCCCGACCTGGTCGGCGTCAACCCGGAGATCGGGCACGAGGAGATGGCGAGCCTGAACTACGCGCACGGCATCGCCCAGGCGATGTGGCACGGCAAGCTGTACCACATCGACCTCAACGGGCAGACCGGCCCGCGCTACGACCAGGACCTGAGGTTCGGCGCGGGCAACGCCCGCGGCGCGTTCTGGGTGGTCGACACGCTCCTGCAGGGCGGCTACGACGGCCCGGTGCACTTCGACTACAAGCCGCCGCGGACCGAGAACGACGAGGGCGTCTGGGCGTCGGCCGCCGCCTGCATGCGGAACTACCTGATCCTGCGGGCGAAGGCGCGGGCCTTCCGGGCCGACCCGGAGGTGCAGGCGGCGCTGGCGGCGGCGCGGGTGGCCGAGCTGGCCGAGCCGACCCTCGCCCCCGGCGAGACTTGGCGCGACGTCCGCGAGGTGGTCGTCGACGCCGACGAGCTCGGGGCCCGCGGCATGCACTACGAGCACCTGGACCAGCTGGCCATGGAGCACCTCTACGGCACCCGCTGACCTATCCTCGGCGGCCTGGCCGGCCGGCCACCCGGTGCGATCCCGGGTGGCCGGCCGGCCCATTTC
Organism: Trebonia sp.; assembly: GCA_036509215.1. Classification (GTDB taxonomy): domain Bacteria; phylum Actinomycetota; class Actinomycetes; order Streptosporangiales; family Streptosporangiaceae; genus Trebonia. Next base: position 3,855 of record DATCGA010000393.1, read on the forward strand.
CCTCGCCATCGCGCGGGCCGGCGGCGGGGCTAGAAGCCGGCCCCGCTCCGCACCCGGCGGGGGGCGCCGAAGGCGGCCAGCCGCAGGTCCGACTGCAGCTCGTAGTAGGCGGGTTTCGGCTGCTGGTTCACGTCGTAGATCGCCGCGTAGCCCTCGCCTGTGAAGAATCCAGGCACCCAGGAGTCGGAGTCGGTGAAGCCCCAGACGGTGAACGAGATGACCTCGGGCACCGCCAGAGCGGCCTTGAGCATCTGGGAGTACTCGTACGGCTGCGCGAACACGCCCAGGCTGTCCGTCGGCACCTGGTCGGTCGCGTTGTTCACGAACGTGCGCACGTCGGCCTCGGTGACCGCCACCTTCACGCCGGTGGTGGCGTACCGCTCCAGGTCCTGCTGGAAGCGCGCGCCGGAGAATCCGTACTGGGTGTCCAGGTGCCCCTGGTTCCCGATGCCCGTGATCGGAACGCCCGCGGCGAGCTGCTCCTGGAGCCATGCGTAAACGGCGTCGCTCTTGGCGTTCGTGCCGTCCTCGCCGGCGATGTTGTAGTCGTTGTAGAAAAGCAGCGCGTGCGGGTCCGCCTCGTGCGCCCACCGGAATGCCTGGGGAATGATGTCAGGCCCGAGGGCGGCAATCCAGAAGTTGTTCGGGTCGATTCCCGAGGGGTCGCTGTCGAGGAAGAATTCGTTGGCCACGTCCCACTGCCAGATCCTCCCGCGGTAGCGCGTGACCTCGATCATGATGTGCTGATGAAGCAGCTCCTTGAGCTGCGGGGCGGTGATCGTGCCGTTGGCGACGCCGGCGGTGAGCCAGTCGGGCAGCTGGTTGTGCCACAGCAGCGTGTGGCCCCGGATCAGCTGCCGGTGCGCCTGCGCGAAGGCGACGAGCTGGTCGGCCTGCGACCAGTCGTAGGTGCCCTGGGTCGGCTCGACGATCTGCCACTTCATCCCGTTGCCCGGGGTGACCACGGAGAACTGGCTCCCGGCGATGGCCGCGTACGAGGGAGTCTCGATGTCCTGCGGGATCAGCGCGGTGCCGAAGCGGAGGCCGATCTTCGCGGCCAGCCCGCGCAGCGAATCGGGCTCGCCATCCTGGCCGGAGCTCGGCCTGGCGGCCAGCCTGCTGCCGGAAGGCGCTGCCCAGGCGGCGGTGCCGGTGCCCAGGACCCCCGCGGCACCGCCGGCGGCGCCCATTGCGAGAAGACTACGGCGTCTCATGAATTCCCTCCTGTCGCCTCCCGAAATATTTCGCGCTATTCCGAAAATTTCGGTGTGGATCTGTCGGATAATGGCACCGTAGATGGGTCGGCAAAGTGTGTCAATAGGAACTTTTCTTGTGAATTTAATGAATTCGTGAGACCCAGTGAGAACTTTCCGGCTCGATAGTTAAACGTTTCCGCGCTGGCTCAATGCCTTGATGGGAATCGAAATGTTTCGAATTGTCGGCCGCGGATGAAGCCGACGACGCCGCTGGTACCGTGGCCAGGCCCGGTCGGCTCGGGTGGTAACGTGCGCCTCGGCACTGCTTGCTACCGGATCGAGGACAGGTGACAACGGCGGAGGACGCCAAACCGCTGCAGGCCGGCCAGCCGGCGGTCTCACGGCGACCCTGGGCGCCCTTCATCGCCGTGCTGATGCTGGCGTACTTCGGCGCCTCGGTCGCGCTCTTCGCCCCGGTCGAGAACGTCCTGCCGAGGCTGATCGAGTCATCTGCGGGCGCCTCCCACAAGGCCGTCTACCTCGGGCTGGTGACCGGCCTGGGCGCCGTCGCGGCGCTGATCTTCAACCCGGTCGCGGGCTACTTCTCCGACCGGTGGGTGACCTCGGACAACCGCTCCGCGGTGGTGGCGATCGGCCTGGCGGGCGGGACCGCGTCGCTCGGCCTGCTCGGGCTGCAGCGGTCGGTGATCGGCATCGCGATCTGCTGGACGCTCTGCCAGGCCACGATCAACATCGCCTACTCGTCGATGGCGGCCTCGGTCATCGACCACGTGCCGAAGAAGGACTGGGGGTTCGCCTGGGGCCTGCTCGCGGTCGCCCAGGCGCTCGGCATCATCCTCGGCTTCGGCGCGATCGTCCTGGTCTTCCCGTCGGTGACCGGCGGGATGACGGCGGTCACGGTCATGTACGCCATCAGCCTCCTCCCGCTCGTGCTGCTGCTCCGACGGCTGCCGCGGGTGCAGCTCAGCGGTGCCGGCCGGCCCGTCCGCGAGGGCCTCAAGGCGCTGCTGAACGGCGGCACCGGCTACAGCGCGGTCTGGATCGGCCAGTTCCTGATGGAGCTGGCCAACTCGATCGCCCTGCTCTACCTCTACTACTACCTGCAGGACGTCATCCACTACCCGAAGCCGGGGACCGGCCAGCTCATCCTGGTCTCGGTCGCGACCGGCGCGACGATCATCGCCACGGTATCGATCGGCCGCCTGGCCGACCGGTCGTCGGGCTACCGGCGGTACGCGATGCTCGCCACCACGCTGCTGGCCGCGACCGGCTTCACGCTCGCCGTCATCAACTCGTGGGACCCGGTGATCGCCTGCGCGTTCGCGCTCGGGGCCGGGTACGGCGCGTACCAGTCGGTCAGCTCGGCGCTGTCCCTGACGGTGCTGCCCGATCGGGCGAGCGCAGCCCGCGACCTCGGCATCATCAACATCGCGTCCTCGATCCCCCAGGTCATCGGCCCGTCCGTGGCCGCCCTGGTGATCACGGTCGGCTTGGGCTACCGCGGCCTGTTCGCCTTCGCCGGCCTGCTCGCGCTGGGCGCCTGCGCCGCCTTCTCCCGGGTTCCCGCCAACCCCCAGGCGTGACCACCGGGCCCGGCCGGCAACCGCCCGCCCGCGTTGACCAAATCAGCCGACCTGCCAGGCCGCCGCGTCGTCGCGGAGGGACGCGTACCGCTCACGCACCTCAGGAGTGGCGGCGGCCTCGTATGTCACCGACGCCGAGGTCGGCCAGAGCGGGGGCTCGTCCGCACCGGACAGCGCCCACGCCGCCTGCCGGGCCGCGCCGAGCGCTACGTACTCCGCCGCCTCGGGAACCGCCACCGGCAGGCCAAAGATCGCCGGCGCGATCTGGCGTACCGCCACGGATTGCGCCGCCCCGCCGGTCAGTACGACCCGGGAAGGCGTGATCCCGCAGGGCCGCAGGCAGTCGATCGCGTCGGCCAGCGAGCAGAGCACCGCCTCGACCGCCGCGCGGGCCATGTTCTCCCTGGTCATGTTGGCGGTGGTGAGTCCCCGGAGCACGCCGTTGGCCGACGGGCGGTTGGGCGTGCGCTCGCCGTCTAGGTAGGGGAGCAGCGTCACGCCCCCAGCCCCGGCCGGCGCGGCCAGCGCCAGCTCGGCCAGCCCGGCCGCGGAAACGCCGAGCATCCCGGCGGTCACGTCGAGCACCCTGGCCGCGTTGATCGTGCAGGCAAGGGGCAGGTACCGGCCGGTGGCGTCGGCGAACCCGCAGACCAGCCCGGTGGGATCGGCGGACTCCTTCGCGGTGGCCGCGTACGCCGTTCCCGAGGTGCCGATGGACACCGCCACGTCGCCGTCGAGCAGGCCGAGCCCGAGCGCCGCGCCCATGTTGTCCCCGGTGCCCGCGGACAGGGCCGCGCCCCACGGGGTTCGCCCCACGACCTCCGCAGGCCGGGCCACCCGCGGCAGCGCGACCGGCCGGCCGAGGGCGCGCTCGGCGTAGTCCGGCCGCCAGGCGCCCTCGGCCGGGGAGAAGTACCCGGTCCCTGAGGCGTCCCCCCGGTCGGTCGTCGGCTCGACCCGCGGATCCCCGCCGGCCAGCTTCCAGGTCAGCCAGTCGTGCGGCAGCAGCACCCGGTGCACCCGGGCGGCGTTGCCGGGCTCGTTCTCGGCCAGCCAGCGGAGCTTGGTGACGGTGAACGACATCGTCGGGACCGACCCGGTCCGCGCCGCCCACTCGGCCGGCCCGCCGAACTCGGTGACGAGCGCGGCCGCCTGCGGCGCCGACTTCACGTCGTTCCACAGCATCGCGTCCCTGATGACCGCGCCCGAGTCGTCGAGCACGACCATGCCGTGCTGCTGGGCCGCGACCCCGACCGCCGCCGCCCGTTCCAGCAGGTCACGGCCCGCCGAGGTGAGCGCCTCCCACCACCGCTCAGGCGGGCATTCGGTGCCGGCCGGGTGCGGCGCGCTCGCGGACCCGATGACGGCCCCGTCCTCGGCCCGGCACAGCAGCACTTTGGTGGATTGCGTGGAGGAGTCAACCCCGGCGACCAGATCCATGCCCGTGATGCTAGCGGCGTCAGCCCGGCCCGGCGACCCCGGGAAGGCGAGAGCTGAGGTGCCGCGCGGAGCACGGGTCCGTTCGGGATAAAGGACTTTGAATTTTCCGAACGGACCCTTGGCTCCAGCCTTCGTTCGGGCAACAGGCCGGGGTTCCGGGGGTGTCCCCCGGGGAGGCAGTACAGGCTTGATGCCCCGATATCTTT
>DATCGA010000394.1:0-15070 GCA_036509215.1 Trebonia sp.
AGATCTGTCGGCCCCCGATCGGGGTTCAATCGGGGGCCGATGGCGCGGGAAGCACTGCCGCGGCGCCCCGCGGCAGTGCTGACTACATGCCGGCGATTAGTTTTTCCACGCGCTCGTCTACGGAGCGGAACGGGTCCTTGCAGAGGACCGTGCGCTGGGCCTGGTCGTTCAGCTTGAGGTGGACCCAGTCGACGGTGAAGTCGCGGCGCTTCTCCTGGGCCCGGCGGATGAACTCGCCGCGGAGCTTGGCCCGCGTGGTCTGGGGCGGGATCGACTTCGCCTCGAAGATCTTCAGGTCGCTAGTGACCCGGTCGACCGCGCCGTTGCGCTGCAGCAGGTAGTAGAGGCCGCGGCCGCGGTGCACGTCGTGGTAGGCGAGGTCAAGCTGGGCGATGCGGGGGGCCGACAGCGGGAGGTCGTGCTTAGCCCGGTACCGCTCGATCAGCTGGTACTTGGTCACCCAGTCGATCTCGCGGGCGATCTTGTCGAGGTTGCCGTCCTCGATCGCGGTCAGCGCCCGCTCCCACATCTCGATCACGCGCAGGGTGATCGGGTCGATGCCGTTCTTCTCGGTGAAGTCCTTGGCGCGGGAGAGGTACTCCCACTGGATCTCGAGGGCGGACATCTCCCGGCCGTTGGCCAGCCGGACCTTGCTGCGGCCGGTCATGTCGTGGCTGACCTCGCGGATCGCCCTGATCGGGTTGTCCAGGGTCATGTCGCGGAGCACGACGCCGGCCTCGACCATCCGCAGCACCAGGTCGGTCGAGCCGACCTTGAGCAGCATGGTGGTCTCGGACATGTTGGAGTCGCCGACGATGACGTGCAGGCGCCGGAAGCGCTCGGCGTCCGCGTGCGGCTCGTCGCGGGTGTTGATGATCGGCCGGGACCTGGTGGTGGCGCTTGAGACGCCCTCCCAGATGTGCTCGGCGCGCTGGCTGACGCAGTAGACCGCGCCCCTCGGGGTCTGCAGGACCTTGCCCGCGCCGCAGATGATCTGCCTGGTGACCAGGAACGGGATCAGGATGTCGGCCAGCCGGCCGAACTCCCCGTGCCGGCCGACGAGGTAGTTCTCGTGGCAGCCGTAGGAGTTGCCGGCCGAGTCGGTGTTGTTCTTGAACAGATAGATGTCACCTGCGATGCCCTCCTCGCGCAGGCGGCGGTCGGCGTCGACCAGCAGCCCCTCGAGGATCCTTTCCCCAGCCTTGTCGTGCGCGACGAGGTCCACAACGTTGTCGCACTCGGGGGTGGCGTACTCGGGGTGGCTGCCCACGTCCAAGTACAGGCGCGCCCCGTTGCGCAGGAAGACGTTGCTGCTTCGACCCCAGGAGACCACGCGGCGGAAGAGGTAGCGGGCCACCTCGTCCGGTGACAGCCGCCGCTGTCCCCGGAAGGTGCACGTAACGCCGTACTCGTTCTCGAGCCCGAATATTCGCCTGTCCACGCCCCTAGGCTACGTTCACTTACCCCCTGCGGTCACTATCCCGCGCCGAAGCCGGTAGACGACGGTAATACCGGACGGCACCGGACCGGGCGGGTAGACGTAGAACGGGGCGCCGTCGCGGAGCTCGGCCGGGGTGCAGATGAACTGCTGCGTCATCATGAACGCCCAGGCGGGATCGGCCGCGCAGGCGGTGACGCCGGTCCGCTCGGCCTGCACCAGGAGGCCGGTGACGGCCGGCCAGGCGCCGTTGGAGAACCGGAGCACCAGCGGCCGGCCGTCGGCCTGCTTGGCGAGGAAGGCGGTGCCAGGGCCCAGCGTCGGGTCGGTCACGATGCCCGTCGTGGCCGGCGTCTCCGGGTCCACGTGGGCCAGGTCGAACCGGGTCAGCGGGGCGACGGCGAACGCCGCCGCGGCGGCGACGGCCGCGCAGATCGCGACGATGGCGGTCACCCGCCTCGGCAGCAGCTCGGTCGCGGCGAGGACGATCACCAGGACCGCGAGCAGCGGCGCGGTCCAGTAGAAGTAGCCGATGTAGTAGTTCGTGAGCGCGTCGGCCGCGTCCTTCGCGTAGGCCAGGAAGAAGACGGTGGAGAGGGCGTCGGCCGCCAGCAGCGCCGCGCAGAACCGGCGCAGCGGGCCGCTCGGCAGCCGCCACGTCAGCAGCGCGGCCGCGGCCACCAGGACGACCGCCAGCGCCCAGGCGTGCTGGTGCGGCCACCAGAACCAGAGCACGAACCTGACCAGCTGCACCGGGGTGTGAAAGACCGACTTGGCCGACGAGGTGTAGGTGACGTACTTCACGAAGTTGCCCGGCCAGTGCAGCGCGAGCTCGACCGCGATCGGCAGCGCGCAGACCGCGCTGATGGCCGCCACCGGAATCCAGACCCGTCGGGCCGGGGGTGAAACCAGGGCCCGTTCGAAACCAGATTTTCCGGCTTTGACATTCTCCCGCCACCGTGACCACAGGACCGCCGCCACCGCCGCGACCGCCAGCGCCGGGACGAAGAGCAGGAAGGCGGCGTAGCCGTGGATCAGGAACCAGCCCGCCAGCGCCGCGATCCAGCAGTCCTGGGCGCGCCCGGCCGCGACCGACGCGATCGCGACCACGAAGGCGAAGTAGGCGGGCACGAACACGTACGGCATCCAGTCCGAGCTGAACGCCGTCGGGTGCAGCGCGCCGAGCAGGGCGACCACAGCCAGGCTGGCCGCGGCGCCGCCGAGAGACCTGGTCCAGCCGTAGCCGACCGCCACCACCGCCCCGGCGAACAGCGCGTTCAGCAGGTACAGCCCGATCAGCTGCCCGTTCCACGCGGCCGGCACCAGGTGCAGCGCGTCGTAGAAGAGCGACTCGCCCCAGGCCTGCACGTACAGGAACGCGGGTCCCGGCTCGTTGAAGTGGTACCGCGAGTAGTGCCCGACCAGCAGCGTGAACCGGCGGGCCTGCTCGATCAGGATCGAGTTGGCCCCCATGTCGGCGTCCTCGTACTCCGGGGTCGTGAACAGGAACGCGTTCCTGACCAGGAGCACCGCCAGCACCAGCGCGAACGGGGCGGCCCAGACGATCGCGCTGGCCGGAACCCCGAGAACGCGCGCCCGCGGGTCTGCCTGACCGGAGTCCGGGTCGTCGGCCCGGCCGGTGGCGGGCGGGGGCTGCTGTCGTGAACCACCGATAATCACGGGGTCACGATAGTGGCCGATAAACCCCTAGGCAGCGCAAACGGTACCGATTGAGACCAATTCGCCTACGTTCGCAGGCCCCCGGCGGCCGCCACCGCGCCCAGGAACCGGGCCACCGCGGCCACGTTCCCGGGCTGGTCGCCGGCCGGGTAGACGCTCATCCGGTAGCCGCCCGCGAGCTGGGCCGGGGTGCAGATGAACTGGCTCGTCATCATGAACTTCCAGTGCCGGTCGGCCACGCAGGCGCTGACGCCGGTCCGCTCCGCCTGCACCAGGATGCCGGTGACGGCCGGCCACGCGTTATGCGGGAAGGCCAGGACGATCGTGCGCCCGGCCGCCAGCGCGCCCATCGCGGCGACGCCGGCCGGCAGCATCGCGTCGGTGCTGTAACCCGCCCGCGGGTTCTCCGGGTCGACGTAGACCGTCGTCAGCCGGGTCGCGGGGGCCGCCGCGAACACCCACCAGGCGGCCACCGCGACGGCCGCGGTCACCGCGACAGCCTGCCGCAGGCCGGCCGACGCGAGCAGCTCGGACCCGGCGATCGCGCTGACCAGGATCAGCACCACCGGGTTGGCCCAGGAGAAGTAGCAGATGTAGTGCTGGTCGATCGAGTCGACGCCGACCACCACGTAGCCGGTCACCGCGACGACCGAGAGCGCGTCGAACAGCAGCAGCGAGCAGCAGAAGCGGCGGGCCGGGCCGGGCGGGAGCCGCCAGCTGAGCGTCCCGGCGGCGAGCGCCAGGATCAGCGGCGCCGCCCACGCGTTCGCGTGCGGCCACCAGAACCAGAGCACGTACGCCGCCACCTGGGCCGCGGTGTGGCCGCCGGCGGTCCCGCCGGACTGGTAGCCGAGATAGGCCTTGAAGTTCGCCGGCCCGATGATCGCCAGCTGCAGGATCAGCGGCAGCGCGAAGACCGCGCTGATCACGGCGACCGGCAGCCAGGCGCGCCACCGGGCGCGCACGTCGCGCAGGAGTGCCCGCCGGCCGCCGCGCTCCTCGTCTTCGGGTAGCCGGCGCGACCTGAGCGCCGAGCGCACCGCGAGCAGGGATCGCACCGCGACCGGGACGGCCGCCATCGCCGGGACCAGGAACAGGAAGGCCGCGTGGCCGTGGATCAGGAACCAGCCCGACAGCGCCGCTATCCACGCGTCGGCCGGGCGCCCGGCCGACGCGGAGGCGAGCGACACCACGAACGCGAGGAAGGCCGGGACGTACACGTACGGCATCCAGTCCGAGTTGAACACGGCCGGGTGCAGGGCGCCGAACAGAGCCAGCGCCGCGCCGGCCGCGAGCGCGCCGCGGGCGGACTGGGTCCAGCCGTAGACGACGGCCACCAGGCAGGACGCGAACCCCGCGTTCAGCAGGTAGAGCCCGATGAGCTGGCCGTTCCAGGCGGTCGGGACGACGTGCAGCAGCGCCCAGAAGACCGACTCGCCCCAGGCCTGGACGTAGAGGAAGGCGGGGCCCGGGTGGCTGAAGCCCTCCCGCGAGTAGTTGCCGACCAGCAGGGTGAAACGGCGGGCCTGCTCGATGAGGATCGAGTTGGCCCCCATGTCGGCGTCCTCGTACTCCGGGGTGGAGAACAGGAACGCGTTCCTGGCCAGCAGCACCGTGAGCATGAGGGCGAACGGCGCCGCCCACACCCACCACGGCCGCCGCCGGGCGAGGGAGGCGGCGGTCGGATCGGCCAACCGATCTACCTGGCGAAATGGACGCGACGTAGCACTAAAGCTACGGAGTGTGAGGGGCACTCGGCATAGCCTAGAGCCATGTCTCTATTACTTTCAGTTACTTACCGTGAAAGCAAAACGGGCCGTGGCGTTAAAGCCACGGCCCGTCTGACGTGCGGGAGCTAGAGCGTCCCGTTATCGACCGCCTGCGTGATCCACGGGATCACTTCGTCGAGCATGGTCTCGAGCGAGGTGGTCGCCTCGAAGCCGAGCATCCGCTTGGCCTTGTCGGTCGACGGGACCCGGCGCTGGACGTCGTACTCGAACGGGTCGTCGCTGACCGTCCGCAGCGGCACGTCGGCGCCCTTGATCTTGCGCCAGATGACCTCGGCCAGCTTGGTCACCGAGGTCGACTCGGCGGTGGAGAGGTTGAAGTCCTCGTTGGTGGCGTCGGGGTGCTCCATCGCGGTGATGATGCCGCGGGCGAGGTCGCCGCCGTAGGTGTAGTGCCTGATCTGCTCGCCGGTGCCGAGGATGTGCAGCGGGTCCTGGCCCTTGAGCACCTTCTGGACCAGGTCGGGGACGACGTGGCTCATCGCGAGCTTGACGTTGCCGGAGAGGATCTCCTCGTCGCCGAGCGCCCGGCTCTCGCCGATGCCCACGCAGTTGAACGGCCGCGCGATCGTGAACGGCAGGCCGTACTGGTCCCAGGCGGCCTTGGCGAAGTACTCGACCGCGAGCTTCTGGAACCCGTAGGAGGACAGCGGGGGCGCGATCTCGCGCTCCGAGCCCTCGACCGACGGCCATTCGGTGGCGCTCTCGTAGACCATCGAGGACGACATGTAGGTCATCTTCTTCAGGCGGCCGCTCTTGTGCGCCTCGATGGCGGCGTCGCAGGACGAGGCCATGATCCGCTCGTTGGCGGCGAGCAGGTCGTAGGCGTAGGTGTGGAAGTACGAGATGCCGCCGATCAGCGCCGCGCCGGCGATGAAGTGGTCGCAGTCGGACAGCAGCCGCGTCATCAGCTCCACGTCGCGGGCGTCGCCCTCGACGAAGTGGTAGTTCGGGTGGCTGTCGTAGGACTTGACGACCTTCCCGTACTTGGAGTAGTTGTCGATGCCCACCACGACGTCGCCACGGCCAAGCAGCTCTTCGACGATGTAACCGCCGATGAAGCCAGCGGATCCGCTGACCAGAACCTTCTGCATGTTTACTGACCTATTTCCTTCCGTGCACGCTGCCCGTAGGCCCTGATCTGCTCCGCGGTCAGCCGCGGCCCGAACGCGAACCGGTACCACCGCAGGTAACCGGGTATCCACTTGGCCACCCGGAAGTTCGACACGCCCGCCTGGCGGTCCAGCCAGATGGTCGGGATCTCCGCCACCGGCAGCCGCATCCGGCGCGCCTTGGCGGTGAGCTCGATGCCGAGCTCGAAGCCGTCCCGCGAGTCGATGCCGACCGAGCGGACGAACTCCGTCGAGTATGCCTTAAACGAGTTGGTGGCGTCCCTGGTCCCGATGTGCGCGAGGACCCGCAGCGACCTGCCAGCGGTCTTGGACATGAAACCCTTCAGCCCCGGCCCGCCGACCTGCTGGCCGCCGGGCATGTAGCGGGACGCGACCGCGACCGCGACGCCGCGGTCCACCAGCCGGGCGAGGTCGTCGATCTGCCGGGGGTCGTCGCAGCCGTCGGCCATCGTCACGACCGCGACCGGCGCCGCCGCCGAGTCGATGCCGAACCTGATCGCGTTGGCCGGACCACGCCCGTAGGTGTTGACGAGGCAGCGGAGCCTCGGCTCCTTGAGCGAGTACTCGTCGACGACGGGAACCGTCGTGTCCTCGGGCGCGTCCACCACCACGAGCACCTCGCACGGCAGATGCACTGCCTCGAAGATCCGGTCAAGCACGGGGAGGATGTGGTCCCCCTCGTTGTAGGCCGGGATCACCACGGAGACCCGCGGCAGATCACCGGTCATACGCGCACACCTGACCCGAGCACGTTCCAGATGTCGGCCACCGGCTTGTCCGTCGTCAGGCCCCGGTACTGCTGGTGCGGGGTTGCGATCACCAGCAGGTCGGACCGGGCGATGACCTCCTCCTGCGGGAGCAGCCGGGGGTCGACGGTGACGTACGGGTCGGCGGTCAGCACCGCGTCCGACTTGAACTCAAGGATCCGCTTGAGCTTGTAGGACAGGCTCGACCTGATGTCGTCGGACTCGCCCTTGAACGCCATCCCGAGGATGCCGACCGTCATCGACGACAGGTCGTACTTCTGCTCGAGCCGGTGCACCAGGTAGAGCGGGAGCCCCTCGTTGATCGTCATCGCCGTGTGGCCGAGGGCGAAGTTGTTGTGGTTGAACGCGGCCAGCTGCATCGTGTCCTTGAACAGGCACGGCCCGGCCGCGAAGCCGGCCCCGGGCATGTCGGCCGCCCGCGGGTAGTCCTGCGACAGCCCCTTGCGGATGCGCTCGAAGTCGAGGCCCCGGTCGTTGGCCATCATGTAGAACTGGTTGGCGGCCGCGAACTTGATGTAGCGCCACACGTTGGTGAACAGCTTCGCGAGCTCGGCCTCCTCCGGCGACAGCTCGACGACGGTCTCGGTCAGCAGCGAGAAGAGCTTGACCGCCCGGTCCATCCCCTGCGGCGAGCGCGCGGAGACGATCTGCGGCAGCTCGAAGAGCTCGGTCATCGCCTTGCCCTCGGCGATCCGCTCGGGGCAGAACGCGACCTCGATCGAGACCCCGAGCCCGACGATCATCTTCTCCACCAGCGCGGTGACGCCGGGGAAGACGGTGGAGCGGAGCACCAGCAGCTGGCCGTCGCGCATGTACTGCGAGCAGCCGGCCAGGGCCTTCGGTATCGCGGTCTGGTTGGGGTTGAGGTGCTCGTCGACGGGGGTGCCGATGACCACGACCACGTGCTCGGCGGTGCCGACGACGGCCGGGTCGGTCGAGGCGGTCAGCCGGCCGGAGGCGACCGCGCGCTCCAGGAGCGGAAGGGCGCCCGGCTCGTCGAACGGCAGCTTGGCCGCGTTCACGCGCTCGACGGCATCTTCGCTCACGTCGTAAATGGCCACCCGGGCACCGCGGTCAGCGAAGGCGATCGCCAGCGGCAGGCCCACGTGACCGCCACCGCCGATGACCACAACGTCCCGCTCGAACTCGCCGCTGGAAGGCGGTGTCGCCATGCTTGTCCCTCCGGTATGCCTGGTATGCCTTGTAAGCACGTCATCGGTGCCGAAGGACTGACCTTATCGGCATTGTTCACGGACGTTCTTCTGATTGATCTTTTGCTGCGGTCGGCAGCCAATGACTAATGTTTGCTTATGCTCGCTTAGTTGCCGTTGCCGTTGCGCGGCGGCTCATTGTGTTTGCCGAGCTGCATCCCGCGGCCGCCGAACGCCGAAGGCGGCCTGAGTGAGACGTGCTTCACGCTACCAGTCGGTCGCCACGTACTTGGTCTCCGTGTACTCAAGCAGCCCGTCGTGGGCGCCCTCGCGGCCGAGGCCCGACTGCTTGACCCCGCCGAACGGCGCGGCCGGGTCCGACACCAGCCCCCGGTTGAGGCCGACCATGCCCGCCTCCAGCGCCTCCGACACCCGCAGCCCGCGCCGCAGGTCCTGGGTGTAGACGTAGGAGACGAGCCCGAACTCGGTCGCGTTGGCCCAGCGGACCGCGTCCGCCTCGTCGGCGAACCTGACCACCGGCGCGACCGGGCCGAAGATCTCGGTGCCGAGGATCGCCGCGTCCGACGGCACGCCGTCGAGCAGCGTCGGGGTGTAGAAGTAGCCGCGCCGGTCCGGCGCCCCGCCGCCGGTGACGACGGTGGCGCCGCCGCCGGTCGCGCCGTCGACCAGGCCGACCACCTTGGACCTGGTCGCCTCGTTGACCAGCGGGCCGATCTCGGTCGCCTCCTCGAGGCCGGGCCCGACCACCATGGCCTTCATCCTGGCCGCGAACGCGGCGTTGAACTGGTCGGCGACCGCCTCGTGGACGTAGAACCGGTTGGCGGCGGTGCAGGCCTCGCCGCCGTTGCGGAGCTTGGCGATCAGCGCGCCCTCGACCGCGGCGTCGATGTCGGCGTCCTCGAAGACGATGAACGGCGCGTTCCCGCCCAGCTCCATCGAGCAGGACATCACCGACTGGGCCGCCTGGCCGAGCAGCAGCCGGCCGACCTCGGTCGAGCCGGTGAACGAGAGCTTGCGCACCCGCGAGTCGTTCAGCATCGCGGCCACCGCCGGACCCGGCTTGGCCGTGGTGACCACGTTGACCACGCCGTCGGGGACGCCCGCCTCGGTCAGCAGCGCGGCCAGCGCGAGCGCGGTCAGCGGGGTGTCCTCGGCCGGCTTGAGGACCACCGAGCAGCCGGCCGCCAGGGCCGGGCCGATCTTGCGGGTGGCCATCGCGGCCGGGAAGTTCCACGGGGTGACGAGCAGGCTCACCCCGATCGGCTGGTGCAGCGTCAAGATCTTGTTGGCGCCGGACGGGGCGCGCATGAGGGTGCCCTCGATCCGCACCGCCTCCTCGGCGTACCAGCGGAAGAACTCGGCCGCGTAAGTCACCTCGCCGCGGGCGTCCCGCAGCGACTTGCCGTTCTCGGCCGACATCAGCCGCGCGAACTGCTCGGAGCGGGCGGTCATCAGCTCGAACGCCTTGCGCAGGATCTCCGCCCGCTGCCGGGGCGGGGTCGCGGCCCAGCCCGGCAGCGCGTCGTGGGCCGCGCTGACCGCGTCGAGCGCGTCCGACACGGTGCCGTCGGCGACCTCCGCGATGGGCTCCTCGGTGGCGGGGTCGAGCACCGGGAACGTCGCGGCCCCCGTGCTCCACTCCCCCCCGATGAGCAGACCGGTCGGAACGTCGATGCCGGTGAGTTCGGCGATGCTCATGTGCTACTCCATGCCTTCAGCGTCTGGGTGATCCGCGCCATCGAGCCTACGCTGATCTCCCGTGCCTCTCCCCGCACGGCCGGGTCCGCGTCGTGGCAGGCCGGGGTGAGCTCCGCCACCCCGGCCGAGCCAGAAAAGCACGGGCCCTCGTCAGACCCCGCCGCCTGCCTGACCGGCACCTGGAGAGCGGTCGAGCAGCAGTTCAGCGCCAGCATCAACGGGCAGCAGACCCTGTTCACCGGGGCCGGCGCGATAGCGACCCTGCGCCCAGACGGAACCTGCGCGGTGGTGCTGCGGGACGACGGGGTCGTCAACAACTCGGGCCCGCTGGAATCCGCGCCAGGCGTCACGCCCTATCAGTGCTCGGGTAACACGCTGCGGGAGTACTTCACCAATGGCGGTGACGACGAATTGACGCGCGAGACGCCTCGGTGAACGCCCGGCGCCCGGGGTGCGTCAGCCGGCCGGGCGGCGTGCGAGCGCTCCGGGCGAGGCGGAGTCACGGACCGTTCGATCAAATGGTTGTGCTCTGAATTTGACTTTCCGGGAAGCTGACGCCGGTCAGGGTCTCCGAGACCGCCCAGAGGCGGCGGGCGACCTGCTCGTCGCGGGCGGCGGCGGAGCGGGCGACCAGCGTGGGCGCGCCGCGCAGGCCGAGGCCGAAGGGGCCGGACGGGCCGGCGAAGCTGTCGCCGGGGATGTCCGCCACCGCCGCGTAGAGCGTGGGCAGCGAGCCGGCGGCCGCGTCCTGGGCGAGCACCCGGTTGCCGATCTGCACCATCGCGAACGTGGCGAGTCGGCTGCCGCTGTGCGACTGGCCGGCCGGGGGCCGTTGAAGGTTCGTGGCGGCGTAGCCGGGGTGCGCGGCGGTCGCCTTGACCGGCGATCCGGCGTGCGTCAGGCGACGCTGGAGCTCGCTCGTGAACAGCAGGTTGGCCAGCTTGGACTGGCCGTAGGCGCGCCACGGGCGGTAGCGCTTGCGCTCCCAGTTGAGGTCGTCGAAGTCGATCGCGCCGCCCTTGTGGGCGTCGGATGACACGGTGACGACGCGGCCGGAGACCTGCGGCAGCAGGAGATTGGTGAGGGCGAAGTGGCCGAGGTGGTTGGTGCCGAACTGCAGCTCGAAGCCGTCGGCGGTGCGGGTCAGCGGCGGGATCATGACGCCTGCGTTGTTGATCAGCAGGGCTATGTCGCCCTGCCAGGCGGCCGCGAAGGCGCGCACCGAGTCCAAGCTGGCGAGGTCGAGCGGGCGGACCTCGGCCGTACCCGGCATCTTCGCCGCCGCCGCCTCGCCCTTGGCCATGTCGCGGACGGCGAGAACGATGCGGGCGCCTCTGGCCGCGAGCGGGATTGCGGCGGCGAAGCCGATGCCGCTGTTGGCGCCGGTGACGATCGCCGTCTGGCCGGACAGGTCCGGGATGTCAGACGGGGCGAAGGGGGGCATGGCGGGCCGGCCCTCAGCCGGTCGCGTTGAGCCAGCGGACCGGGGCGCCGTCGCCGGCCCGGCGGAACGGCTCGAGCTCGTTGTCCCAGGCGGCGCCCAGCAGCCGCTCGATCTCCTTCTCGAGGACCGAGGTGCCGTTGGCGCCGAGCGCGAGGACGGCCTTGAGCTTGTTCTCCGGGACCAGGATGTCGCCGTTGGCGCTGGTGGTGGCGGAGAAGATGCCGAGGTTGGGCGTGTAGCTGTAGCGGACGGCGTCGCAGCCGGGCGACGATTCCTCGGTCACCTCGAAGCGCAGCCGGTTCCAGCCCGCGAGCGCGGACGTGATCGCGCCGCCCATGCCCGGCTGGCCTTTCCAGGTCAGCTCAGCACGAAGAGACCCTGGGGCAGCAGGCTGGCTGACCCAGGGCATGCTGACGGTTGACCCGACCGTCCCCGCCACGGCCCACTCAATGTGCGGGCACAGCGCCGGGGGCGCCGAGTGAACCTGCAGAATGCCGTAAACCGACACCGGTGCCTCCCTGAGACGAGGTTCGCCTTCCCCTGCGACCTCGGCCTCATCGGGGGGCTCCGTGCTCACTTGCTGCGCACGGGTTGCCCGGTATCTTCGTCATATTCTGCCGTAGCGCCACTATCGACACCAGTGGTATTGCCAAGAATCCCGCGTCTACGCATGAACAGGACCAGCCCGGCCAGCGCGGTGACCGCCACGCCGGTCCACATGACGTAATCGCCGGCCTTGTCGTAGAACGTCCGGTCGGCCGCGGCGGGGAGGTCCAGGCGAACCGTGACCACGCCGCTGCTGTCCTGGCCGAGCCAGGCGAGCTCGCGGCCGCGGGCGTCGAACGCCACCGAGTCCCCGGTCAGCGCGGCCTGGACGACGGGGCGGCCGGTCTCGGCGGCTCGCAGCGCCGCCAGCGATCCGTGCTGGTCGGGGCCCCAGGTGCCCTGGAAGGTCGAGGTCGACGACTGGTAGACGATCACCTGGGCGCCCTGGTCGGTCTCGACCCGGGACATGTCGGGGAACGCGGACTCGAAGCAGATCAGCACGCCGATCGTGAGCGGCTTGCCGTCGGGCGTGGTGGTCACGGTCAGCGTGTGGGCGCCGGCGCCGGGGATCATGTTGCTCGGCGCGGCGTGGCTGATGTCGGTCAGCCAGCCGAGCTGGTTGCGGAACGGTATGTACTCGCCGAACGGGACCAGCCGGGTCTTCACGTACCGGCCCTGGATGCCGGACGGGCTGACCAGCACGGCGGCCTTCTCCTGGCCGCCGGCGGTGGTGCTGTCGCTGCCGCCGCTCGGGCTGTCGCTCGGGCCCGGGACGCTGGAGTCCTGGCTGGCGAGGATCTCGGCGTGGTCCTGGGCCGAGAGCATCTCGATCTGCCCCAGCAGCGAGTGGTCGAACGTCAGGTCGTCGGCGACGCTCGACTCGCCCCAGACGATCAGGTTGGGATGTTCGGCCGCGAGCTTCCCGTTGGCGCTGAACTCTTTGGTCAGCGCCACTGAGGCGTTGACTCGCTGGGTGGCGTCCTGCACGACGCCCGGCTGGACGAGGGCGATCGTCACCGGGCGGACGGCGGGGAACGGGGCGGTCAGCGCGAACGCGAGCGGGCCCGACCCGGCGGCGGCGGCGAACGCGGCGACGCCGAGCGCGCCGAGCGCGATCCGGCGGCCGGGGGCCGCTTTGGCCGCGTTGGCTCCGGCCGCGTTGGCTCCGGCCGCGGCCGCGTTGGTCGGGGGCGGGCCGGCGAGCAGGGCCGGGCGGAGCGCGCCGAGCACCAGCAGCAGCCCGGTGTTGGCGACCAGGAGCGCGACGCTCACCAGCCAGATGCCGCCGATAGCGGCGAGCGCGAGGACGGCCGGGTGCTGCCACTGGGACGCGCCGTAGAGCCCCCACGGCCCGCCCAGCCCCTGGTAGGACCTGATCCACTCGGGGATCAGCCAGCAGCTCGGCACCACGATCAGCGCGGCCAGCACGCCCGGCCCCGACGCTGGCGGTCTGAGCAGGCGGCTGACCGCGATCGCGAACGGCCCCCACATGCAGCCGAAGACCGCGCCGATCAGCAGCACGCCCGGCCCGATCTCGGGCGTCATCCACTGCAGGATCGCGATCAGGTAGCCGGCCCCGAACCACCAGCCCCGGGCGAGGGCCTCCCTGGTGGTGGCGGCCCGGGTGAACAGCACCATGCCGGGCACCAGGGCGAACCAGGCTAGATAGGACAGGCTGGGCCCCGGGAAAACCAGCACGGCGGGAACGCCGCCGGACAAGAACGCCAGCCACCGGACCGGGTACCGGAAAGGCCGGGCGAGCACGCTGCGCAACCTCACGCTTCCATTGTCCGCCGAATGTAGCTGTCGCGTCACGCAGGGGCCTGACCATCGCGTCAGGCGCCCGTTGGCGGACGGTCGCTCGCCGGCTGCTGGCGTGGCGGCTAGCGGTGCGGGGTGAACCAGGTCGAGCAGCTTCCGGACCTGGCGCCGCGGACCACGCGGACGCTGACCACGACCCGGTAGCCGGGCGTCGCGCCGCTGATGTAGTAGGCGATGGTGGCGTTGCCGCGAACACCGGCCGTGCCGGTCTTCCTGTGGTTGGTGGTCTTGTAGTGAGCGATGGTGGTCACCGACGCGTCGCCGGTTGTGTGCACCCGCACATCGGTCGTCGTGTAGTCGCGCGGGTGGCTGTTGCTCATCGACGCCTGGCACGGCAGGGCGGCGGCGGCCCTGGCGGCCGGGGCGGCGGCGGCCGATGAGGCCGTTGTGACCGTCACCGCGCCGCCGGCCGCCACCAGCGCGGCCACGGCGAGCGGGGTGGCGACGAGAGACCTCAGGCGTTCCATGGCAGCTCCTTCAGCGAGGACATGCGGATACTCAAAGCCATTTCACGGGGACAATGAGTGAAATTATGACATCGCCTGGGCCGCCGCGCCCGCCTGCATCTCAAAGATCTTGGAAATTTTGTTCTTCGCGGAAGTTTTTCACGCGCATAGCGCGCAT
Source organism: Trebonia sp. (assembly GCA_036509215.1). Lineage (GTDB taxonomy): Bacteria > Actinomycetota > Actinomycetes > Streptosporangiales > Streptosporangiaceae > Trebonia. The sequence goes on from DATCGA010000394.1 coordinate 14,111, forward strand.
ATCCTCCGCCAGGAAAAAAGACTCCAAGATCATTGGCGGGTTACGAGCGCGCGGCCGCCTCCTCGAGGGCGCGCCGGACCAGGACGCGGGCGAGGTGCTCGCGGTAGGCCCGGCTTGCGTGGATGTCGGTGCCCGGAGACGCGCCCTCGGCGGCGAGGGCCGACGCGTCGGCGATCGACGCGCCGGACGCGAGGGCCGCCTCGACGGCGGACGCGCGCAGCGGGGTCAGGCCCATGTTGATCAGGGCCACCGACGACCCCTGGACCGCCACGCCGACGATCGCCCAGTCGATCTTCCGCTTGGTGAACTTCTGGAACGACCACGCGGACGGGACGGCCGGCTTTGGCACCTGGATCTCGATGAGCAGCTCGCCGGGCTCGATCGCGGTCTCGAAGATCCCCTTGAAGAACGCCGCAGCCGGCACCGCCCGGGTGCCGGACGCGCCCCGGATCACGAACAGGGCGTCCAGCGCGAGCAGCGTGGCCGGCAGGTCGGAGGCGGCGTCGCCGTGCGCGACCGAGCCGCCGATCGTGCCCCGGTGCCTGATCTGCGGGTCGCCGACCTCGCCCGCGGTGTGCGCGAGGAGCGGGACCTCGGACGTCAGCAGGGCGGACGTCGCCACGTCGTGGTGCCTGGTCATCGCGCCGATCGTCACGTGGTCGTCCTCGTCGCGGACGTAGGAGAGCTCGGTGATCCGGCCGAGGTCGATCAGCACCTCGGGGAAGGCCAGCCGCAGCTTCATCATCGGCAGCAGCGAGTGCCCGCCCGCCAGGTACTTGGCGTCCTCGCCGTGCTCGGCCGCCAGCCCGAGCGCCTCGTCGACCGACGACGCGCGGACATAGGTAAACGAAGGGGGGATCACTGGGCCGCCTCCTGCGCGCCGATCGCGGCGGCGGCGGTCAGCGCCGCCTGCACGATGTTGTGGTAGCCGGTGCAGCGGCAGAAGTTGCCTTCCAGGCC
>DATCGA010000395.1:0-18053 GCA_036509215.1 Trebonia sp.
GGTCGGGCTGCCATCGGGCCCGTCCCCGGGCGGGCGCCGCCGGACGGCGCGTAGCCGGCCATCGGCCCGCTGCCTGCCCGGCCCGAGTTGACCCCGCCCGCGCTGGCACCGGAAGAGCCGGGCGCACCGCCCGGCTGATGGTCGCCGACCAGGCCTGGGGGCGGGCCGAGGCGGCCGGTGACGCCGCGCTGGTCGTCGCCGAAGCGCTGGTCGCCGACGTCACGGGGGTCCGCACCGGGCCGGGACGACCCGGCCGCGGCGCGCACGTCTTCACTACCTCCCCGGCCGCCCGGACGACCCGTCGGGCGGCTGTCGGCGGCCGGCGGCAGATCGGCCTCGATCGCCGGGTTGCCGCCGTTCAGCGGACGGTCGGACGCAACCGAGGCCCAGTAGTCCTCGTCCGACACGCCGTCGTCGGGCCAGATTTCCTCGCCGCGGTCCCGGCGGCCGATGCGGAGCCTGCTGCCGCGCTCGCCGCGTTCCTTGCGCCGCCGGCCGCGGTCGCCGCGGTCGCCGCGCTCTTCGTCGGCCCCCTCCGGCAGGTCGTAGGCCCCGGTGGAGAACTCATCGGCGCCGTAGCCGCCCGGCCCGTAACCGCTGTAACCGTCGTCGTCATAGCCGGCCCCGCCGGCTTGGTCCTGATAGCCCGGCCCGGAGTCGCCGCGGGCGGATTCGCCGCGCCCGCGGTCGCCACGTCCGGAATCGCCGCGCTCAGAATCGCCGCGCCCTTGATCGCCGCGTCCGGGGTCGCCGCGCCGTCCGCCGCGTGCGGCCGGCCGCTCGCCGGGCCGCTGCCCGTCGGCCCATCGGCCCTTGATCCCCTCGGGTGAGAAGTACTCGCCCGGCGACCAGTTCTCGTCTTCGTCGCCTCGGTAGCCATCAGGCGCGTAGTCGTAGTCGTCGTATTCATCGTCACGTCCGGCATCGCCTTCGCGATTACCTGACCGCGAGGGCCGACGGCTCAGGAACGACATTCAACACCACCCGGCAGAGCACGGCCTGGCGTTGGCACTAGCGAGGCGCGCGCGGCCATATACGCGAACCTGCCCCCGTTGTCGCTAGCACCCTTGAACCGACACTGGTTCGTTAGATTGTTACCAACCCTATGCCTACCTGTCTCGTGAATCACGAAACTTCACCACCAAATGACCCAATACTCGACATTTGAGACAAAGGCCGCAGCAGCATTCGGCTGCCCCATCTGCGGTCAGCATCGCGCGCTCACGACGACGCGTTCACGGGTAGCCGGCCCCGGCCGATGGTGGCGGCTGCGATCGCACGCCACGCTGACGTCAGCGAGGTGCCGTTCGGCAGGTTCAGCACGCGGTTGAGGGCGTAGACGGTGAGCCGGTAGGTGTGCCCCGGCGAACCGGGGCACGGCGGATCGTACCGGTCGTACCCGGCGCTGCCTCTGGCCTGCTTCGCCCCCGTCGGCAGCACCCCCTCCGCGATCCCCGCGGTTCCGGGCTGGATGTCGAACACGATCCAGTACACGTACGGGCTGATCGGCGCGTCCGCGTCGTCAACCACGATCGCGATCGACTGGGTGCCCTTGGGCTCGCCCGACCAGTTGATCGGCGGGGACAGCACCCGGGACCCGGCGCAGGTGAACCGGGACGGCAGCTCGCCCCGCTCGACGGCCGCGCTCGACACCGTCATCACGGCCGGCGCGGTGATCGTGACGCCCTGGCTGAGCAGACCGCATCCAGCCAACGCGACGGCCGTCCCCAGACCGCCGCAGCCTGCCATTACCCGCCGCGCCGCACGATTCACGCCCCCGATCTTAGGGCCTGGGCCGGCCGCAGGCAGGCCATCCGGCGCGCCGGGAGGTGCTACTTCCTGAACGCCTGCTCGCCGGTGAGCGCCTGGCCGATCATGAGGGTGTGCATCTCCGGGGTGCCCTCGTAGGTCAGAACCGACTCCAGGTTGGCCATGTGGCGCATGATCGGGAACTCGTAGGAGATGCCGTTCCCGCCCAGGATGGTGCGGGCTGTGCGGCAGATCTCCAGCGCCTCGCGGGTGCTGTTCAGCTTGCCGAACGAAACGTGCTCGGGCGCCAGCTTGCCGGTGTCCTTGAGCCGGCCGAAGTGCAGCGCCAGCAGCTGGCCCTTGCCCAGCTCGACCGCCATGTTGACGAGCTTCTCCTGGGTGAGCTGGAAGGACCCGAGCGGCGCGCCGAACTGAATCCGCGTCCCGGCGTACTCCAGGGCCGTCTCGTAGCAGGACCGCGCCGCCCCCAGCGCCCCCCACAAGATCCCGTAGCGCGCCTCGTTCAGGCACGACAGCGGCCCGCGCAGCCCGGTCACCTCGGGCAGCACCGCGTCGGCGGGGAGCCGCACCGTGTCGAGCACCAGCTCGGCCGTGACCGAAGCCCGCAGCGACCCCTTGTGCTTGATCTCCGGCGCGGAGAAGCCCGGCGTCGCGGTCGGCACCACGAACCCGCGGATGCCCTCCTCGGTCTGCGCCCAGACCACGGCCACGTCGGCGATCGTGCCGTTGGTGATCCACATCTTCCGGCCGTTGAGCACCCAGTCCGCCCCGTCGCGGCGCGCGGACGTGCGCATCGCCGCCGGGTCGGAGCCCGCGTCGGGCTCGGAGAGGCCGAAGCAGCCGATCGCCTCGCCCGCCGCCATCGGCGGCAGCCACTCCTGCTTCTGGGCCTCGCTGCCGAACCGCCAGATCGCGTACATCGCCAGCGAGCCCTGCACCGAGACCAGAGACCGGAGCCCGGAGTCGGCCGCCTCAAGCTCCAGGCAGGCCAGTCCGTAGTCGACGGCGGACATGCCGGCGCAGCCGTACCCGGTCAGGTGCATGCCGAGCAGGCCGATCTTGCCGAGCTCGCGGGCGAGCTCCCGGGCCTGCGGGAACTCCCCGTTCTCGTACCACTGGGCGATGTGCGGGTTGATCTTGTCGGCGCAGAAGGCCCGCACCGCCTCGCGGACGGCGACCTCCTCCTCGCTCAGCAGGGAGTCGATGCCTGCCGGGTCGTGCGGGTCGAGGCGGGGCCGGGCGGAGGATACGGAGCTCATCGCGTTTTCAGCTTCCTGGTCGGGACACGGTGCCAGACAATTCTGCCTCACCCGAAGCGCCTGGTTGGACGGCCGCCAGCGTCTGCACCGCGGCGGCCAGCTCAGCGGGTGGCCGGACGAAGGCCAGCCGCAGCCACGGCGTGCGGCGCGAGGACACCGACAGCAGCCGCCCGGGGACGACGGCGACGCCGCGCCGGAGCGCGGCCTGGGCGAAGGCCGAGGAGTCGGCGCCTCCGGGCAGCCGCGCCCAGATCGTCAGCCCGCCCGCCGGCGGCGTCCACTCCCAGCCGGGAAGGTGTGCAGAGAGCGCCGACGCCATCGCCGCGTACCGGTCCCATGCCCAGTCGGCCCGGTACTTGAGGATCTCGTCGTGCCGATCGCGGACCAGCCTGGCCAGGATGGCCTGCTGGAAGGGCGGTGAGCCGAGGTCGGCGGCGGCCTTGGCGGCGGCGAGCCTGGCGATGATGCCCTCGGGGGCGCGCACCCAGCCGGTCCGCAGGCCGCCCCAGTAGGACTTGGAGAACGACCCGACCGCCACCACGTTCGGCAGCCGGGGCGCGAGGGCGGCCAGCGGCGGTGGAGGCGGCTGCCCCCCGCCGAGCGGCCCGTCGTCGAGCGGCAGCTCCGCGATCGCGAGGTCGTCGATGAACGTGACGTCCGGGTGCCGCCGCGCCAGCTCGACCATGTCCAGCCGGGCGGCGGCCGGCAGCAGCGCGCCGGTCGGATTGTGGAAGCTCGGGATCAGGTAGACCAGCGCGGGCCGGTGCGCCGCCACCGCGTCGGCGATCCGGGCCACGTCGCCCGGCGGCACGCCGACCAGCCGTCCGCCGGCCCGCTGAACCACGTCGAGGAAGCCGGGGAAGGTCGGGTCCTCGGTCACCACCGCCTGGCCGGGCGTGACCTCGGACTGCACCATCAGCCCCAGTGCCTGCTGCGCGCCGGTGGTGACCAGCACTTCGGCCGCCGACGTGGGGACGGAGTGGGCGGTGGTGAGCATGGACGCGATCGCCGTGCGGAGCTCAGCCAATCCGTACGGGAGGTAGCCGGTGCCGACGGTGAGCCGGGCCAGTTCCCGCTCGCCGAGGACGTCGCGTGGGGACTGCAGCGCCTCGGCGACGGCGGGCGCGCAATCGACCGCCCCAATGGACAGGTCGATGGCGACGGCGTCGCCCAGCATGCCCGCGAAATAGCCGTTGGCGCGGTGCGCGGCGGCAGGCGTGATTAGGTGCGGCATCAGCCGGGTACCCGACCCTTGACGGCTCTCGGCCATGCCATCGTCGCGAAGCACCTGGTAGGCGAGCGCGATCGTGTTCCTGCTGACAGCGAGCGCCGTCGCCAGGGAGCGCTCCGGGGGGAGCCTGATCCCGGGCGGGAGCTCGCCGGTGTCGGCCAGCCTGCCGATCCGCGCCGCCAGGAGCCGATACAGCGGGCCGTCGGCGGCGGGCCAGCGGCCGAGCAGATCGGCCAGAGCCTGCGGGCCGATCTGGGCCACTTCGGAATTGATTGGCACTGTCATGACAGATCCAATATTGCCAGAGTTTCTACCATGATCGGTCTTCTCATCGCACTGGCCGTCGTGGCGGCCGTGTTCTCGGGGCTGTGCTGGTGCGCCGTTGCGGGTTTCAGGAACGGGGACCGGCCGGAAGACTCGCTGGTCCGCGCAGCCCTCCGGTCGAGCGGCCAGCTCGGCGAGGAACGCCCGGTCGCGATCGTGGCCGTCCTCAATCCGGACGCCATCCCGGTGTTGGTCGCGGTGGCGGTTCGCCGCGCGCTGCTGCCCGGCCCGCTGGCCGGGGCCGTCAGCATCGCGGTTCCCCGTCGCACGGCCCGTCGCGCCTACCGGCCGGGTGGTTTCCCGACCGTCGCGGTCGTGGCAGGCGGCCAGTGCACGGAGCTTGCCGCCCCGGTCACCGCCGCCGCGCGCCGCTATCTGGTCACGGTCCTGGTCGGCCAGGCCGGCGGCCGGCTGCGGGTGCACCGGCTGCGGATTGAGGCCGCCGCCGTCAACGCCGGCTGGGGCGGCAACGGGATCGCGGACGTGCTCGGGCTGACCGGCTGGGCGCGCGACTGATCAGACGCAACGGCGGGCCGACACGGGTCGCTGTCGCGCCGGGCTGATGCCGGCATCAATAATGTTGGCGTGACGTCATCCGTGGGACAGGCGGCGGGATCCGCCGCAGGCGGCGGCGCCGAGCAGCCGCAGGTTTTCACCTCGCGGCTGAGCGGTCGCCCGCTGCTCGACACCGACGACCTTGCCATCGGCCGGGTCCGCGACGTGGTGATCTGGCCGCTGGCCGGCAACGATCCGCCGCGCGCCCTCGGCCTGGTGGTCGGGTTGCGGCGGCGCACGATCTTCGTCCCATTCGGCCGGATCAAGGAAATATCAGTCGACGGAGCGCATCTGCTCGGCGGCAACGTCGATCTCGACCCGTTCACGCAGCGCACCGGGGAGATCCTCGCGTCGTCGCTGTACGGCCAGCGCACCACGGCAGGCACCGTGGCCGATGTGGCCATTACCCAGCGGGAACTGGCCCGCAACGGCTGGGAGGTGACCGCCCTCGCCCTTGGCCGGGGCCGGAGCCTGCTCGGTCGCGGCCCGCACATCGTCCCGTGGCAGGAATGCCGGGAGCTATTCGAGCCCGGCCCGCTGGCCGAGCAGCTCACCAGCCTGCGCGAGATGGCGCCGGCCGACCTCGCGACCGCGATCGAGACGCTGCCCCAGGCCAGACGGAGCCAGCTGGCGGCGGCGCTCGACGACGAGGAACTGGCCGACCTGCTGGAGGAGATGCCCGAACAGGACCAGATCCGGCTGCTCGACAGCCTCGAGCTCGAGCGCTCGGCCGACGTCGTCGAGGAGATGCAGCCCGACGACGCCGTCGACCTGCTGGGCGAGATGCCCACCGAGCAGCGCGAACGGCTGCTCGCGGCGATGCAGTCGATGCAGGCAGCCGACCTGCGCCGGCTGCTCCGCTACGACAAGTCCTCGGCGGGCGGCCTGATGACCTCGCAGCCGCTGGTGTTCGCGCCCGACGTGGCGGTGGCCGAGGTGCTCGCCCGGGTGCGGGACCGCCACCTGCCCGCGACGGCGGCCGCCCAGGTCTACGTGTGCGAGCCGCCGACGGTCACCCCGACCGGGCGGTACCTTGGCACCGTCGGGTTCCAGCGGCTGCTGCGCCGACCGCCGTCGATGCAGATCGGCGAGTGCATCGAGGACCGGCTGTTCGTCCAGCCCCATCTTCCTGAGCGGGAGCTGGCCGCCCGGCTCGCGGCCTACAACCTGATCGGCGTCGCGGTCTGCGACGAGGCCGGGCGGCTGCTCGGCGCGGTGACTGTCGACGACGTGATTGACCGCCTGCTGCCGGTGGGCTGGCGACGGATCGGGGGGAATTAGATGGCACGACTCGCGTCTATGCGCAATACCCGAGGTGACCTGTCCGTCCCCCGGGGCGCGCCGGTCCGCGGGGCGCTGTACGACGCCGACGCGTTCGGCCGGTTCTCAGAGGGCCTGGCGCGGTTCCTCGGCACCGGCAAGTACCTGGTCGCCCAGACGGTGCTCGTCATCTTCTGGCTCATCCTTAACACGGTGGCGTACGTCCACCACTGGGACCCGTACCCGTACATCCTGCTCAACCTGGCCTTCTCGACCCAGGCCGCCTACGCGGCCCCGCTGATCCTGCTCGCCCAGAACCGCCAGGACGAGCGCGACCGGGCCACCATCGACCGGGACCGCCAGGTCGCCGCCAGGACCCAGGACGACACCGAGTACCTGGCCCGCGAGCTCGCCTCCGTCCGCCTCGCCCTAGCCGACGTGGTCACCAACCAGGACCTGGACGAGTCGCTCACTCGCATCGCCAAGCTGATCGCCGAACGCGGGTAACCCCCAACCCAGAAGTTCCACGGCACTCATCCCGAACGGACCGTGCCCGACTCTCCTCCGGCAACGTCTCCGCCACCCCTGCCCCGCCCCTGCACTGCGGACTCATGAACAGTCACGGCTAACTAAAGGTCTTGGAGACGTTTTTCCTGGCGGAAGAAAAGCACGCCATCCGAGTGCAAATCATCCGTGATCTCGTCCACCCGCCGTTTCCGGCGGATAACAGCAAGAAGCGGGGCCGTCAGGTCGGCGAACGGTCGGCCAGTCGCTCGCGGAGCGCGTCCTTGCGGATCTTGCCCGAGGGGGTGATGGCCGCACTGACCCGATCGTGCTCTCGCGCAGCGGCGTCGAGGCCTGCGTCGGCCAGTACGCGTTGGTCAGCGGAAACTCGGGCATGACCCCCACCTCTCGCCCGCACACGAGGCGCCCTGTCGCCGACGTTACCCCGGCCGCGCGGGGAGGAGAAGAAACCGCCCTGGCCGAAATCACCGCGTTGGCCGTGAACCATGACGGGATCCTACGGACCGGCGTATCCGCCCCAGTGGTCATTCACGGTTATTGCCGGTCGAAACCGTCAGATGCCGCCATGGACGCGGGCGCGCGCGGCATGACACGCTCAAGATCGACATACGTCAACGAAGGCACGCAAGGCAGGGACGCGAACCATGACCGTGACCGAAATCAGCAGGCCGACGACCGACGAGGACCCGGCCGGGGAGGCGCGGCTGCGCCGCGAGCTGGCCGCCGTCTACCGTCTCATCGCGCACTTTCGGATGACGGACCTTATCTACAACCACATCTCGGTCCGGCTCCCCGGCCCCGAGCATCGGTTCCTGCTCAACCCCTACGGCCTGCTCTACGAGGAGATCACGGCGTCGAATCTGGTGATCGTGGGACTCGACGGCCAGCTGGTCACCGACGGGCCGTGGAAGGTCAACCCGGCCGGGTTCGTGATTCACAGCGCGATCCACGAGGCCCGCGAGGATGCCCTCTGCGTGCTGCACACTCACACCAAGGCGGGCGGCGCGGTCGCCGCCCAGCAGCACGGCCTGCTGCCGCTGAACCAGATGTCGCTCCAGTTCTACAACCGCGTCGCGTATCACGACTACGAGGGCATCGCGCTGTCCAACGCCGAGAAGGCGCGCCTGGTGGCGGACCTCGGCGCCAAGCCGGTGATGATCCTGCGCAACCACGGCCTGCTCACCGTGGGCGCGACGCCCGGCCAGGCGTTCCTGCGCATGTTCTACCTCGAGCGCGCGTGCGAGATCCAGGTCGACGCGCTCGCGGGCGGCGCGCCGCTCGTCACCCCGTCGCCGGAGGTCTGCGAGCACACCGCCCGCCAGTTTGAGGGCAGCCCAAGCGACGACGACTACCGCAACGACGAAGCCCCCGACCTCGCCTGGGACGCTATGCTTCGCCTGGTCGAGCGCCTGTACCCGGACTACAAGGACTGAACACGATCGCCCAGATCTCGGTCGCACCAGGCCGCGCGGGCCGGGTCGTCCTCGTCACCCGCGCCGGCGACGAGGAGATCCTGCCCCGTTTCCGTGCAGCCTTCACGCAGGCGTACCAGCCCGAGTCGGGCCGAGAAGCCTACGACGTCGATGTCGCCCGCAAGATCCCGGCAGGCCCCGACGTCGTTGGCCTCGCCGTGTCGCCGCCCGCCCAGCTGACCGCCCAAGACGTCGCCGCGCTGCCAGGCCTGCGCATCGTCGCCGTCGCGTCGGCCGGCTACGACCACCTGGACGTCGACGCCCTCGCCGCGGCCGGGGTGCCGATCGCGCACGCCCCCGGTTACTGCGATGTCGAGGTGGCCGACCACGCGATCGCGATGACCCTCGCGCTGCTGCGCAACCTGCACGTCGGCGACCGCTACGTTAGGAGCGGCGGCTGGTCGTCGCGGGCGGTCGGCGCCAAGCGGGTCACCGGCTCGGTCCTCGGCGTCGTCGGCCTCGGCCGCACCGGCGCGCTGGTCGCGCGGCGCGCGGCCGGGCTCGGCCTGCGGGTCATCGCCTGGGCCCCGCGCACCCCGGCCGCCCGGGCGCGGGAGCTCGGCGTCACCCTGGTCGCGACCCTGCCCGAGCTGCTGGCCGCCAGCGACGTGGTGTCGCTGCACGTACCGCTCACCCCGGACACCAAGAACCTGATCGACGCCGACGCGCTGGCGTTCATGCGCCCGGACGCGGCCCTGGTCAACTGCGGCCGCGGCGGCCTCGTCGACCTCAGCGCCCTCGGCGCCGCGCTGGAGTCCGGCCGCCTGGCGGGCGCCGCGCTCGACGTCCTCGACACCGAGCCGCCGCCGCCTGACCACCCCGCGTTCACGCTGCCGAGGACGATCCTCACCCCGCACCAGGCGTGGCTGTCACCGGAATCGGAGTACGCCGCCTACGAGATGGCGGCGGCCGCGATCGGCGCCGTCCTGTCCGGCCGGCCCCCGCAGCACGTGGTCGAAAAGCAGGAATAACCAACCCGTCATCCCGAACGGTCCCGGGCGGCTCTCATCCGGAATAGCGCTCCTATCCGCGCGGTTGCGGCGTTCGTGACGGAACTGAATACCGCAGCGAGCAGCCTTCCCCTGACGTTGCTCGACGGGGCCGACGCGTCCCCGCTGTTCTCCCCGGTCAGCGTCGGCGGGCTCAAGCTCCGCAACCGCTTCGCGATGGCGCCGATGACGCGGCAGTTCTCGCCCGACGGGATCCCCGGCGACGACGTCGCCGCCTACTACGGGCGCCGGGCCGCGTCGCTCGGCCTGCTGATCACCGAGGGCACCTACGTCGACCAGTCGGCCGGCAGCTCCACCCGGGTACCGAGGTTCTTCGGCGACCGGGCGCTCAACGGCTGGCGGAAGGTCGCGGCGGCCGTGCACGGCGAAGGCGGCGCGATCTTCCCGCAGCTCTGGCACCTCGGCGCGCAGCGCCGCCCCGGCAGCCCGCCTTATCCCGACGCGCCGGTCATCAGCCCGTCCGGCCTCGACCCGGCCGGCCACGTCGTCGCCGCCCCCGCCACCGCGAAAGAGCTCGACGGCGTGGTCGCCTCGTTCGCCCGCGCCGCCGCCGAGGCCAAGGCGGCTGGGTTTGACGGGATCGAACTGCACGGCGCGCACGGCTACCTGCTCGACCAGTTCCACTGGCCGGTCACCAACCGGCGGGCCGACCGCTACGGCGGCGACATGGCCGGCCGGGTACGGCTCAGCGCCGAGATCGCCGCCGCCGTCCGCGCCGCGACCGGGCCGCGGTTCCCGATCGCGTTCCGCTTCTCCCAGTGGAAGGGCAGCGACTACAACGCGCGCATCGCGCAGGACCCGGCCGAGCTCGAAGCCTTCCTCGCCCCGCTGGCCGAGGCCGGCGTCTCGGTCTTCCACGCCTCCGCCCGGCGCTACTGGCTGCCCGCCTTCGACGGCGCCGACCGTCGCACGCTGGCCGGCTGGACCAGGCACCTGACCGGCCTGCCGGTGATCACGGTCGGCTCGGTCGGGGTCGCGGCCGCGTTCCGCGGCGCCGCCGACGAGGCGGCGCAGCCCAGCCTCACCCTCGCCCCGCTGGTCGACCTGCTCGAGCGCGGCGAGTTCGATCTCGTCGCGGTCGGCCGCGCGGTGCTGGCCGATCCCGCGTGGGCCGCCAAGGTCGCCGACGGCCGCCTGTCGGACATCCGTCCCTACGACAAGTCAGCCGACGCGACGCTGTACTAAGCGTTCGGTGGGGTGCGGCGTGGCCCCACCCCCCACGCACGCCGCACTCCGGGGGCCGACCGTGGCAGCAGCCGACCGCGCCCTCATCGTCACATGGCACGTGCGGCCGCGACGAGCCCAAATAGCTGACACTTTCCCCGAGACCTGACATTTTCCTGTCACGGGGTCGGGTGGTCACCGGGTCAGGGAGGTCACGGGGTCGCGCCGCGTCCCGCGAACTCCCGGTGCAGCGGCGGCATCGCGGCCGGCAGCGCGTCGAGGGCGAACAGCCGCGCCTCGAGGATCTCGCGCTCCTGGAGCGCGAGCCCCTCGAGGCCGCCGACGAGCACGGCCTCGTAGTACACCTCGGCCCGGTACCGGTCGCCGACCCGCACCTCGATCAGCCGGCCGACGCGCACCGTCAGCCCGGTCTCCTCGCGGACCTCGCGGACGACGGTCTCGGCGAACTGCTCGCCGCGCTTGGCGAACCCGCCCGGGAAGCCCCACTGCTGTTCCTCCGGCCACAGCCGGTGCTTCAGCAGCAGTAGTCGGCCGTCGTCGGCCCGGACCACCCCGGTGACGCCGACGTTGAACGTCGGGTGCAGCAGCCAGGCCAGCCAGCCCTGCAACGGACCGGCGATCCGCCACGCGCGCGCCAACAGCTCGTCCATAGGGCCCAACGGTAGGGCAATCAGGCCCGCCGCGCTCGGTCAGGCGTCGGCCGGCTTCCGGTACACGGCGACCTGGCTGGCGGAGTCGGCCGTGAACGGCGAGCGGTCCCAGCCGGCCCACCGGTGCTCGAGGCGGAGGCCGGCCAGCCGGGCCATCAGGTCGAGCTCGGACGGCCAGACGTAGCGGTACTGCCCGGAGTTCTGGACCCAGCGGCCGTCGATCAGCGTCCAGTGGTGCGAGGAGAGCAGCTGGCCGACCGGGTCGTCGTACGTGTCGACGCCGATGTGGACCGGTGACAAGTCGAAGACCCGGCCGCGCTCGCCGGCCGGCAAACGCGGCACCGACGGGACCTCGACCTCGACCACGAACCGGCCGCCGGGAGTCAGGTGCCGGGCGGCGTTGCTGAACACCGCGACCTGCTCGTCCTGGCTGGTGACGTTCTCGATCGTGTTGTACACCAGGTAGACCAGCGCGAACGGACCGTCGACCCGAGTCGTGGTCATGTCGCCGATCGTCACTCCGATCGCGTCCGCCCCGGGCTTGGCCCGCAGCTGCGCGGCCATGGGCGGCGAGAGCTCGATCCCGCTGACCGGTACGCCGCGGCCGCTCAGCGGCAGCGCGACCCGTCCGGTGCCGACGGCGAACTCGAGCGCGGGGCCGTCGCCCGCGAGCGCGGCGAGCACGTCCACGCACGGGTCGAGCCGGGCCGGGCTGAACATCTCCGGGTCCCCGGCGTCGTAGCGCGCCGCGACGTCAGCTCCCCACACGTCAGAAGGCATGGCCGTCATAGTGCCGCGCGCCCGCGGCCTCCGTCGAATGGGTTTTGGCCGCCGGGAGACCGCCGCCTCCGGGTGGCCGGCGGGCCGGCCGTTAGACTCGCCCGCGTGAAGCATGCGATCGATGTGGGACCGTTCGACGAGCTGGCCGACCCCCGGGTGCTGGCCGACCTGGCCGTCGCGGCCGAGGAACGGGGCTGGGACGGCTTCTTCGTCTGGGACCACGTCGCCTACCGCCCGCCGGTGCAGGCGGTGGCTGATCCCTGGGTGGCGCTGGCGGCGATCGCGTCCGCCACCAGCCGCCTGCGGATCGGGCCGATGGTCACCCCGCTCTCGCGCAGGCGGGTGCACAAGCTCGCCCGCGAGACGGTGACGCTGGACCTGCTGAGCTCGGGCCGCCTCACGCTCGGGGTCGGCCTCGGCAGCGCCAGGAACGGCGAGTTCGGGCCGTTCGGCGAGGTCGATGATCCGCGCGAGCGGGCCAAGCTGCTTGACGCCGGGCTGGAGGAGCTGACCAGGTACTGGGCCGGGGAGTTCCTGCCGGTCCCGGTGCAGCAGCCCCGGATCCCGGTCTGGGTGGCGGGCGAGTGGCCGAACCGGCGGCCGGTGCGCCGGGCGCTGCGGTGGGACGGCCTCTACCCGATCGGCCTGCCCGGCCCCGAGGCGCTGGCCGAACTGGTCGGCGAGATCAGCCAGGCGCGCCCGGCCGGCGATCCGTTCGACGTGGTCGTGGACCTGCCGCCGGGCGACGACCCGGACCCGTGGGCCCAGGCCGGCGCGACCTGGTCGGTCACCGATCTCGGCAACCACCCCGGGCTGGCCCGGGTGCGCGAGGTCGTCGAGGCCGGGCCCGCCGCAACCTAGCTGTCGACCTGCGGCGGCTCGGTGCGGGTGCGCTTGAGCTCGAAGAAGTACGGGTTGGACGCGAGCATCAGGGCGCCGTCGAACATCCGCAGCGCCTCCTCGCCGCGCGGCACCCGGGTGATCACCGGGCCGAAGAACGCCACCCCGTCGATGTGGATCGTCGGGGTGCCTACCTCGTCGCCGACCGGGTCCATGCCGCGGTGGTGCGACTCCTTGAGCGCCGTGTCGTACTCGGTAGAGTCGGCCGCGTCGGCCAGGGCCGGGTCGAGGCCGCACTCGGTCAGCGCCTCGACATAGAGCTCGCGGTCGAAGTCGCGCTTCTCGATGTGCCGCTTGGTGCCGAGCGCGGTGTACAGGTCGCGCAGCGCCGCGGTGCCGTACTTCTGCTCGGCCGCGATGCAGATGCGGACCGGGCCCCAGCCCTTGTCGAGGAGCTCCTTGTACTGCTCGGGGAGGCCCTCACGGCCGGAGTTGAGCACCGACAGCGACATCACCCGGAAGGACAGGTCGATGTCGCGTTCCTTCTCGACCTCGAGGATCCAGCGCGAGCTGACCCAGGCGAACGGGCAGAGCGGATCAAAGTAGAAGTCGACGACGGGCTTCGTGGCGAGAGTAGTTGTCATGTCACCAATTCTAGTCCGCGTCTGACGACCGGAGAAAAAGCGTTACCGGCGGTCGGCGGCAAGCCTGTCCGACACGCTTGCCACACCCCTATATACTGAGTATTGTACTCGCTTATATACAGGGTTTAATACTGCTCGGAGGTATGCGGTGAGCGTCAGGCACGCGCTGTTGGCACTGCTGAGCGAGGAGCCGAAGTACGGGCTCCAGCTCCGCGAGGAGTTCGAGGCCCACACCGGTGAGGTGTGGCCGCTGAACGTCGGCCAGGTCTACACGACGCTGCAGCGGCTCGAGCGAGACGGGCTGGTCGCCGCCGTCGGCGACGAAGAGCCGGCCGAGCCCGGCCCGCAGAAGGCCTACCGCATCACCGACGCGGGAAGGGCCGAGCTGGCCGACTGGCTGCGGACGGTGCCCGACCTGTCCACCCCGCCCCGCGACGACCTGGTGATGAAGATCCTCATCGCGGTCCGGGTGCCCGGCATCGACGTGCACGAGGTCATCCAGGCGCACCGCCGGTACCTGATCGAGCTGATGCAGGAGTGGACCCGTCTCAAGGAAGACGACGACGGCGCCGACCTGTCATTCGCCCTGGTGGTGGACTCCGAGCTGTTCCGTCTCGACTCGGTCGTCCGCTGGCTGGACGCGGCCGAGGGACGGCTGCGGCGCGCCACGGCAGATGGCTGGACGCCCGCCCTCGGCGCGGCGGGCGCGCATCGGCAACCGGGCGCCAACAGCGCCCGACCAGGAGCAGCGCTGCCACGGCGGCGACTCGGCGTAAGGAGGTAAGGCAGTGATGAGCAAGGGTCAGGCAGTCCTCGAGCTGCGGTCGATCTCGAAGGTCTACGGCCGGGGCGCGGCCGAGGTGCAGGCGCTGCGCGACGTTTCCCTCAGCGTCGCCCAGGGCGAGATGGTGGCGGTGATGGGGCCCAGCGGATCCGGCAAGTCCTCGCTGCTGACGATCGCCGGCACCCTGGAGGACCCGACCTCGGGCGCCGTCCTCGTCAAGGGCGAGGACACGCTGCGGATGTCCGGCGGCGCGAAGTCCCGGATCCGCCGCCGCACGATCGGCTACGTCTTCCAGGACTTCAACCTGCTGCCCGGGCTCACCGCGGCCGAGAACGTGTCGCTGCCGCTTGAGCTCGACGGCACCTCGATGCGCAAGGCGCACCTGGCGGCGTTGAAGGCCCTGGACGAGCTCGGCCTCGGCAGCCAGGCCCGCCGGTTCCCCGACCAGCTGTCGGGCGGCGAGCGGCAGCGCGTCGCGATCGCCCGCGCGGTCGTGGGCGAGCGGAGCCTGCTGCTCGCCGACGAGCCGTCGGGGGCGCTCGACTCGGCCAACGGCGAGGCCGTGATGCGGCTCATCCACACCTACTGCAAGCGCGGCACCGCCGCCGTCGTCGTCACCCACGACGCGCAGCTCGCCTCGTGGGCGGACCGGGTGGTGTTCCTGCGCGACGGTCGGGTCGCCGACCAGACCGCGGCCCCCGCGGGCCCGGAGACGCTGCTGGAGCAGCCGTCATGAGCCTGACCATGGACGAACGCGACGACCGGCCGGCCCGCGAGCCCGAGGACCCCCGCCGGGCCGCGATGGCCCGCCGCTCGCTGTCGCGCTGGGCGGTGCGTCTGGCGCTGCGCGAGTGGAAGCAGCGGATCCTGATCGTGCTGCTGGTCGCGGTGGCCTCGGCCGCGACGCTGCTCGGCATCGCGGTCGCCTCCGCGACGGGGGGAACGCCGAACGCCGGGATCTACGGCACCGCGTCGACGCTGGTCCAGCTGCCGGGCGACACGGCCGGACTGCCCGGCGTCATCGCGAAGATCGAGAAGGCCTACGGGCAGGCCAGCCTCGTCTACGACGAGCCGATCGTGACCGGCCAGGCCGGCGGGGCCGACCTGCGCGCCCAGGACCCGTCGGCGCGGTACACCCGGGTGCTGCTCGCCCTGGACTCCGGTCACTACCCGTCCGGGCCGGGGGAGGCCGCGGTCACGTCCGGGCTCGCGCAGCTCTACGGCCTCAAGATCGGCTCGACCTGGCACGTCCCGGCCGGGTCGGGCGTCGAGGCCGGCCGCGCCTTCACCGTCACCGGCATCGTCGAGGACCCGTCCAACCTCCTCGACGAGTTCGCCCTCGTCGCCCCGGGCCAGCTCGCGACCCCCGGCCAGCTCACCAGCTCCGGTCAGGTGCGGATCTTCCTGGGCGAGTCCCTGGACTCCGCCGCCGCGTCCGCGGCCGGCGACGTCATCCCGAAGATCGCGATCGTCTCCGCGCCCACCCCGGAAGACTCCGTCCTCTCGGCGGCGACGATCGTGCTCATCATCTCGGTCGTCGGCCTGGTCTTCATCGGCCTGGTCGCCACGGCCGCGTTCACCGTCATGGCCCAGCGCAGGCAGCGCGCGCTCGGCATGCTCGCCTCGCTCGGCGCGACCGAGGCCGACGTCCGGTTCGTGCTGATCGCCGACGGCCTGTTCGCGGGCGTGACCGGCGCGGTCATCGGCGCGGCGGTCGCGCTCGGCGGGTGGCTGTGGTACTACCCGCACCTGGAGACCGCCACCGCGCACCGGACCGACCCCTTCAACCTGCCCTGGGCGGCCGTGGTCATCGGCCTACTACTGGCCGTCGCCACCTCCGTCATCGCCGCGGTGTGGCCGGGCCGCTCGGTCAGCAAGATCCCGGTCGTCGCGGCGATCTCGGGCCGGGTCGACCCGCCGCAGCTGGTCACCCGGTCGCTGCGGCCTGGCCTCATCTTCCTGGCCGTAGGCCTCTTCGTGCTGTACTTCTCCGGCGGCGCCAACGGCAACGGGGGCGCCGGCTTCCTGGTCATCGCCGGACTGCTCAGCTGCGAGATCGCGAGCGCCCTGCTCGCCCCGTTCATCGTCGACAAGCTCGCCCGGCTGGCCTGGCGCGCCCCGCTGGCCTCCCGGCTGGCGCTGCGCGACCTGGCGCGGTACCGGTCCAGGTCGGGTGCCGCCCTCGCGGCGGTCTCGTTCGCGGTGTTCATCGCCACGGTCGCGATCGTCATCGCCAGCGTGCGGTTCGACAACGCCCTCAACTACACCGCCCAGAACATGGCGTCCAACCAGCTCATCCTCTACAACCCGGGCAACGACCCGAGCAGTTACCAGCCGGGTCAGCTCACCTCGCCCGCCAAGCTGGCCGCGACGCAGCAGCAGGCGGACGCGCTCGCCGCCCAGTTGCGCGCCCCCGCCCCGCTCGAGCTCGAGTTGGCGGTCAGCGCGAACGTGGCGTCGCAGGGCCAGCCGACGCAGAACCAGACCGGCGCGGTCGTCTCGCTGCACGGCCAGGGCTCGGGCGGCCAGCTCTACGCGGCCACCCCGGCGCTGCTCAAGGCGTTCGGCATCCCTGCCAGCGAGGTCAACCCGGACGCCGACGTGCTCACCATGCGCGGCGGACTGCCCTCGACGAGCGGGCTCGCTCTAGTGAGCGGCAGCTTCCTCGCCCAGTCGCCGCCCGGCTGCCCGGCCGGGATGTGCATCCTGAGCCCGGTCATCCAGCAGATCAGCAAGCTGCCGTCCGGCACCTCGGTGCCGAACACGGTCATCACCGAGCAAGCAGCCAAGGCGCTGCACGAGACCATCGTTCCCGCCGGGTGGCTGATCCAGGCCCCCTCCGCGATCACCGCGGCGCAGGTCAACGCGGCCCGCCAGGCCGCGCTCGGCGTCGGCACCACCATCGAGTCGAAGTCCGGTGAGCTCGACCTCAACGAGATCAGCAACGGCGCCACCATCGGCGGTCTGCTGCTCGCGCTGGGCGTGCTCGCGATGACCGTCGGCCTGATCCGCAGCGAGACCCTCCGCGACCTGCGCACGCTCGCCGCGGCGGGCGCGGGCGCCCGCACCAGGCGGGCACTGACCGGCGTCACCACGGCCGCGATCGCCTTCCTGGGCGCGGCCCTCGGCACGGTCGCGGGGTTCCTCGCGGTGATCGCGTGGGCGCACTCCAAACTCATCCAGGTCTTCGGCAACGTGCCCTGGTCCGACGTGGGGCTGCTGGTCATCGGGATGCCGCTGATCGGCGCGATCGCGGGCTGGCTGCTGGGCGGCCGCCAGCCGTCGGTCGTCTCCCGCCAGCCCTTGGAGTAATCACGAAATAACAGCAAGAAGCGGCCACGCTGGCTAACCGCAGGGAGAAGCTGACGGTGACAGGGGACGACGGGACCGTTCGGGACTCCGATTTTCAAATCCTTTCTCTCGAACGGGCCGTTGCTTCGCCGCCGATCCCCACCCGAGATCACCGGGGCCGGCCGCCCCGTTTTACGCGCGGGACACGCCGGGAAAATCCCGGTATCCCGGCCGCAGCGCGACTATCGTGTCTTCTCGTGACCGAGGCGCCGGCGTTCAGCGTGGTGGCGGATGTCGCGATCGTGAAGGGGGAGACGCCGGCCTCCGACCGGACCTGGCTGTCGTTCCCCGACGGGACCGCGCGCCGCGTGGTGGTGCACGTCAGCCACGACCTGCCGCATCTGGTCGTCGAGTCGGCGTTCGGCCTCGACGACGGGCTCTGGGGGACGCTCGCGGCCGGCGGCTACGCGCCC
>DATCGA010000396.1:0-12150 GCA_036509215.1 Trebonia sp.
AAGCCGCGTTCGCCCTGGTAGCGCTGGCCGCGCAGCAGCATGTTGCGGCATTTCGTGTCAGTATCGAGGTCGCCTTCGCGGGGCTTTTTCACCGGGACGAGCACTCCGCAGCCCGCTCCCTCGTACCCGGAATCGGCGAGGCAGGGAAATACCGCCAGCCAGGGCCGCAGGCCGGGCAGGACCAGCTCGCGGGCTGCGGTGATGTCGTGGGTGCTGCCGGGACGGACCTCCGATGCCCATAGCGGCACGCCGTCCGGGGAGATGATGCCCTGGACGAGGCCGGCGTGCTCGTGCGCCTTCCCGGAGTACCATTTGTCGATCTCTGCGCCTTTCCGGCTGGTTTTCTTGTCCGAGCAGCGGTCGGCCGGGATAAGCGCGCCGTCCAGGATGACGTACGGAATTCCCTGCTCAGCGGCCCTTTCGAGGGCGTTCTCCAGGGACGGGGCCTCCCTCGCGAGGACCTCGACGCCCTCGTCCTTGTACCGGTAGGCGGTGGACTGCGCGATGCCGAATCCCTCGCCGAGCCGGCGCAGGCCCGGCTTGTCCCGGAACCACGCGAGGATGAACTTCGCCTGCTGCCAGCAGGTCAGGGCGCGGGTTCCGTCCCTGGTGCCGAGTTCGGCCCGGTGCTTCTTCAGGAGATCCGAAACCTTGAGCAGGAGTTGGACGGGAGCGTCAAGAGTGACACGATAGGTGATCACGCGGAGCCTTCGGATGGATGGGCTTGTGGTGAGACCTCTTGTACCGAGGGCTCCGCGCCCATTGCGCGATCTCCTGTTATGTCTGCGTGTCTGCCCGGATCGGCTAGTTACGCCACGACTGACCGACTCCGCCTTGCTGGGAAAACCTCATTGTGCTGCGGTGCGGGGCAAAGCCGGGCACCGTCGGCTCAGTCTTCGGGCCCTGCGCGCCGGTCGGTGCCGTCCCGGGTGGCGCTGCCGCTGGCGACGGCAATTGCGAGCGGCCGTAAGCGAGCTCGACCCGGGGAGCCTATGGCTAATGTGTGGGTCTATGTCATTTGCGCTGGGCAACTTGATCGCTGATATCCAGGCCGCCGCGCGAGCCGGTGACGCTGCTCGCTTCCGCCGGTGCGGGGCGGGCCTGCGTGCGGCCGGCCAGAGCGCCAGCGCGGACGACTTGACTGGCGCTCTTGAGAGCATGGCGTCCTGACTGTGCGCGATGAACGGCAGCTACGCCAAGGCCGCGCTGCTGGCCGGGGCATTCGTGGCGCGGGGCGCCTCGCCGTTGCCGCTGGCCGGAGTCGTGCCCGGCTGGGTGGCCCACAAGATGCGGCTGTACACGCTGTTCCAGGATGTATGGCCCAGGGCATCCGGTGGATTGCCGCTGCCCGACCCGGAGGACCTGTCGGCGATGGGCCCGGCCATGGAGATCATGACCGCCGCGCTCGATCGCGCCCGGCTGCAGGCAGACGGCGCAGGCCAGCTCGCCGCGACGTGGTTCGACCTCGAGGACTGGCTGAAGCTGATGATCACTGCTCATGGCCCGGCAGGAGTTCCGCCGGGCCATGGCTGCCCGTGACGAGGTCAGGGAGAGCGCCGCCGCCATCGCTGGCACGGTCCAGTCGGCCGAGTGGGTGCACGGGCTGTCGGTGGTCCTAGACGGCGAGCCGCTGGTGGCGCTGGACCGCGCGTCGCGGCGCGGTTATCACCTGACCATGGCGGCGTCGGTGACAATTTCCAGCTGCACACGCTGCTGGCCGACCGGCTCGCAGGCCACGGCCGGCGCAGCCCTTCCGGCTTGGAGCGGCCTAAGCAGGAATGGGTGGCCGCCGCGACGGACGCGCCTTCGCGTCGGCCGCTGACGGACCCGATCCTGCGCCGGTTCCGGCTGTTCGACGGGCTCGGCTCCTACGTGTTCCCGGAAGGGCGCCCGGCGGACATCGCGCCGCTCGACGGGACCCGCGTCGTGGTGCTGCACGACCCGCTGGGACGGTTCGGATGGACTGGCGGCCGCACCTACCAGGACATGACGCCGACCTTGACGCTCGACCGGTTCATGAAACCGGCGGAAGCGGCGAGCTGGCTGGCTCGCGTCCATGCCGCGCGCGAGAACGACTTCATGTCCATCAACGACAAATCCGGCTCCTGACGCTTGCCCAGCGGCGCTCCGGCGTATGCGCGATCATTTTCGCGGTGGTCGCTCGTCGTATCTACCAGACGGCGTTAGCCGTATGTCCGCTGGACAATGAAGGGGTGCGTCATGGAGATAACCAATCTGGGTAAGGCGGACGGGCTGCCACCGGTGGATTGGGGGGCGGTCGCCGAGAACCTCGATGCGCGGTCGGCGCCGGCTCCCGACGCGGTGAACTCCCGCACGACCTGGCTGTCGACCGTCAACGAGGACGGCAGCCCGCATGTGACGGCGGTGGGCGCCATCTGGCTGGACGGCACGTTCTGGTTTCAGACGGGAGCGGGCACGCGGAAGGGGCGCAATGTCGCGCGCGATTCCCGGTGTTCGGTCGCGGTGTCGATCCGCGACGCGGACGTCGTATTCGAGGGTGAGGCTGCGCGAGTGACCGAGCCGGGCGCACTGGCGCGTATTGCGAAGGCGTGGGCGGACAACGGCTGGCCAGCCGAGCCCGACGTCAGCGGGTCAGGCATAACTGCCCCGTTCAACGCGCCGTCGCAGGGACCACCGCCGTGGAACGTGTATCGCATTGAGCCACGCTCGGCGATCGTGACCTCGACGGCCGAGCCGGGCGGCCTGACTCGCTTCCGGTTCTGATGCCCTGCCGCCGGCCGGAGGAGCGGCTGTCACGCTGCTTGCCGACCGGTGTCAGCACACCGCCAGTCGCGCCCGTTCGTCCGCCGCGAACGCCACCGGCTTGCGGGCGTCGGCGTCCCAGAGCACGGTGACGACCCTCGCCTCGGCAGCGCTCACGCCCGCGGGCGTCAGGATCGTTTCCCGCGTTGTCAGGCTGGTCGTGCCCACCCGCTCCACCTCGATCCGCACCTGCAGCCGCCGGTCGGTGTAGCGGACCTCGGCGCGCAGGTCGATCTCCACCCGCACCACCACGTAGTGCGGATCGCGGCCCAGCGTCTGCGCGTAGAAGGCGTCGCGGCCTTCTTCCAGGTAAGTCAGGAACACCGCGTGGTTGACGTGTCCCAGTCCGTCCACGTCCCGCCACCGCATGCCAACCTCGTGCTTAAAGACCGCGCTCACATGCACACTGTCTCATCCCCGGCGTCGTCGGCACGGCCGGATGGGCGGGGATCCGGTCAGAGTCGGCCGGACGTCACCATCGCCGGTCGGCCTGACGGAGCATCGCGTCCTGCTCGGAGTTGGGCATGAGTTCCCGGACCTCTTGCGCGCAGCGGCAGGCGACCGCGATCTTGGCGGCCCATTGCAGCGCCTCCTCGCGCGAGGGCACGTCGATGATCGAGAACCCGCCGACGGCCTCCGGGTACGTGCCGTCGGTGACCGTCCCGTCGGTGCCGACGACGCTCGCCTTCTTGCTTTCCATTCCGGCCCCGAAGACCCACACGCCGGCGTTCGCGGCTTCCTGGACCACCGCGTGCGAGGCCTTGCCCACGGCCGGCCCCTCCTCGTCAGGGATGTGGTCCATCGCGCCGGCATCGAACAAGATCAGGTACCGCGACATCCCGTGACTCCCTTGTCCCGGCGCCCCGCTCCGGCCGCATTCACAGTCATCTGCCAACGACTCTCACTGGATCCGAGTGTCCGCCGGAAGGAAAATCATCGCCGCTGCCGCCGGCTACCCGACGACCAGCGAAACCTGGTCCTGTCCGGGCCGGACGACCGCCGCGGCCAGCCGGGTGGCACCGGGATGCCAGGACGCTAGCTGCACGTTGGTCGGGAAGGTGAACTGGGCGACCAGGCTGTCGCCGCTGGTCGGCCAGCCGAAGTCGATCAGGGCGTCGCTGCCGACCGAGGTTCCCGGCACGGCCGTCAGCCGGCCGCTGGCCACGGACCCGACCTCGAGCCGGATGGCCGGCCCGCCGCCGCCGCCCGACCTCACCTGGAGCGCGAGGAGATCTCCGCTCGGGCTGAACACGGCGCCGGTCGCCAAGCTCCCCGCGGGCAGGTCCATCACGGTCTGCCTGCCGGTTGCCAGGTCGAGCAGGTCGACTCGGCACGTCGCGGCGCATGGCGGTGTCCAGGCGATTTCGCGCGGGCTCGCCGCGAGCACTTCGTCGATGGTGCGGCTGGCCTTCGGGTCAGTCGGGTTCCAGAGCTTGAAGGCCGGCGGCCCCGGCTGCTGGCTGACCGGCGCCAGCAGCAGGCCGCGGTCGGTTGTCTGGTAGACCGCGTACCCGGTCGGCAGCCTGACCGGCGACCCCAGCGGCCCGCCGGCCAGGCTGACCTCCCGCGCCGTCCGTGCCGCGGTGTCCGGATCGGCGGTCGGCGGGTAACTGGTCAGCCAGACGGCCCCGGCGGTGGCGGCCGGCGTGGCCTGGTTCGCGGTGCCGACCCGAGTCGCCGACCGCGCGCCGTCGGCCAGGAACCAGACCGGGAGGGACGGCCGGGCGCAATCGCCGCATTCGGTCTCGCCGCCCGAACTGGCCTGCACCACCCAGCCCCCGTCGGCCCGGGTGAACTGGTAGCCGGCGCTGTCGGCGGGCAGGCCGCCGATCGGCGTCGAACGGCCGGTCGCGGGCGAGAACCAGGCTGGCCGCGTTCCCGCGACCGGAAGCCGCAGGTCGCCGGCCCATGGCAGGGTCGGCCCGCCGACCTGGTCGGGTTCAGCCGCCAGGGCGGGCACGGCCGAGCCCGCCCCTGCCGGCGCCGTGGCGACGGGCGTCGGGGGAGCGGCGGGGGAATGCGGGTGGCGCGCGACGCTGAGGTAGACGGTGCTCGCGACGGCCAGCACGATGGGCGCGCCGATCAGCGCGAGGCGGCGCGGCCATCGGCTGGGCTCGCGGTCCCCGCCCTGGCTGATGATGTCATCCATTCGCCGCTACCCCCGAGAGCACGCTGACGTATAAGGCACAACGATACGTGGGCCCGTCCGCCGCAACCCTCGGCGGCGCTCCTTACGGCTGTGCCGGAACTCCTCGAAAAGGATCTATGGGAAGTGTCGGTTCGGAGTAGGGCCGTTCGTAGCAAGGGTGAGTGCGCCGCCCGCGAGGGGCGGCGGCCCCGCGAGGGTCCCTCAGCGAGGCGGGGTTCCCGTGACCATGCAAGATCCGATAGACGACCAGATTAGGGACCTAGCCCGAGCCATCCCGGCCGTGGCGGCCGATGACGAGGCGATCCGGAGGTTCGCCGGGGCCTGTCGGCGCGCCGACAGGGACCCTCGCGAACGGCAGCGCATCCGCGACATCATCGACCTCATCGACGCCGAGGACGCCATCTACGATCTGGCCCTCGCCGCGCTCGACCGCGGCGAGCCCGGCGCCGCCGCGCCCTTGCTACGGCGCAGCGCGGAAGCCGGGATCGGGGAGGCGGCATGGCTGCTGGCCGGCGTGCTCGAAAGGCAGGGCGCGGTCCAGGAGGCGCTCCTGTGGTACCGGCGAGCTGCCGACGACGGCGACCTGCGCGCCGACCACAAGATCGCCAGCCTGTGCACCCGCCCGTCTCCAGCAGAAGACGCCCGCCGCCCGTCGCGTGCGGATCCACGATCTCGCCCTCGGGGCCGTGGCCGGGGGCCCGGCCGCCGGGCGCGCCCCCGGCCGCACCCCGGCCGGCGGGCCGGATGGAGCACGGCGGCCGGGACCGCCTGCACCGCCGGCGGCCGAGCAGGACCGCCCCGCCAGCCCGGGACCGCGCAGCACCTACTTCGCGGCGCACCGGTCGGCCCAGCCGAGTCGAAGCCTGCTGCTGGCCGCGAAGTGGTCCTGGGATCCCGAGCCGGGCCCGGCCGCCAGGATCGGGTTCACCGACGGCCTGGACTGCCACCTGGCCGTCACCATGTGCACCGCCCTGGCCGCCCACGTCGGCCTGCCGCCTGCGGCCGACGCGGTCCTGCGGTGGCTTGACCAGAGGATGGAGACCCGCGGCGAGTCCGCCCGGCTGCGCGACATGGCCTCATCGGCCGAGCGGTGGGCGCGGAAAATCACCGAGCTTGCCAGGGCCGGGGCGATCACCGCCCCCGGCCGCCTTGCGCTCCACGTGAGCCCGGCGGACAGCCCGATCGCGGCCTACGGCCGGCACGGGCTGCGCCTGACGGCGATCCGCCCGCTCGCCCGGCCCGGCGCCCGCCGGCCGGCCACGGCCGGCGACGTCATGGTCCCGCTGTCGGCGGTGCCCGCCTGCCCGCCGGACGCCACCGTGCTCGAGGCCCTCGAGCAGATGCTGAACTCCGGCCAGCAGACTCTGCCGGTGCTCGACGGGCCGGTGACCATCGGCGTCACCACGCTCACGAGCCTCGCCCAGGCCATGCTCCAGACTCGGGGCCTGCCGTCCATCCAGCGGGTGGAGACGCTGCTCCAGCCGTACACGGCGGTGACCGCCGACACCCCGGCATCCGCGGCCGCCGCGATCGCGGCCGACGACCAGGCGGGGCTGGTGGTGGTGACCCGGGCCGACGGCACCCCGGCCGGCTACCTGACCCCCGGATCCCTCCTCGCCCAGGTCCAGGGCACGCCGCCGGAAGACGGCGAGAGCCACTGGCACGCCGCGGCGCGCCTGCCGCGCCCAGAGATGTACGGGGACGCGCTCCGCACCGGCTGCTAGGAATCCAGGAACGCGGGGAACCCCCGCACCGGCGATCAGTGCGGGGGTCCGCGTTGACCGGGACAGCCCCGGCGGCCGGCCGTCAGGCGTCACGCAACCGCAGCACCAGCCCGCCGACGATCAGCGCCCCGGCCGCCCACAGGGCGAGCACGCCGAGGCCCTGCCAGGGAGTGAGGGGGAGGCTGCGCAGGCCGGCGGTGGCCTGGATGGAGAGGCCGGCGCTCATCGGGCCGATCTGCTGCAGGTGACGTGACCAGTGCGGGTTGAGGGCGCTGGCGATGACCGGGAACAGGTAGAGCAGGCCGAGCACCAGCCCGATCGACACCGCCGAGTCGCGGACGGCGGTGGCGACGCCGAGGGCGAGCAGCGCGATCAGCGCCAGGTAGAGGACGGAGCCGGCCGCGGCGCGCAGGTCCGGGCCGCTGGCCAGCGACAGCGGCGGGTAGCCGTGCGTCAGGGTGAAGCCGCGGCCGGGCAGCATTAGCCGCCCGGCCAGCATGGACGCAAGCACGCCGACCGCGCCCGCTGCCAGCGCGAGCCCGGTCACCGTGACCGCCTTGGCGCCCAGCACGTCCAGCCGCCGGGGCATCGCAGTCAGCGTGACGCGGATCATGCCGGTGCTGTACTCGCCGCTGATCGCGAGCACCGCGAGGATGGCCACCACCGCCTGGCTGAGGTCGATCCCGGACAGGGCGACCTTGGCCGGGTCCTGGCCGCAGCCCGCGGCCTGGCAGCTCGCCGCGCTGGCGGCCCCGGCGCCGACCGCGGCAGTGAGTGCGATCACCGCCAGCAGCAGCCACCAGGTCCCCGCCAGCGTGCGGAGCTTGGTCCACTCCGCGCGCAGCGCGTCCACCGGCGCCGCCGTGCCCACACCAGCCGACCGCGCGCCAGCCTCGCGGACGGACGTGGGAACACTCACGCGTCCCTCCGGTTCAGCAGCCAGACCGCGAGGCCCAGGGCGACGGCGGCCCAGGCGCACAGCACCGCGAAGCCCGCCCACGGGTCCAGCGGATAGTAGCCCGCCGACGGCGTGTAGACGTTGTTGACCTGCGGGTACTGGATGAGCGTCTGCTGGACGGCGAACGCGGCGGCCGGGGTGACCCGCGCCAGCCAGTCGGTCGGGCCGACGGGCAGCAGCGGCGTCGTCACCGTGAGCAGGTAGGGCAGCACGATCACCACGATCACGGCGGCGACCGCCCCGGCGCTGCGCCGCAGGATGGTCCCGATGGCGAGGGCGATGACGGCGGCGACGGCGAGCACCGCGGCGGTGCCGACGATCACCCGCACCTCGGTGAGCGCCGTGACCGGCCAGACGTAGACGCCGTGGGACCGCAGCATCCGCTGCCCGAGCGTGACCACGATGGTGGCGCTGACCAGCCCGGCGGCGAAGGTGACGGCCGCGATCACGACCGCCTTGGCCGCCAGCACCCGGCCTCGCCGAGGAGTCGCGGCGAATGTCACCCTGATCAGCCCGCGCCGGTACTCGGCGGTCATGAACATCGCCCCCACCACGGCCACCGCGATGAGCCCGGCGAAAACGCCGATGAGCGTCTGCGTGATCGTGACGCCGAGACCGGCCGCCCCGGACACCGACGGCGCGATGTCGCCGGTCCCGGTCACGGTGAGCCGGCCGCCGGCGTCGGCCAGGCTCCCCGGCGAGCCGGCCGCCGGGCCGCCGGCGTCGCCGATGGCGGTTCCGGCCCACCCGGCCCCCGGCCGGGAACCCTGCAGGCTGACGTGGTCGAAGACGCCGGTCGCCTGGCTGGGGCCGCCGCTCACGCTTGTGCCGCCACCCGATGCCTGCCAGTACGGCGGAGACGTGGCGAACAGCCCGCCCTGCACCGTCGATGCCAGCCCGGCCAGGGTGGCGACGCCGACCCGGGTCCAGTTGACGCCGTTCGCAGAGTCGTAGCCGGTGAGCGTGTCGCCCGCGCGGGTGAGCCGCAGCCAGCGCGGGGACCGCACGGAAACGGATCCGGCCAGACCGGGAGCGTCCCCGGTGTAGTCGTACTGCATCCGCACGCCGTGGCTCCCGGTGATCATCATCGCCGCGTAGGCCGACCCTTGTCGGGTGCTGGCCTTGATGATGATCCCGGCCTTGGCCCACGGCACCAGTCCGCTGCTTGTCTGCGGCCCGTTGCTACCGCCCCCGGTCCCGGAGAAATCGGGAATGAGGCCGGCCAGCGACGTCATCCGGACGGTGATGCTGCCGTTTCCTTCCAGCGTCTGGTGCGCGAAGTAGAAGCTGTCGGTCACCGCCTCGCCGCCCGGCCCGAGCGGCTGGGTGCAGGCCGAGCCGGGACCGTTCATGCCGCAGGAGCCCGAGCTGCTCGGGCCCAGCCCGAGGGCCACGATGGCCAGCAC
Organism: Trebonia sp.; assembly: GCA_036509215.1. Lineage (GTDB taxonomy): Bacteria > Actinomycetota > Actinomycetes > Streptosporangiales > Streptosporangiaceae > Trebonia. The sequence continues at coordinate 9,022 of DATCGA010000396.1, forward strand.
CGCGACGATCATCCCGACGACCCAGCCTCGGACCGTCCGGAACTTGACCCACTCCGCCCGCAGGGTCTGCGCGAACCCGTCGCCGCCCGAACGCACGCGGGGACGGTACACAGTCGCTGTCATCGGACCGACTCCCCAAGGTCTCGAGCCGGCGGAGCGGCGGGGACGCCGCGGGCGGCGCTGAATTCGACCGCGTCCTTGGTCAGTTGCAGGTAGGCGTCCTCGAGGGTCGCGCGGTGGGCGCTTACCTCGCTGAACGGAACCTGGGCGGCGGTGAGAGCCGCCACGGTCCGTTCGGAGGAAAGATGTTCGATCACCAGCACATCGGAAGCGCTCGCGGTGACCGTAGCCCCCGCAGCGGCCAGGGTTTTCGTCGCCTCGGCGGGAGCCGAGGTGCGCAGCCGGACCAGGGCGCCGGACGCCGCCGCGAGAAGGTCGCGCATGCTGGTGTCGGCGATGACCCGGCCCCGGCCGGCCACGATCAGGTGGTCGGCGGTGTCCTGGAGCTCGCTCATCAGGTGGCTGGAGACCAGCACGGCGCGGCCCTCGGCGGCCAGCGCGCGCAGGAAGCCGCGCAGCCAGATGATCCCCTCGGGGTCCATGCCGTTGAACGGCTCGTCCAGCATCAGGATCGGCGGGTCGCCGAGCAGCGCGGCGGCGATGCCGAGCCGCTGCCGCATGCCGAGCGAGTAGCCGCCGGCCTTGCGCCCGATCGCGGACCGCAGGCCCGCCTGGTCGATCACCTCGTCGACCCGGCGGGCGCCCAGGCCCTGGGAGCAGGCCAGCCAGAGCAGGTGGTTGCGGGCCGACCGGCTGGGTTGCAGGGCGGCGGCGTCGAGCAGCGCCCCGACGTGGCTGAGCGGATGGCGGAGGGTGCGGTACGGGCGGCCGCCGATCAGCGCGGTGCCCGCGTCGGCCGCGTCGAGGGCGAGGATGATCCGCATCGTGGTGGATTTGCCTGCGCCGTTCGGGCCGACGAAGCCGGTGACCTGACCGGGGCGGACGGAGAAGGTCATCCCGTCCAGCGACTGCGTGGCGCCGTAGCGCTTGCGGAGTTCGGTGACTTCGATCATGGCGGCAGTTCTACGCCGGGCGCGGTGTCAGGCCGGTGCCGTCGGTTGACACCGGGCTGACACCGGGCGGCCTGCCATGCTTAGCAGCATGAGAGTGCTGGTGGCCGAAGATTTCGAGGTGCTCGCCCGGTCGATCGGGACCGGGCTGCGCCGTGAGGGGATGGCCGTCGACGTGGTCCTCGACGGCGGCGACGCGCTCGAGCACCTGGCGGTGACCCGGTACGACGTGGTGGTGCTGGACCGGGACCTGCCCGGCGTGCACGGCGACGAGGTCTGCCGCCGGATCGCGGCCGAGGGCGGCGGCAGCCGGGTGCTGATGCTGACCGCGGCGAGCACGGTCAGGGACCGGGTCGAGGGCCTCGGGCTCGGCGCCGACGACTACCTGCCCAAGCCGTTCGACTTCGCCGAGCTGGTCGCCCGGGTGCGGGCGCTGGCCCGGCGGTCCGCCCCGGCCGTGCCGCCGGTGCTGGTCGCGGGCGACCTCCGCCTCGACCCGGCGCACCGGACGGCGGACCGGGGCGGGCGGCGGCTCGACCTCAGCCCGAAGGAGTTCGCGGCGCTCGAGTGCCTGCTGGCGGCCGGCGGACGGGTCGTCTCGGCCGAGGAGCTGCTGGAACGGGTGTGGGACGAGATGGCCGACCCGTTCACCACCGCGGTGAAGTCCACCATCCGGCGGCTGCGGGCGAAGCTGGGCGACCCGCCGGTCGTCGAGACCGTCCGCGAGGGCGGCTACCGGATCGGGGGCGCCTGATGTTCTCCGGCACGATGCGGACCCGGCTCGCGCTGCTGTACGGGGGAGTGTTCCTCGTGCTGGCGATGGTGTTGCTCGCGATACCGTTCATCTCGGTCAGCGAGACGATGCGCGTCGGATCCAGCGGGCCGCCGGTCGTCCACTATCCCGGTCGGAGCCTGCTGCCCGAGCTCAGCGTCGTGCTCATCAGCCTCGCGATCGCGGTGGTGGCGTCGCTCGGGCTCGGCTGGCTGCTGGCCGGCCGCCTGCTCCGGCCGCTGCAGGCGATCGTGGCGACCGCGCGGGATATTTCCGCCACCAACCTGAGCCGTCGGCTGCGGACGGGGGAGCGCGATGACGAGTTCAGCCGGCTCGGCCAGACCCTGAACGACCTGTTCGCGCGGCTGGAGGCGTCGTTCGAGTCGCAGCGGCACTTCGTCGCCAACGCGGCCCACGAGCTGCGCACCCCGCTGGCCGCCGAGCGGACGGTGCTGCAGGTGGCGCTGCGCGACCCGGAGGCGAGCGTGGCGTCGCTGCGGGTCGCCTGCGACGAGGTGCTGCGACTGGGCCAGCAGCAGGAGAAGCTGATCGACGCGCTGCTCACGCTGGCGGGGAGCGAGCGGGGCATCGCCCGCGCGGAGCTCTTCGACCTGGCGGACGTGGCCGCGGGCGTGATCGCGGACGTCGCGATCAACGCCTCGCTCGACCAGGCGCCCGCCGAGGGCGATCCCCGGCTGGCCGAGAGCCTGGTGACGAACCTGGTCGGGAACGCGCTGCGGCATAACGTGCCCGGCGGCTGGGCCTCGATCCGGACGGGGAAGGACGGGGGACGGGCGGTGCTGCGGGTCAGCAACAGCGGGCCGCTGGTGCCGCCCGCGGAGGTCGACCGGCTGTTCCAGCCGTTCCAGCGTCTGGGGGACGAGCGGGTGCGGCGTCAGGACGGGCCCGGCGGCGGGCTCGGGCTGGGGCTCGCGATCGTGCGCGCCATCGCGGTCGCGCACGGCGCGGACGTCAGCGCGCACGCTCGGCCCGAGGGGGGCCTGGACATCACGGTGACGTTCCCGCCTCCGTCCGTCGGCCAGCTCTAGCGCCGTGGTGCGGACCTACTGGCCGACGCGGCCGTCGACCCGTTCCCTGAGCAGGTCGGCGTGGCCGCAGTGCCGCGCGTACTCGTCGATCATGTGCACCAGGAGGCCGCGCAGTTCGGCCTCGGTCCCGTCGGTCATCGGGACGCTCGCGCCCACGTCGGGAATGTTGGCGCCGAATTCCTCCGCGAACGCGACCTCCTCCCGCCACGCCCGCCAGGCGTCCGCCACGACGGCCGGG
>DATCGA010000397.1:0-3590 GCA_036509215.1 Trebonia sp.
CGCTTGGGGGCCGTGAAGGGGCGGGACGTTGACCGTCGTGAGGAACGCCAACGTCCCACGCTGCCGAGGATCGGGGGTGATTGGGACGTTTCCCGACGGATCCCCGTCCGTCGTGGCCGTCGTTCACCCGGAAGGCACGATCCGCCTCCGGATCCCCCGCCCCCCCGCAGCCCAGTCAGCGGGGGAGCGCAACCGGCCCGGGCGTGACCCGCCAGCTGCTCAGGATCGCCGCGAGCTGGGCTCGCACCGACGGGGTCGCCGCGGGCCCGACGTAGATCTCGACCTGGAAGGCCCGGTCTCGGACCCGGAAGGCGAGGCCGTCGCTGGGGCCGGCGCACTGGAATGGCTTGATCGCCGTCGCGGCGACATGGAAGCGCGACGGGCGCTCCGGGAGCCGTCGCATGTCCCGGCGCGACAGCGAGGGGTACTCCCAGACGAACACAAACGCCCCGGCGGGCGGGAAGCCGGCGACATTCGGCATCCCGCATTCACAGGGGTGGTGGGCCAGCCTGACGTGGAATGTGGCCACCGCCAGGCGCGGGATCGGGTCCACCACCTCGGACATCCGGCCGCGGACGAGGTGCCAGCCCGCCGGCAGGCGGATGCTGACCCCGCCACCGGCGGACAGACGGCCGTGGCCCGCGCCCGCCGCGTGGCCCGCGCCCGCCCCGGAGCCCGCCGCGATGCCCGCCGCGACCAGTATCAGGACGACGATCGCCAGTCGGCGCATACCCCCGGTACGTGCGCCGGGCGCGATGGGGTCCGTCAGCCGCGCAGCCGCTCGGCGGTGTGGGCGTCGGCGGGGAAGAACGCCTCCACCGACAGCTCCGCCACGGTGACGTCGACGGCCGTCCCGAACGTCGTGATCGTGCTGAAGAACGCCAGCTCGCCGCCGTCGTCGCCCGGAAGCGCCGCCAGCCGCAGCTGCACGGTGACCGCCGCTGCGAGGGCGGGCAGGGGCGCCTCGGGACCGGGATAGCCGAGCATCTCCGCGTAGAGCTCGTCCAGCCCGGCATCCCCGGTGAGCCGCGCCTCCCGCTCCAATCGCCCCAGCAGGTCGGCGCGGTACTCGCCCAGGTTGATGATCCGCGGCGCCACCCCGTCGGGATGGAGCGCCAGGCGGATCGTGTTGACCGGCGGCACGAGCAGATCCGGCGCCACGCCCTCCAGCATCGGACCCAGCGCGGCGTTGGACGCGATCAGGTTCCAATGACGGTCGACGGCGATGGCGGGATAGGGCTCATGCGCGGCCAGCACCCGGCTGACGGCGTCGCGGATCTCGTGCAGCGCCGGATCGTCGAACGAGCGCGCCGGGTACTGCGGCGCGAACCCGGCGGCCAGGAGCAGCTCGTTGCGCTCGCGCAGCGGCACCTCGAGGCGTTCGGCGAGGTGCAGCACCATCTCGGCGCTCGGCCGCGAGCGGCCGGTCTCGACGAAGCTGAGATGCCGCGTCGAGACCCCGGCCTCCAGCGCCAGCTCCATCTGGCTCAGCCGCCGCCGCTGGCGCCAGTCGCGGAGGAGGAGACCGACCCGCCCAGCTGTGCTGTCAGCCATCGCCACCATCACGAGCGTACCGTCGCCGGAAGCAACCGCGTGAGCGCCGCCACCGCCGTTAGCGTCACCGCCAGAGCCCCGACGCTGAGCTCGAACGCCGAAGCGAAGCCGTGCTTGAGCGCCCCGTAGAACAGCACGCCGATCACTGCCACGCCGATCGCCGAGCCGACGTACTGCATCGTTGCCAGCACCCCGGAGGTGGCGCCGACGTGCTCGGGCTTCATCGTGGCCATGACGATCGCCGGCACCGTGCTGATGACCAGGCCCATGCCCGCCCCGACGAGCATCAGACCGGGGACCAGCGCCCAGATCGAGCCGCCATCGCCGATCTCGCTGACGGCCAGCAGTAGCGCGAGATGACCGGCGGCGAGCACGAGCGCACCGATGGCCAGCACCCGGCGGCCGTGGCGCTCGGTCAGCGCCGGGGCCTGCATCGACGTCCCGACGTAGGTGACCGCCAGGATCGTGAACACCAGGCCGGCGTGGACCGCGCTTAATCCGCGACCCAGTTGCAGATACAGGGACAGGACGAGGAAGAACGAACCCTGCCCGCACCAGAACAGCATCTGAGCGACAAGTCCGGTGCTGAACGCGCGCGACTCGAACAGTCCCGGCGGGATAAGCGCGGGCTTGCCGGCCGCCGCGAGGCGCCGCTGCTGGAGGGCGAACGCGCCGACCAGCAGGGGCGCCGCCGCCAGCGACAGCCACGTCCACAACGGCCAGCCGTGGGCCCGCCCGTCAACGAGCGGCAGCACGATCGCGGTGAGGCCGCCCGTCGCCAGGAGCGTCCCCAGGACGTCGAGTCCGCCACGTCCCGGAGCGCGCGATTCGGGGATCAGCCGGGGCGCCGCCAGCACGGCGAGCAGCCCGATCGGGACGTTGATGAGGAAGCACATACGCCAGCCGAGGCCGAATAGGTTGGCCTCGACCAGCGCTCCGCCGATCAGCTGCCCCGACACTGCGGCGAAGCCCATCGACATGCCGTAGGCCGCCAGCGCGCGAGCGCGATCGGCTCCGTCGTAGAGGACGCCGATGATCGCCAGCACATTGGGCCCGAGGATCGCCGCCGACGCGCCCTGCGCGAGCCGGGCGACGACGAGGAGCTGGGCGCTGCCGGTGACGCCGCAGGCGGCCGAGCTGAGCGTGAACAGCGCCAGCCCGATGGTGAACATGCGGACACGGCCCCAGCGGTCACCGAGCCGCGCGCCGGTGATGAGGAATACCGCGGTGGTCAGCCCGTATCCGGCCACCACCCATTCGATCGCGCCGCTGGACGCGTGCAGCCCGGCCTGCATCGATGGCAGGGCGATGTTGACGATGAAGAAGTCCAGGACCATCATGAAGGTGCCGGCGAGGATCACCAGCAGGGGGAGCCAGTGCCCGCGGGCCCGGCTCGGGGACGTGAGCACCGGCGCCGGGGCCGGTGCGATGGGGGTGAGTGTGTCTGTGCTCATGGCCGGCACGTTCTCAGCCGCCGGTCATCGCGTCGATTACCCGTGAGGTAACCGCAACGCCACCCTTCGTCAGCTCTTCGACGCCTCCTACGCAGGCCACATCTCCGGGGCCGACCATCTACCCATGCCCCGCAACCACACCCTCAGAATCCACACCACGTCCCCGGCGATCAAGCCGGCCGGAGCCCTCGCGGCGACGGCCCCGAGCCGGGCACGGTGCCGGTAGCCGCAAGGCCCGGCCGGCAGCTCCCGGCTGCCACGACAAGTGATCGAACCAGACAGCGATCACTCATAGCGCCGCAGGTGGGCCGGCTTGGCGGGGACCCCTTCCCGCCGGGCCGGCCTCGTGCTGCGCTGGGCGGCCCTGGCGTACCCGGTTCTCGGTGAGCACTCTTCACGTCCTCCTACGAACTTGCGACGGTCTCGGTGCATGGTCCGATTACCCCACAACCAGGAGGTGAAGGACTTGCACCGAAGAGTTCGCCCGCTGCTGACGACGCTGGCGGTAACCGCAGCCCTGACGGGCGGCGGTGCCGCGATCGCAAGCGCCGCCTCGTCGTCCGGCAGTACCACCAGCAGTAC
>DATCGA010000398.1:0-3300 GCA_036509215.1 Trebonia sp.
GTTCTCGGCTAGCGGCGGCAGCCGCCGCTCTTGGTCGTCCCGGTCCAGGCTCTGGTCGTCGTTGGACTCGACGTAGGCCTTGAGGAACCCGTAGAAGTTGATGACCTTGCCGGACGCGCCGAACTCGGTCGTCCGCACGGCGGTCGCGTCGAAGCTCGAACCCGCAGCAGTCGCCACGGTCCGTTCGACCGACTGATTCTGATTTTCCCCGGCCGGACCGGGGGTGCCCGCGACCCGGACCGAGACCGACTCGCCGGTGGCGTCCTTCATCTGGCAGGCGACCGTGCGCTTCCAGATCAGGTCGTAGAGGCGGAGCTCGTCGCCCTTGAGGCCGGAGCGCTGGGCCTCCTGCGGGGTGCGGAAGCGGTCGCCCGCCGGGCGGATCGCCTCGTGCGCCTCCTGCGCGTTCTTCACCTTGCTGGCGTAGGTCCGCGGCGCGTCCGGCACGTACTCGGGCCCGTAGAGCTCGCGGGCCTGGTTGCGGGCGGCGTCGATCGCGGTCTGCGAGAGCTGGATCGAGTCGGTCCGCATATAGGTGATGTAGCCGTTTTCGTACAGCCGCTGCGCCACCGACATCGTGTACTTGGTGGAGAACCCGAGCTTGCGCGAGCCCTCCTGCTGCAGCGTGGTGGTGCGGAACGGGGCGTACGGCGAGCGCCGGTACGGCTTGCGCTCGACGCTTGAGACCTTGAAGCTGGCCTTGCTGCCCGGCTGCAGGCGGCTGGCGAGCACGGCCGCGGCGGCGCCGTCGATGTGCAGGACCGGCTGCTTGTCGTTGTCGCGGAGCTGGCCCACGGACGTGAAGTCGCGACCCTGCGCGACCCGGATCCCGTCGACCGAGACCAGGTTGGCGGTGAAGCTGGTGGGGACGTCCGGCAGCCGCTCCTTGCCGTGCTCGGCGGTGCCGAACTCGGCCTCGAGGTCCCAGTAGCCCGCCGAGCGGAACTTGATCCGCTCCCACTCCCGGTCGACCACCAGCCGCGTCGCCACCGACTGGACCCGGCCCGCCGAGAGCTTCGGCATGACCTTCTTCCACAGCACCGGGGAGACCTCGTAGCCGTAGAGCCGGTCGAGGACGCGCCGGGTCTGGTACGCGTCGACCTTCCCGTCGTTGAGCTGGGTCGGGTTGGCGATGGCGCGGGCGATCGCCTCCGGGGTGATCTCGTGGAACACCATCCGGCGGGTGGGGACCTTGGGCTTGAGCTCCTCGAGCAGGTGCCAGGCGATGGCCTCGCCCTCGCGGTCCTCGTCTGTCGCCAGGTAGAGCTCGTCGGCGTCCTTGAGCAGCGACTTGAGCTTGGAAACCTGCTGCTTCTTGTCGGCCGGGACGACGTAGAGGGCCTTGAAGTCGTTGTCAACGTCGACGCCGAGGCGGGCCCAGGGCTCCGCGCGGAGCTTCTCCGGGATCTCGGCCGCGCGGTCCGGCATGTCCCGGATGTGGCCGATGCTCGACTCGACCACGTAACCGTTGCCGAGGTAGCCGGCGATGGTCCTGGCCTTGGCGGGGGACTCCACGATCACAAGCCTGGTGCCATGACCGTTCCCGGCGGCGCCGTTCGTCGCGCTGCCGTTCTCCCCGCTGTTCCCGCTGTTCGAGGCCGCCGCTGACTTCCCGGCGGCCTTGCTCTTTGCTGGCACGCTCTTTCCAACCTCACATCAAAAGCGCCATGGCCCGTCGTCCCGATCCGACGGGGGCTTCCGCCTCGCTGGACGCTACTCCCGCCGTGTGTACCATACGCGGCGCGGCCGCGAAATGCCCGTCCCTGCCGTTATCCCTGCAACCCGGTTACCCGTCCAGACTGTTCCCTGGCGGCCTTCAGGCCCTGTACACACAACGCAGAAGCCACCGGAAGTTATCCGACTCGACTTGCACTGTTCCACCGCGTGCGCACAATAAGAAGTAATGGCCGACTATGAACACCTCGTGTTGAACCTGCCACGCGGCACGACACGCGACGCCGCGCGACGGATCCTCACGGACCACGCGGAGTACGGCGCCTGGGAACTCGCCAGGCTCCGGCTGTTCGCCGACGGCAGCAGGAAGGCTACCCTCCGCCGTCGCATCATACGCGCCGTTAGGACGTTTTGAGCTAGGCGCTGCCGAGAAGCCTGTCCAGGACCCGGACGCCGAACCTGAGGCCGTCGACCGGGACGCGCTCGTCGATACCGTGGAACATGCCCGCGAAGTCGAGCTGCGGCGGCAGCTGGAGCGGGCTGAACCCGAAGCAGCGGACGCCGAGCTTGCTGAACCACTTCGCGTCGGTCCCGGCCGAGAGGCAGTAGGGCACCACGATCCCGTCGGGGTCTTCGGCGGTCAGCGCGGCGGCCATCGCGTCCCACAGAGCGCCGTCGGCGGTGGTCTCGAGCGCGATGTCGTGATGGATGAACTCGCGGGTGACGGCCGAGCCGAGCAGCTCGTCGAGGGTGGCGAAGAACTCATCCTCCCGGCCGGGCAGGAAGCGGCCGTCGACGTCCGCGGTCGCCGTCTGCGGGATCACATTCACCTTGTAACCCGCCTTGAGGCCGGTCGGGTTCGCGGTGTGCTGGGTGGTGGCGCCGATCATCTTGCTCATCCCGCCGAGCTTGCCGATGATGCTGCCGGGATCCTGCGGGTCGAACTCGACTTTCAGGGCTTCGCTTGCCTTCATTAGGAAGGCCATCGTCGCGTCGGGCAGCTGGGTCGGCCACTGGTGCCGGCCGACCCGGCCGACGGCCTCGGCCAGCGCGGTGACGGCGTTGTCGCCGTGGATCATGCTTCCGTGCCCGGCCGTGCCGGTCGCGGTCAGCCGCATCCAGGCGAGGCCCTTCTCCGCAGTCTGCACCGCGTACATTCGCTGGTCGCCGACGGAGACGCTGAACCCGCCGACCTCGCCGATCGCCTCGGTCACGCCCTCGAACAGGTCCGGGTGCTCCTCGACGAGGAATTTCGCCCCCCAGTTGCCGCCCGCCTCCTCGTCGGCGGTGAACGCGAGCACAACGTCGCGGTCCGGCTTGCGCCCCTCGCGCATCCGCTGCCTGACGGCGGCGAGCACCATCGCGTCCATGTCCTTCATGTCGACCGCGCCGCGCCCCCACACGCAGCCGTCGGTGATCTCGCCCGCGAACGGGTCAACGCGCCAGTCGAGCGCGTTGGCCGGCACGACGTCCAGGTGGCCGTGGATGAGCAGTGCGGGGCGGCTGCGGTCTTTCCCCTCGACGCGGGCGACCAGGCTGGTCCGCTTGGGGTGCGACTCGAGGACGGTGGGCTGCAGCCCGACCTCGCTCAGCAGGCCCGCCACGTACTCGGCGGCCCGCCTTTCG
>DATCGA010000399.1:0-8404 GCA_036509215.1 Trebonia sp.
ACTGCCAGCCCGCCAGCGCCGAGGTGAGCCCGCGGCCGGCCGCCGACACCCGGTCGACGACGCGGGCGGCGGCGGGCAGCAGCCGCAGCGTGAGCACCGTGCCACCCGCAAGCGCGAGCGCGGGGGCGAGCACGAGGACCGGGTCGATGGCCGACGGGCCGCTCGATGACGTCGAGACGGCCGAGTACCGGCGCAGCTGCCAGCACGCCAGCACCGCCAGCGCGACCAGCGCCAGGTCGCCGCCGGCCCTCGTCGCGCTGGACAGCACGGCCTGCCTGCCCCGGCGGACCTGGGCGGCGCCCCGGCCGGGGCGCAGCACCGGGTAGAGCAGCGCGCCGACCGAGAGCACGGCGATGGCGAGCGCGGCGTAGAGAGCGTCGAGCCAGGTGCCCGAGGCGTGCAGGCTGATGCCGCCCTCGGCCGCGCCACCGGAGCGGTAGAGGGTGCTGCCGAGCAGCCGGGCCAGCCAGATCCCGCCGATCCCGCCGATCAGGGCGGCGACCAGCGACAGCGGGATCACCTCGGCCGCGGTCAGCCTGGTCAGCTGCCACCGGGTCGCTCCGCGCGCGGTCAGCAGCGCGGTCTCGCCCTCGCGCTGGCCGGCCAGCAGCCGGGCGACCGCGAGCAGCGCCGCCACCGTGAGCACCAGGAGCTCCAGCGCGCTGATCCCCAGCAGCGACCTGGCCACCGCGACGTTGTCGCCGGTGTTGGCGAGCACGGTCGGCAGGTTGGTGGTCAGGGTCAGGCCGCTGAGCAGGCTGCTGGCCCCGATCACGCCCGCGCTGGCGGAGATGGCGGACAGGTGGCTGGCGGTGAAGTCGGCCATGTCGGGCTGGGCGACCCAGGTGCCGGTTCCCACCGTGAGCTGGCCGGGGAACGCGCTCGGGGACACGACCAGCGGCCCATAGGTCGTGAAGCCGCTCGCCGTCGTCGATCCGCTCGCGGGGACGGAGTTCAGCTGCCAGTAGGAGGAGGAGCTGCCGGTGGTCTGCCGCTCCGCGTAGAGACCGGTGATCTCGAATGTCAGCGACGCGTCCGAGGACCGGTCGACCACGTGGAGGACGTCTCCCTGGTGCAGCTTGAGCAGCGCGGCCGTGCTGGCGGGGAGCGCGGCCGGGATCTCGCCGCCTGCCCCGGACGGGGCCGAGCCGCCCGGCGACGCGGCCAGCTGCGCGGGCCACCGGCCGCTCACGAGCACCGCGTGTTCGGTGACGCCCTGCAGTGAAGCGGCCTGGAGCAGGGGCGTGCTAGTCGATGCGCCCGCTGGCTTGGCGGGCAGCGACCCGGCCTCGAAGCCGAGCGGGTCAGACCAGATGCCCTGCCAGAAGCCGAACGGCACGCCCTCCAGCGTGTTGGCGATGCTCGAGTGCAGCGCGGCCGAGGTCTGGGCCGGGTTGCCGCCCGCGAACGTGCCGGTGACGATCATCGCCGTGCCCGGCGCGGCCACCAGGTCGTGCTTCACCGCCTGCGGCAGCGCCTGGCCGGCGAACACCGCCAAGGCGGCCCCGACGGCGGCCGCGACCAGCGTGGTCAGCGCCGCTGCGGCGAGCACCACCCAGTGCGCGGACATCCGCCGCGTGGACAGCGGACCCCGCGGATTCATCACTAGCCTCACAATTCCGCATCCTTCAACACCGGTGCAAATCCGGGCAGGTAACAAATCGATGCCGGCGCCAGCCGGAAAACGGTCCGGATTGCGCGTAAGTTCCCTGCGCCCCCGTGCCTGGAGCGCTACGTTGGGTGACTGACGGGCAGGTACTCCATGGTTAAATGTCCGGCTATGAGGCTTTTTCCGGAAATGTTTAGCGCGACGACACGCCTATATGCCGGTTCAGGTAGCGAACTTGAGCATTTGCCGAGATGATGCTGTGACCTTGCCTGAACCGCAGGTACCAATGGACATGAGGTGACCGCCACGTGAGAAGCGGATGGCCGCATCCCCAGGATGATCGCGGGATGCTTCCAGCAGACCGGCGCTCGGCGCCGGTCGGCCCCGAGGTCTCATGGCCAGCCGGATACTCCGACCAGGAGTACCGCGGCGGCGATTACCGCTACGAGGCGCCGCAGGCGGAGCAGTTGCCGCCGGCCAGCCACGGCGGGCATCCGTACACAGCCTTCACGTCAGCCGGGTACGGCGACGACGGCTACCGGGACCCGGGCTACCAGGGCCCGGCCGCGCAGGACGCCGGCATCGCGGGCACCAGGACGGTGCGCGGATTCGTCGAGACCGGGCAGGGCTGGGGCCAGCCGGGCTACCCCGCCCCCGACGGCTACGCCCAGTCCAGCTACCAGCAGGGCAACGGCGCGGGCTACCCGCAGGGACCGGGGTACGGCCAGTCCGGTTACGCCGGGTCGAGCTACGCTCCGGCCGGCCAGATCGAGATGGCGTACCCGCCGACCGCCCAGTCGGCCGAGGAGTACCACGGCGGCGACAGCCACCGGCAGCCGTGGGACTACGACCAGCCGCTCCGCTACGACGACGGCGAGGTCGCCTACCAGGGGCAGGACGGGTACCCGGCGAACGGCGACTACCAGAGCGTCAACTACCTCAGCGGCGCCTACCCGATCGCGGACTACGACGGCGGCCGCCCGGCGCCGGGCTACGACTCGGACGCCTACAACGGCTCCGACTACTCGACCCCCGGCATTGGCGGCAACGGCTACGACCTGGCCGGCATCATCGGCACCAGCGACTTCGAGGCCGTCGGCTACGACGAGCCGAGCTACGACCGCCTTGCCTACGACGACCCGAGATACGGCGAGGGCCACGGTCGCGGCAACTCGCGGTCCCCGTTCGACGAGACCCGCTTCGACGTGCCGGGCTTCGACGAGACCCGGCTGGACAACCTGTGGCTGCCGGGAGAGGACGTCCGGCAGGAGGCCGCCCCCGTCGGCTACGGCAATGACGGGTTCACAGACGGCCCGGTCCGTTCGGGATACTCGGATTTTGATCCCGGGCAGCCGAGCGGCGGCCGATTCGCCGAGACGCGGTTCGACATGAGCGTCGTCGACCTCGCCGTCGACCACACCCGGTTCGACGTGCCGGCCTTCGACGAGACCCGCATCGACAGCCTGCGCAGCACCTCCACCGACCTGCTGGCGCTGGCCCCGGGTCGGCGCGGCGGCGGGGCGGCCCTGCTCTCGCGGCCGACCGTGCAGCCGCGCAGTTGGGTCGAGGACACGTCGTTCGACCACTTCGCCGACCTCGACCTCACCGACGAGCCGGTGCCCGCCGCCTTCACCCGGACCATCGAGCGGCCCGAGACCGAGGACGACACCGCCACCCGGCGCTCGGCCGGCCGCCGCCGCGGCCGCAGCGGCGACCGTCGGCAGTGGATGGCGCTCGGCGCCATCGCCGTCGTCGCGGCGGGCGCGATCGGCGGCGTGCTCATGAAGTACGTCTTCGCCGGCCCGAGCGGGCCCGCGCACGAGATCGTCGCCCCGGCCTCGGTCGACGGGTATGGCCGTTCGGCGACGCTGGGCGAGCAGATGCACGTCGCCAATCTGGCGGCGGAAGTGGCCAAGTCAAGCGGCGGATCGGCCAGTGACGTGGTGTCGGCCGTGTACCAGCAGGGCAAGGTCGTCCCGGGCAGCGACGCGCAGATCTTCATGTTCGTGGGCGGAAAACTCGCCAACACGGATGCGAGCGCCTCCATAGCCAACTTCGCGCAGTCTTACCCGGACGCGCATGCGGTGCCGATCAGCGGCTCGCTCGCGGGCGAGGCGTCATGTACCGAGACGCACGTCAACGGCGAGGAAGCGGCGATGTGCGTGTGGTTCGACAACGACACGTTCGGCGCGGTGGTATCGCCGACGATGACTACCGCGCAGCTGGCGTCGACGATGGACAACGTGCGGCCTAGCCTGGAGACTCTCGCTAACTAGGCCCGCGGATCACGTGGGTGCTTCTGGCATCGCTTAGGTTTCTGGGCATCGCTTAGGTGGTGGCGCGGGGCGCGGCGGTTTACCGCTGCGTCCCGCGCTTCTTTGCGGGCCGGGGCCTCGGGTCGATGGGGTAGGTGACAGGATCGCCAGCCTGTCGACTACGCCAGCGACCGCGCCTATCGGTGTCTCTGGCGTGGGTGACAGGCCGCGTTGGGGGTCGATGGCGTAGGTGACATGACCGGTCGCGCTCGTCGATGGGGCGGCCGACAGGTCGGGAAATTGCGCGCGGACCGAGTGGGCGTCTGGTTACGCGCCCGCGTCGGGGGTGCTGTCCGCTGGAGGGTCGGCTGGGCCTTCTGGTGCCTCGGGGGTTTGGGCCGCGTCCTCGGCGGCCTTGGCGGCGTCCTGAGAGGGCCCGGGGGCGGCGTCTGAGGGCGCTTTGTCGCCTGGCCCCGTTGCGGGCGGCTCTGTCGCTGTCGTCGCGGCTGCGGCGGGTGCTGCCGGTGCGTCTAGGGGTGAGCCCTGGGGCTTGGGGCCGCCTGCTGCCGGCGCTGCTCCTGGTGCGGGAGGGGCCGGGCGGCGTCGGACGGAGAGGCGAGTTACCGCCAGGACGAAGCCCAGGGCCAGGGCGGCCAGGCCGATCAGCGAGGCGCCGAGGACGGAGGCGCCCTCCGGGAGGGCGGTGGTGTCTGCCACCGGCCGGCCCTTCACGCTCTTCGACGTGCTCGAACCCGATGACGGGTCGAGCGTGGGGAACAGGTTCGCGGCGTTGCCGCCCGGGCTCAGCGTCGGGCTGTTGGTGGAGGTGACCCCGGGCAGGTTGCCGACGGGCAGCGGCGACGTGGTGGTGATCGGTGCCGTAGACGGGCTTGGCGACGTTGACGTCGACGTCGACGCGGAGGCCGACGCGGACGGCGACGTGCTCGTGGTCGGGGTGACGGTGCCGGAGATCTGGACCGTCGCGGACGCCGTCGGGTTCTTGGTCAGGTTGGCTGCGGTGCCGGTCACCGTCAACTTGACCGACTTCACCGACGATGCCGTGGTCGCCACGGTCGATTTGGCTTGGAGCTGCCGCTGCGCCGACGTCGAGTCCACCGCACCAAGGTCGCATGACGCGGTTGCGTCGTCACTGCCGCAGCCGAAGCTGAACTTCGGCGCAACGCTCGACGGGGTCGCCTGCAGCCGGACGATCGCGTCGGTCAGGTTGCCGCCCGTCGTCCAGGCGCTCACCACCCACTGAGTGGCCGCCCCGCGCTTGCTGCTCGACTCAGCGGCCGCTATCTCGACGCAGAGGCTGACCTGGGGGTCGCTCTCGACCGTCTGCGCGTCGTTACGCGCTTTCGAGGCTGCCTTCGCCGAAGCTGAGGGCGCCCGCGTGGCCGAGGGCGAGGTGGCGGCCGACGAGCTTTTCTTCGGGTCTTTCGAGTTTGACGGAGTGGCCTTCGCGGAGGCGCTGGCAAACGCGCTGCCGGTTGCGACCTTTTTCGGGGCAGCGGTGGTCGCGCCGCTGGGCGACTTCGCCGGCGTGGCCTTGGGCTTCGCCGCAGTCGACGATGCGCTGGACGACGGCGATGCGCTGGGCTCGGCCGACGCGCTGGCGGACGGCGATGCGCTGGGGGTGGCAGACGCGGTGGGCGACGGCGATGAGCTCGGCGTGGAAGACGAGCTGGGCGTCGTGGACGTGGCGGCCGACTCGGAAGAGCTGGACGATGCCGATGCGCTGGGCGACACCGATGAGCTCGGTGACGGCGATGAGCTCGGCGTCGCGGAGGAGCTCGGGGCGGCGGTCTGCTTGACGTTGCCGCCGCCGCTGCGGGCGAACGTGGTTCCCGCGCTGACGCTTGTGCCCGCGCTGGCGGGGGAAGTCGGTGTCGAGGTATCCGACGGCGTCGAGGTCGGGGTGTCCGACGGCGTGGTGGGCGGGGGCGGCGCCGGGGTGCTCGGCGGCGCGCTGGAGGAGCCGGTCTTCGTTGGCGTCGGGGTCGGCGTGGGCGTCGTCGACGCGCCTGCCGCCGTGCCCGTTGCCGTGGGCGTTGGGGTGGCGGTGGGCGGCGGGGTCGACGGCTTGACCGGCTCGCACGACTGGTCACTCGTGGCCGCAGCGGCATCATCGAGCGTGACCGCGTAGCCGGACGGGTGCGCCCAGGCCGGAGTCACGCCCATCACCGCGGCAAGCGAGAGCCCCGACGTCGCGGTGATCAGGACACTCCCCGCCACCAGGGTGACCGTCGCGGGTCGTGCGTGCGCGAAACGCATGAAGACGCCCTACCAGTGCTGTTCGTTGCTGCTTCGGAACGACATATTCAGTATGGAGCGGCACGGCAGACGCGGTTACGTCGGCCTCTGGCGTTACGCCTCCCATTGAACACTGGGGCACGGCACCGCGCCACCCGCCGTTCCTACCCGGTCGACGGCAATGCCATCATTCCGCGGGCAACCGGGCAGGCAGCCTCGCCGCGCTCCTGACGACCGCCCAACCAGTGAGTGACCTGCTCGGACGCGGCAGGCAGGCGACGATGCGCCGTCGATACTGTATGCTTAACGTGACGCTGCTGATACACAGCGTGTTACTTCTGGGTCGTGAGGCGGCGATTTCGGAAGCTGATGTTTGCGAAGAGTTCAACGGGGGCAGTGATTTCCGCAGGGTCTAAGTGACGTGCGGTCGGCGCGGGTCGGGGGAGACGCAGGGCGCCGTGTGGGGGAGCAAGGGTAACGCTGCCAGGGCCGATTACTCTACGTGATGTACGTCACGGATTGTTTTCGCGCGATCTTGGCATGCTTCGTCGTTATCTGATGTTTACTAGTGACAGTTCAGCACCCAGGCGTGCGATGGTTGCTCCCCCGCAACGAGATGCCTTGACCCGCGTCAACGTCCCACGCCCCTGCCGTCGCTACGGTGCGTCGCATCGACCGGCAGAGCTGAGGGTGAAAGCGTGAGCGCCTCTGGCTGAGGTCGCGCGTCCCAAGGGTTAACTCTTGTTCCCCCGTATCAACTCCAGCATGTCCACGTCCTCCCTGTACAACAGCACCGCCAGCCTGGCGCGCAAGCATTCCAGGGTGTCTCTGCTGGCCGCCGGCGCCGCCGCGGCAGGAATGCTCGGCGTGGCCGGTGCTTCAATCGGCTCGGCCCCCATGGCCCACGCGGCAGGCAACATCACGACCACCGCAGACACCACGTCGCACGCGGCCCCGAGCCCGTTGAACACCTCTGCCCTAGAAGAGGTTCTCGGCGTGCACATTCACGCGGCCCAGCCGGCCCAGCCGGCCGCCGGCCACGCTCCCGCCCCGCGAGCGGCGGCTGTCCGTGCGCCCGCGAAGGCAGCGGCCGTCAAGCCTGCGAAGCCCGCGGCTGCCGTTAAGCCCGCCGCCGTCAAGCCGGCTGCCGTCAAGGCCGCCCCGGCCAAGGCGGCCCCGGCCCGCGCGACGCTTGCGCGTTCCGCTGCCGCGCAGCATCCGGCCGCCAAGCACAAGGCGGCGCGGCCGACCGGCCCGACCAGGCCGTACCTGATGTACGACTCGGTGACGCCGGGCACGCTTCCCGCCAACCAGGCGGCCGCGGTCTACGCTGACGGCGCCTACGCGGCCTCTTCCTCGCAGATGTCCGGGCACCACTCGGTGCTGTGGATCGACACCAACGGCAGCGACGCCAACGCCAACGTGCTCGACGTCGAGCCTGGTGACGCCACCCCGGCCGGTGCCGCGCAGTGGGTGCAGTCCCACCTTTCCAAGCAGCCGCACTCCGTGGCGATTATTTACACGATGCGGTCCGACTGGTCGGCCGTGCAGGGCGCCGTGGGCGGTCTCCCGTCGTGGGAGCAGTCCCACGTCCGGTACTGGATCGCCGACCCGACCGGTGTCCCGCACGTGGTCCCCGGCTCCAGCGCCACCCAGTGGTACTGGGGAAGCAGCTACGACATCAGCACCGCCAACCCGAACTTCGCCCAGTAGCAGAAGCTCGGCCGCGAGGCGCTGACCGCGCGCCGGGTGCCGCCGTTCCCCCAACGGCGGCACCCGGCGCCGGCCCAGTCCCGACCGGCATCACCATCGCGCAACTTGCGCTATGCTCTCTACGCGACGCCCGCTAGGGCGGACTGCCGCAGCAAGCTCTGCGTAAGGCCTGAGGGCAGTCACTCGCAAGAGTCAGTCCCCCCGGGTCGGACAAGTGAATATAGGCCCCGTTAGCTCAGTCGGCAGAGCGTCTCCATGGTAAGGAGAAGGTCTACGGTTCGATTCCGTAACGGGGCTCCAGCCACAAGGCCAGGTCAGAAGCTCACTGGACAGCCCTCATCCTACGCGGCGGATGGGGGCTTTCGTCGGGCTGGGAGAAATTTGGGAGATCATCTGCTCCCGCGCGAGCCTGCGCCGCATCCCATGTTCCCGCCCTCGCTGTCTGGTGATCTTGCAGCAGGATTCGGTGAGCACGGATCGGCAGTGTCGGTGGACGTTACCGTCACTCGCCAAGCCCTGCCGATGCTTGGTCTGCGGTGGCAGCACGTGTCGGCCGCGTCCGTTAACGCTG
>DATCGA010000400.1:0-2408 GCA_036509215.1 Trebonia sp.
CGCTTGAGGTGAAGTACCGGCGCGCGGCCAGCCGGGGGAAGACCTTCCTCGGCGACCAAGAGCTGCTGCTGCGGCTGCAGGAGCTCGGCAGCGAGCCGGTCTCTGGGGTTGACGCTCATCATGCGGGCAAGCACTTCATGGTTTACGTGGTTCCCTCGACGCTGAGGCCTGTGGGATCGGTGATCATGCATGACGCGCTGAGCGACGAGGTGACGGGCGGCTGATCACGGGTGGCGAGCGGCGGTGACGCGCGTCTGGCTCAGCTGATGCCTTCGGCGAGGGTCTTGGGGCGGTTTTTGGCGACGAGGGCGTCGAGCATGTGCAGGAGCGAGGCGAGGTCGTCTTCGGACAGCTCGACCAGGTTGGCGAGGCGGTAGCCGAGGCTGTTTTCGGCGGCGTGCGGGGGCGGCGGAGGAGGTCGTCGGGCGTGCGCGCTCTCGCCGCCTCGCCAAGCCACCCGACCAGATTCTGGTCCGACTCGAGGAATATTCCACGAGCCCGTCTCCGGGTACGCACCTGGCCGTTCCCGGAGAACCTAGGCGAAGATGAAGCAGATCACCTGGCACTAGCTAGGCGCTGATTGTGCCCGTCTCCGGGTTGCAGCCGCGCGCAGGGAACCACCGGCTCATTACGGCGATGGAGCGGCTGGCGCGCAAGTACCCATCGTGCATCTCGTGAGTGACCGCATGTCTCAGCCTGGGCAGGCAAGCAGATCGCCGAATCTGGCACTCTGGTCAGTGCTGGCTCAGCACCCGGCCGTGCCGTGCCGCGCAGAATTGCTGTTAGTGAGCGGGCTGGCGATGGTGCACCGGGCTTGGCCCTCCGGCCCACCGGGTGATGCCCTAGTCGCGGTTGCGGCGGTCGCCTCTGGCCAGGCAGATCGGTGTTGGCGTTAAGATCGGCGGGCTCCGGGGGACCTGAGTGGTCCGGCGCGCCTGTTAGCGAGTCGGCCGGTAGCGGGCGCGTGTCACTCCTGAGGGGTAGGTTCTGGTGTCGATCAGTTCCAGGCCGGTCTGGCCGTGAATATCCGCCTGCCGCTGCCGAGCGCGACCGGGTGGACGGTGAGGACGTATTCGTCGACGAGCCCGAGGTGGATGAAGGCCTGGGCGGTACGGATGCCGCCGGGGACACCGCGGTCTTTTCCTGGCTTGTCCTTCTCGCGGCGCACCGCGTCGGCCAGTTGCTTGTCGTCGTGGACGACGAGTAGTTCGGCGTTCTGCCACGGGACCGGTTCCTCGCGGTCGGAGACGAGGATGGGGTGCAGCCGGTTGAGTGCCTCGGCGAGGGCGCGCTCGTCGGCCGGGGCCTGCGGGTTGGAGGCCACGTTCAGCCAGTAGGGGAGCATCCCTGAGGCTGTCGGGTAGCCGATGAAGCCCCGGTCGAAGCGGTCGAAGAAGGCCACGTTGTCGCGGCTGAGCTCGGGGTCTGGCGCCTGGGTCATCCAGTCCAGCTCGCCGCCGGGTCCGCAGAAGAACCCGTCGAGGCTCATTGTCATCGTCAGGACGAGGTCGGCCATGGCTGTCTCCTGTCTCGGTGGTCCTGGCAGAGGGCCGGCGCCGGTCACCGGCGCGTGATGGCCGCGGCCAGGTTCTTGATCTGCGCACGCCTGCATACCGCGATGAGCGTGAACGCGGCGCAGAGCGGGACGGTCATCGCGACAGCGCCGCTGTGCAGCACCGCGGCGTTGATGATGGACGCGCCGGCCATGTCGGCGGCCAGCCCGGCCGCGGCGAGCCCGGCCAGCTGCGGGATGAGCAGGCCGGCCGCGCCGGCGAGCTCAGCGGCGCCGACCAGGTAGCGCAGCCACTGCCCCGCCCCGATCTGGCCGAATATGGTCACCGTGGTGTGCGCGCCGGCGAGCTTGGGTGCCGCCGCGGACGCGAAGAACGCGGCCAGCACGATCTGAGCTGCCCACAGCAGCGTGTTCGCCCGCCCGCCGGCGCGGCCGGCCGTGCGGGCGGTAACGGTTGTGGCGGTCATGATCTGCTCCCTTCCCGGTGACTGATGCTGTGGTCAGCCGTCCCGCAGCCGGGCAAGCAGCTCGGCCAGGCGCTCACCGGAATCGTGGACGCCGCGCTCCATCCCGGAGGCGACCATCGCGTCGCGGTCCTCCACTGACTGGAAGGCCGACACCGTGCGCAGCAGCGTCCTGCCGCCGCGCTCGGCCAGTGCCGCGGTCTGCAGGCAGACGTGACCGGGCGCGCCCTCGAATTCGAAGGTCTGCACGATGGCATCCGGCGACGGGTCGCCGTGGAAGACGCCGTGGAAGCCGTAGCTGTTGCCCTGAGCGTCGCTTTGCGTGTAGCGCCAGGTGCCGCCGTTGCGGGCCTCGTACCTGTCGACGGTCGTGGTCAGGTCGCGGCAGCTCGGCCTGGACCTACGACGCCGACGGCAACACCACCTCCCAG
>DATCGA010000401.1:0-6009 GCA_036509215.1 Trebonia sp.
CCTCCGACTACTACACCGGCGACCCGGACCACCCGGTGCTGCGCTGGTCGGTGCGCGACCCCCGGCGGCGCGACTTCTGGGGGAACGCGGTCATCCCGTCCTGGTACTCCGACGCGTCGGTCGTGCTCGACCTGGACGGCAAGGTGCGGCCGGTCGTCGAGCTGGCGCAGACGGCCGAGGTCTCGGTCGGCGCAGACGGCTTCACCGCTCCCCCGTCGGAGTGAGCGCAGTCCCCGGCCGGAGAAACTCGGCGGGCTGACAGCGGGGGGTTATCGTTTTATGCTCTTGGCGACGGGACGGTGCGGTCCGTCGTGAAATCGACGAGCTGATCCCCCTATCGGAGGTACCCGGTGGCAGAACTGGTCCCTGCATCGGAGCCAGCCGTACGGCCGGTGCTCTCGCCCGATCCCGAGCAGTCCTGGCAGCCAGGGCCCCGGCGGACGCAGGCGGAGGAGGTCGGGCCCTTGTGGCGTCACATGGAGCCCGCGCACCTCGTGCTCGGGATGATCGCCCTGGTGATCGTGGTCATGGTGATCTTGATCGTGGCGCTGGTGACCCACCTGTGACCCGCTAGCCGGGGCGTGTCCCGCTACTGCGCCGCGTGCCGGTCGAGGAACTCGTAGATGTCCACGTCGTCGACGCCGGGGAAGGCGCCGGACGGGAGCACCGACAGGATGTGGCTGTGCGCGCGGGCCGACGGCCATGCCTGGCCCTCCCAGCGCTCGGCCAGCGCGGCCGGGGCGCGCTGGCAGCATTCGCCGTCCGGGCACAGCGACTTGGTCCTGATCGTCGACTCCCGGCCGCGGAACCAGCGTGAGTCGCCGAACGGGACGCCGAAGCTGATCGCGAACCCCTTCTCGCCCGCCTTCGGGTCGACCTGGGCGACGCAGAAGTAGGTTCCCGACGGGGTATCGGAGTACTGGTAGTAGGGCGAGTAGCGGTCGGGGGCGCCGAACACCCGGCGGCCCGACCACTGGCGGCACATCCGCTGTCCCTCGATCGCGCCGGTGGCGTCGGCCGGGAACAGCACCCCGTCGTTCTGGTACGCCTTGTAGATGACGCCGGTGGTGTCGTTCTTGACGAAGTGGCAGGCCACCCCGAGGTGGTGGGTGATCAGGTTGGTGACCCGGTGCGCGGCCATCTCGTAGGAGACCGAGAAGACGTCGATTAGGTCCTCGACCGCCAAGTCACGGCGGTCCTTGGCGGCGCGCAGGAACGGGACCGCGGCGCTCTCCGGGATCAGCATCGCGGCGGCGAAGTAGTTCGCCTCGACCCGCTGGCGCAGGAAGTCGGCGAAGTCCCTCGGCGTGTCGTGCCCGAGCAGGAAGTGCCCCAGGGCCTGCAGGATCACCGCCCGCGGCGAGTGGTCGCCGACCGGCTCCTGCTTGACGTAGATCCGGCTGGTGCGCTGGTCGGTCAGCGACCTGACCGAGCGCGGCAGGTCGGACACGAACCGGACCGAGAACCCGTGGTGGGCGACCACCGACAGCAGCATGCCCTGCGACAGCGCGCCGCCGACGTAGCCCGCCCGCTCGAGCGCGGCGGTGGCGGCCGCCTCGATGTCGGGGAAGTAGTTGCCGCGCTCGCGCATCGCGCCGCGCAGCGCCGCGTTGGCCGCCCGCGCCTCCTCCGGGGTGGCGGTCGGCTTGGCCCGCTGCGCGCGAAGCTCGGTCGAGAGCGCGACCAGATGCTCGAGGATCTCGCTCGGCACCCGGGTGCCGACCCGCAGCTCGGGCAGGCCCAGCGCCCGGTAGGACGGGTCCCGCTGGGCATGCTCGAGCGCGACCTCGAGCTGGGCCCGGCGGCTCGGCGGCTGCTTCTTGAGCAGCTCGGTCACCGGCACGTCGAGCGCGGTCGCGATCTGCTCGACCAGCGACAGCCTCGGCTCCCTGCGGCCGTTCTCGATCAGCGAGAGCACCGACGGGGTGCGGCCCACCCGGGCCCCGAGATCGGCCAGCGTCAGGCCCCTGGCCCGCCGCGCGTGCCGGATTCGCTGACCGAACATCGCGAGGTCTAGACCTTCGGTCTCTACCAATTTCTGCTGTTCTTTCATCAGTGAAAAAGTGTAACACGGGTCCGTTCGGACAAATCTTTCGTTTTTTTACAGAAGAAAGCCCTGGGCTGCGGCTGCGACCGGCCGCACGCTCGGAGTAAGCCCGAAACTCCGGCAGAAAACGAAAGCACGAGGCATCTCCATGGAAACGATCAGCCAGCAGGCGGCCAATCTGCAGTCTCAGTGGGAGACCGACCAGCGCTGGGCGACGATCGAGCGGACATACACGGCGCAGGACGTCATCAGGCTCCGCGGATCGGTCGTCGAGGAGCACACGCTCGCGCGACGCGGCGCCAACCGGCTCTGGGAGCTACTGCACAGCGAGGACGCGGTGCGCGCGCTCGGCGCCATCACCGGCAACCAGGCGGTGCAGATGGTGAAGGCAGGGCTGCAGGCCATCTACCTGTCCGGCTGGCAGGTCGCGGCCGACGGCAACCTGGCCGGGCAAACCTACCCCGACCAGTCGCTTTACCCCGCCAACTCGGTCCCGGCGATGGTCAGGCGGATCAACAACGCGCTGCTGCGCGCCGACCAGATCGCCTGGTCCGAGCGGACCGCGGACTCCACCGCCCCCCGCCAGCAGTGGCTCGCCCCGATCGTGGCGGACGCGGAGGCCGGCTTCGGCGGCCCGCTCAACGCCTTCGAGCTGATGAAGGCCATGATCGACGCGGGCGCGGCCGGCGTGCACTTCGAGGACCAGCTCTCGTCGGAGAAGAAGTGCGGCCACCTCGGCGGGAAGGTGCTCATCCCGACCGGCGCCCACATCAAGACGCTGAACGCGGCCCGGCTGGCGGCCGACGTGTACGACGTGCCGTCGCTGGTGATCGCGCGGACCGACGCGCACTCGGCCGCGCTGCTGACGTCGGACGTGGACGAGCGGGACCGGCAGTTCACGACCGGGGAGCGGACCGCGGAGGGGTTCTACCGGGTGCGGGCGGGCATTGAGTCGTGCATCGCGCGCGGGCTCGCCTTCGCGCCGTACTCCGACCTGCTGTGGATGGAGACCTCGACCCCGGACCTGGGCGAGGCGCGGGAGTTTGCGGAGGCGATTCACGCGGTCCACCCCGACCAGCTGCTCGCCTACAACTGCTCGCCGTCGTTCAACTGGCGCGCGCACCTCGACGACGCCACGATCGCCAAGTTCCAGAAGGAGCTGGCGGCGATGGGGTACCGGTTCCAGTTCATCACCCTGGCCGGGTTCCACGCGCTGAACGAGTCGATCTTCGAGCTCGCGCACGGGTACGCGCACGAGGACATGACGGCCTACGTCCGGCTGCAGGAGGCCGAGTTCGGCCTCGAGCCGCTCGGCTACACCGCCACCAGGCACCAGCGCGAGGCCGGCACCGGGTACTTCGACCTGGTCACCCAGGCGATCGCGCCGAACGCGGAGACGACCGCGCTGGCCGGGTCGACCGAGGCGGCCCAGTTCGCCGCCGCCTGAGGCTGCTTTCGCCTCTGGCACCCCGATGCCGGCCCCGCCTCTCATCCTGCGAGGCGGGGCCGGCATTATGAGCTGGACCAATTCGCGGCCGCTATGCGGACCAATCGAGATATAACGCGTTGATCACAACTCGCGTCTCCGGGCCGGCTCTCAGCTAAGTCTCAGGTGGCCGGCCGCTATTCTGGGCGGGTGCATGCCGACGACATCTTCAGGGCAATTGGCCGGTTTTCCGTTAGGTTCCGCTGGGTGGTCGTGGTCGCCTGGCTGGCCGCCGCGTTCGCCATTGCGAGCGCGCTGCCGTCGCTGTCCAGCGTGACTCAGGGAAATAACAGCGCATTCCTTCCCGCAAGCGCGCCGAGCCAGCAGGCGGCGAACCTGGCCGCGCCGTTCGGCGGCACCAACCTGATCCCGGTCCCGGTGGTCGCCGCGGTCAGCACCGGGGCGCTCACCTCGGCCGACCAGGCGTACCTGACCACGCTGGCGACCGACCTAGGCAAGGTGCCGACCGTCGTCAAGGTGAACGACCTCGGGGTGTCCGCGGCGCGGGCCGGAGTCAGCGGCCAGGCCGCTCAGCTCCAAGTGCTCTCCAACGTCAGCCAGAACAACCAGGGCGCGCAGACCGACCTAATCAACAACCTGCGGAACGTCATCAAGACCACGCCGCCGCCGCCCGGCGTGCAGGCGCACCTGGCGGGGCAGCTCGCGATCCAGGTGGATCAGCAGAAACAGTCAGGTAACACCGGCAACGAGGTCGAGATCGTCGCGCTCCTCTTCATCCTCGTCCTGCTGTTCCTGATCTTCCGGTCGGCGCTGGCGCCGTTCGTCACCGTCATCCCCGCGCTGCTGACGGTCTCGATCGCCGGGCCGATCATTGCCGAGCTGGCCAACCACGGGCTCAAGGTCTCGACCCTGGCTCAGCTGCTGCTGACCGTGCTGGTGCTCGGCGCGGGCACCGACTACGGGCTGTTCCTGGTGTTCCGGGTGCGGGAGAACCTGCGAAACGGCCAGGCCAACCATGATGCGGTGATCAACGCGCTGACCAAGGTCGGTGAGTCGATCACGTTCTCCGCCCTCACGGTCATTGCGGCGCTGCTGTCGCTGCTCGCCGCGAGCTTCGAGATCTACTCCGACCTCGGCATCCCGCTCGCGATCGGCATCGCCGTGATGCTGGTGGCCGGGCTCACGCTGCTGCCCGCCCTGCTCGCGATCTTCGGCAAGGCGGCGTTCTGGCCATCGAAGCCCAAGCAGGGCGCGTCCTCGACCGGCGTCTGGGGCAAGATCGCCACCCGGGTGATGAAGCGCCCGGCGGTCGCGCTGCTGACCGGCGTGATCATCTTCGGCGCGCTGTCGGTCGCGGTCACCGCCTACCAGAGCGCCGGGTTCGGCGGCACGATCTCGGCCCCGGCCGGCACCGACTCCGCGGCCGGGCAGAACCTGCTGGCCAAGTACTTCCCCGCCTCCTCGGCGAACCCGACCAACCTCGTCTACAAGCTGTCGACGCCAGTCTGGGAGAACCCGGCGGTGATCGCCACGGCCACCACCCAGCTTGAGCACAGTCCGCTGTTCACCGGCGTGACCGGACCGCTCAACCCGGTCGGCGGCACCGGCTTCACCCCGGCCGAGTACACAGCGCTGCACGCGGCGCTCGGCTCGGGCACGCTGCCCGCCACCGTGCCGCCGATCCCGGCCGCGTTCGTCGGCCACGTCACGGCCGCCCAGTGGGCGGGGGCGTACCAGGAGTACCGGGTGACCGCGCAGTTCGTGGACAAGGCGGGCACGACGATCCAGTTCGAGACCGGGCTGACGGCCGGCGATCCGAGCAGCACGGCCGCGCTGAACGCGGTGCCGGCGCTCCGGGCCGAGGCGGCCACGGTCGGCACGACGCTGCACGCCACCGCGTACGGCGTCGGCGGCGAGGCGCCGGCGTTCTATGACATCAGCCAGATCTCCAACAGCGACCTGGCGCACGTGATCCCGATCGCGATTGTTGTCATCGGGGTGCTGCTCGCGCTGGTCATGCGGTCGCTGGTGGCGCCGCTGTACCTGATCGCGTCGGTCGCGATCTCGTACTTCGCCGCGCTCGGGTTCGCGGTGATCGTGTTCATCGAGCTCGGCCACTCGGGCGGCATCACGTTCATCCTGCCGTTCCTGTTGTTTATCTTCCTGCTGGCGCTCGGCGAGGATTACAACATCCTCGTCATGACCAGAATCAGGGAGGAAGCGCACCATATGCCGCTTCGTGACGCGGTCGCCAAGGCCATCGGGGTCACCGGGACCACGGTGACCTCGGCCGGCCTGGTCCTCGCGGGGACGTTCGCGGTGTTCGCGGTCGTCGGCGGCAGCGGCTCGGGCGGCTCGCAGATCCGGGATGTCGGCATCGGACTGGCGGTCGGCGTCATCATGGACACGTTCGTGGTCCGGACCGTGCTCGTGCCGTGCACCGCGGTGCTGCTCGGCCGGTGGAACTGGTGGCCGTCGAAGATCGTGATCGACTCGCCCGAGGCCGACGCGGTGA
>DATCGA010000402.1:0-18532 GCA_036509215.1 Trebonia sp.
CCAGGGCCTTGTCTCCGCCCAGACCCTTCTCTACGGCCCACATCAGGTACGCGAGCAGTTCGCCGCCGAGGTCAGTCGGCTTGGCAAGGGGCGGATCCTGCCAGGCGGCTCCGGCTACAAACTCAAGAAGGTCGTCTTCGCGATCCTTATGGAGAACGGGGCGGAACTGAGCATCGACACCTTGTACCCGTTCTCACAGGTCACCCTCGCCCACGTGGCGCGAGTGCTCGGGACCTATGGGATCGATGTCGAGGTCATCGGCATCCCCGCCGCCTAGACGGGGCGGGGATGCCGGGCCTCACGGGAGCAATGACGACGGACTCGTCCCGCGTCACGCTGGCAGCGCCATAAGACTCGGACCGGGGCGGGGCCGGTTGAGCCGCGGACGACGAGCTCGGGCTCGAAGAGCAGCTCCTCGGCGTGTCCGACGGTGGTCTCCATCTGGCCGACCAGCAGGGCGACGGCGGACTTGCCCATCGACT
This sequence comes from Trebonia sp., assembly GCA_036509215.1. GTDB lineage: Bacteria > Actinomycetota > Actinomycetes > Streptosporangiales > Streptosporangiaceae > Trebonia. The sequence continues at coordinate 483 of DATCGA010000402.1, forward strand.
CGATGGGCTGCCTGACCGTCGTCAGCGGCGGATCGGTGCAGTTCAGCCACGCGGAGTCGTCGTAGCCGACCACTGACACGTCGCCCGGCACCGACAGGCCCGCCCGGCGCACCGCCCTGATCGCGCCGAGCGCCAGCACGTCGCTGCCGCAGATGACGCCGGTGACGCCCTGGCGCAGCATGCGGCTCGTCGCCGCCTGCCCGCCCTCGAGCGAGAACAGCGCGTGCTCGACCGGCGCGGCGGAGATGCCGGAGCGCCGGGCGTGGTCCTCGAACCCGACCAGCCGCCGGCGTGACGGCATGTGATCCTCCGGGCCGAGCAGCAGCCCGATGCGATCGTGCCCGAGCGCGGCCAGGTGGTTGAAGGCCATGCCCGCCGCGGCGAAGTCGTCGCACGCGACGCGGGGGAACTCGAGGCTTTCGATCGCGGCGTTGACGATCACCACCGGCACGCCTCTGGTGCGCAGCATCCGGAAGTGATCGTGCGGGGCGGCGACCTCGGTGCAGTTACCGCCCGCGAACACCACCCCGGATGCGTGCTGGTCGAGCAGCATGTCGACGTAGTCGGCCTCGGAGAGCCCGCCCTCGGTGCGGGTGCAGAGCACCGGGGTGAAGCCGCGCTGGGCCAGCGCCCCGCCGATGACCTCGGCCAGCGCGGGGAAAATGGGGTTCTGCAGTTCGGGCAGCACGAGGCCGACAAGCCGGGCACGCTGCCCGCGCAGCTTGCTGGGGCGTTCGTATCCGAGCACGTCAAGCGCGGTGAGCACCGCGTCTCTGGTGCTATCGGACACACCTGCTTTACCGTTGAGCACTCGGCTCACGGTTGCCTCACTGACCCCAACCTTCTTGGCGACGTCTGCGAGTCGCCGGGCGGGAGTTCGCGTCATGCTGCAAACGATACGGCATTTTTCCGCAAGTTACAGTCGTCTTCCTCCCGTTTCTTCGCTATCCGCCACCGTAATAAAGTTGTGTCTTTTCATCAGATCATCAACATCTTGCAAGCAGATGTCCGGAAACGTATCGTGCTCTCAACGGCGACGGCGCCAAACCGACTCATCGCAGCGGCGCGGTCGCACATCGCCGACGTTCAGCCCCAGGAAAGGGATGGAGCGATGAAAAGCAGACAGCGTTACGGACTGCGCTACCGCCCGATAGTCGCGGTCGCCGCCGTGGCAGGCATTATCTTCGGCGCCGCAGCCTGCAGCAGCAGTAGCAGCAGCCCCGGCACGGCCGGCTCGACAGCCAAGGTGACTATCAGCATCGACTGTGCGCCGCCCGCAGCGCAGCAGCCAGTGCAGAACAAGGAGTGGCTGGAGGACGTGGCCATCTTCGAGAAGGCCAACCCCACCATCACCATCAACAGCGTCTACAACTACCCGTGCGATGCGGTACCGGCGACGTTCACCGCGATGCTGCGGGCCGGGACCGAGACGAACCTCTACTACACCTACTTCACTGACCTGCCCCAGGTGCTGCTGGCCGGCCAGGCGGCGAACATAACCAAGTACGTGAACACAACGACCGTGCCCACGCTCGGCGACATCGTGCCGGGCTCGCTGAAGGCGGACGAGGCGGGCTCTACCCTTTACGGCCTGCCGACCTCCAACTACACCCAGGGGCTGATCTACAACAGGAAGCTCTTCTCCGAGGCGGGCCTCAACCCCAACAACCCGCCGACCACCTGGGCGCAGGTCGAGACCGACGCCACCGCCATCGCCAAGCTCGGCGGCGGCATCGAGGGCTGGGGCGACTACAGCGCGGGCAACAACGGCGGCTGGCACTTCTCCTCTTACATGGACGCCGTGGGCGGCACCACGGTTAACAACAGCGGGGCCGCCCCGACGGCGGACTTCGACAACGCCAACGGCACCGCGATCCTTGAGGCGCTGCACACCCTGCGGTTCGCCGACAAGGCGATGAGCCCCACCCAGGGTCTGGCCTGGGGCACGCTGCAGCAGCAGTTCGCCGCGGGCAAGCTCGGCATGTACATCGGCGCGCCGGACGACATCTACAACGTGATCGTGCCGACCGACAAGGGCAACCTGAGCGACATCGGGATGGGGGTGCTGCCCAGCCTGACCGGCACAACCGCCGGGTCGCTGTCCGGCGGCAACGACTTCATGTTCTCCCCGAAGGACACCCCGGCGCAGATCGCGGCGGGCGTCAAGTGGATCAACTTCGAGGACCTGACGCCCGGCGTCGGCCAGTTCAACTTCACCCGGCAGAAGGCGGACGGGTTCCCCGTCGGCTTCCCCGAGCCTCAGCTCTTCGGCGGTGCGACCGGCACCAAGATCAACCAGCTCCGCAACGCGTCCGCGACGATCAACGTGTCGTACTACTCGACGTTCGTCAACGCGCAGGAGGTCGGCGACGGCGAGCCGTTTGACGCCCAGGCCGTCTACAAGACGCTCGACCCGGTCATGCTCGCCGTGCTGACCGAGCAGAACGTCAACATCCCGGCGCTGCTCAAGAGCGCGGCGGGGAACGTCAACACCATCCTGGCGAACAGTGCGGGATAAGGGGAAACCCGGGACCGTTCGGGCGACTCATCATTAATCTCAACCACCAGCCGAGCGCGGGGCGGGCGGCGATCTCAGCCGGCCGCCCCGGGCCCGGTCGATCCGCGACCGGAACCGACGGGAGAAGCGAATGGCGAATGTTGTGACCGGCGTCGCGCGGCGCGCGGCGGCGCCGGCGACCGCCGCCAGGCGGCGGCCGAGGGCGGTGCTGCCACGGGCGCGGCGAAACGCCGCCGCCTGGGGATTCCTGATCGGCGCGGTGCTCTGCTTCTCCTTCTTCTCTTGGTACCCGATCGTCCGCGAATTCATCATGAGCTTCCAGAAGCCGATATACGGGGGCGGCTATGCGTTCGCGGGGTGGTCGAACTACATCCGGATATTCCATGACCCGACCTTCTGGCAGGCCTGGCGGAACACGCTTGAGTTCACCATCCTCGCGCTGGTCCTCGGGTTCGCGGCCCCGTTCGTGGTGGCGATCGTGCTCAACGAGCTGCGGCACGCGCGCGGCTACCTGCGGGCGCTCGTCTACCTGCCGGTGATGCTGACGCCGGCCGCGGCGCTGCTGCTGTTCGCCTACTTCTACAACCCGCAGTACGGGCTCTTCGACGACATCCTGCACTTCCTGCACCTGCCGACGTCGCAGTGGGTGTTCCAGCCGGGCACCGGGTTCTTCAGCATCGCGATGGTGTCGGTGGTGATCGCGTCGACCTGGATGAACATGGGCAGCGCCACGCTCATCTACCTGGCCGCGCTGCAGAACATCCCCGGCGAGCTGTACGAGGCGGCCGAGCTCGAGGGGGCGGGCATCCTGCGGCGGATCAGGCACGTGACCATCCCGCAGACGAGGCTGATCCTGACCCTGCTGCTGATGCTGCAGGTCGTCGCCACCATGCAGATGTTCATCGAGTCCTTCGTGCTGACCAACGGCGGCGGCGGCGTGGGCGACAACGCGCAGTCCGTGGTGATGCTCATCTATCAGTACGCGTTCGCGATGAGCGGCGCGAGCAACTACAACAGCGCCTCGGCCCTCGGCGTGATCCTCATGCTGGTGCTCGCCGTGTTCTCCGGCGGGTTCCTGTGGGTCACCCGTGAGCGCGGCTAGGGGGTTCTGACTTCTCATGACCAGCCTTATCACAGCTAGCGGAACGGCCCGGGCATCCCGGCGCCGCCAGACGACAACGACGCGGACGTTGATCTCCGAAGTGCAGCTCAACCGGCGGAGCGGGAAGATCGTGTACCGGGTCGTGCTGACGCTGGTGATCGTGGGGTTCACGCTCGTGTTCGTCGGGCCGCTGTACTTCCTGTTCACCGACGGGCTCAAGTCGACTCAGGAAGCGATCGCTACCCCGCCCACGCTCTACCCGCATGCCCTGCACCCCAGCAACTACGTGCAGGCGTGGAGCCGGCTGGACGTCGGGCGGATGCTGTGGAACTCCTTCTACTACGCGGCCGGCGCGCTGGCGTTCCAGCTCGTGTTCGACGTGACCGCCGCCTACTCGCTGTCCAAGCTGCGCCCGGTGTTTGGCAACGTCGTGCTGTTCCTCATGCTCGCCACGCTGATGATCCCGGCCGCTGTGCTGGTTGTGCCGCAGTACGTGACCATCGTCAACCTGCCGTTGGTGCACTGGAACCTGGTCGGCACGCCGGAGGCGATCTGGCTGCCGTCGGTGGCCAACGCGTTCAACATCTTCCTGCTCAAGCGGTTCTTCGACTCAATACCGACGGACTACATTGACGCCGCGGCCGTGGATGGCGCGTCCCGGCTGATGATCCTGTGGAAGATCGTCCTGCCCATGTCGCGGCCGATCCTCGGCGTGGTGTCGATCTTCGCCACGGTCGCGGTGTGGAAGGACTTCCTCTGGCCGCTGCTGGTTGAGTACGGCTACACCCCGACCAGGGAGGGGCTTAACGTCGGCATCTGGCAGGCGACGTACGGGACGCCGGAGAACCTCATCATCGCCGCGTCCGCCATGGCGGCCATCCCCACGATCGTGTTCTTCCTGATCTTCCAACGCAACATCATGGCCGGCCTTACCGCCGGCGGCATCCGAGGCTGACCCCCGGATGCGCGCACGCCGCCGCATCCGCATCAGCCGGCCGCGGTCATCGACCGCTGCCCAAACCCTGGAGAAAGCAGGTTCACCGTGCACAAGCCGGCATCACCCGAGCCATCGTCATCGGGGTCGAGCGATACCTGGTGGCGCGACGCCGCGATCTACCAGCTGTACGTCCGCAGCTTCGCCGACGCGAGCGGAGACGGGATCGGCGACCTGGCGGGCGCGCGCGCTCACCTGCCGTACCTGGCCGAGCTCGGCATCGACGCGATCTGGTTCAACCCCTGGTACCCGTCGCCGCAGTTCGACGCCGGCTACGACATTTCCGACTACCGCAGCATTGACCCCCTGTTCGGCACGCTGGCGGACGCTGACGCGCTGATAACCGAGGCGCACGCGCTCGGCATAAAGATCATCATTGACGTGGTCCCCAATCACAGTTCTTCCTTGAACCCGTGGTTCATCGAGGCGGTGGCGGCCGGGCCCGGGTCGGCCGCGCGGGACCGGTTCTGGTTTCGGCCGGGCACCGGGCCGGGCGGCGACCAGCCGCCGAACAACTGGCAGTCGATCTTCGGCGGCCCCGGCTGGACCCGGATCACCGAGCCGGACGGCACCCCCGGCGAGTGGTACCTGCATCTGTTCGCGCCCGAGCAGCCCGACTTCAACTGGGACAGCCCGGACGTCCGGCGCGAGTTCGAGGACGTGCTCCGGTTCTGGTTCGACCGCGGGGTCGACGGGATCAGGATCGACTCGGCCGCGCTGCTGGCCAAGGACCCGGCCCTGCCCGACTACTCGGCCGACGCGGGCGGCCCGAATCCGTACACCGACCTAGACGACGTGCACGAGATCTACCGGGCGTGGCGGGCGGTCGCCGACGAGTACCCGGGCCGGGTGCTGGTGGGCGAGGTCTGGCTGCCCGACGCCGCCCGGCTGGCGCGCTACGTCAACCCGGGCGAGCTGCACACGGTCTTCAACTTCCCGTACCTGAGCTGCCCGTGGGACGCGGCGGCGCTGCACCAGGTGATCGACCAGACGCTCGATCTGCCCGGCGACGCCCCGGCGACCTGGGTGCTGTCCAACCATGACGTCGACCGGATCGTCACCAGGTACGGCCGGGCCGATACCGCGTTCGACCTCGGGCGGCGACCGTACTTCCACGGCTTCGCGGCCGACCTGGAGCTCGGCGCCCGGCGGGCGCGGGCGGCGGCGCTGCTGACGATGGCGCTGCCCGGCGCGGTCTACATCTACCAGGGAGAGGAACTCGGGCTGTGGGAGGTGCAGGACATCCCCGACGAGCTCCGCCAGGACCCGATCTTCTTCCGCACCCACGGCGAGGACCCCGGCCGGGACGGGGCCCGGGTGCCGCTGCCGTGGTCGGGGACCGAGCCGCCGTTCGGCTTCACGCCGCCGAGCGCGTCGGCGGTGCCGTGGCTGCCCCAGCCGAAGGAGTGGCGCGAGCTGACGGTGGCGGCCGAATCCGCCCGGGCCGACTCGATGCTCCGGCTCTACCAGGACGCGCTGCGGATCCGGCGCTCCTCCGGCGCGCTCGGCGAAGCGCCGATGACGTGGCAGCCGTCGGCCGACGGGGTCCTCGCGTTCGACCGCGGCTCGTCGTTCCGGTGCGTGACGAACCTGTCGGCCGAGCCGGTCGCGCTCCCGCCGAACGCGTCCGCGCTGCTGGCGAGCGGGCCGCTCGACACCGGGCTGCTACCGCCCGACACCAGCGTCTGGCTGCGGATCGGTTAACCCGGGCTTGACCGGGCTACTTGGCGGGGCCCGGTCGGCTCGGCCGGGGTTGGCCGGGCTGCGCGCGTTACGCGCTAGGCGCGCTGCCCGGCGGTCTGCTGGTCGGACTGGCCGGCCTGGGGCGGCACCTGGGCCTGGTCACGGTCGCCGACGCGGAACGCGGGCGCGTCGTCCTGCTCGGCCACGGTCACGTGCTGACCGGGGCTGAGCTCGCCGCCGAGCAGCATCGCCGACAGCCGGTTGTCCACCTCGCGCTGGATCGTCCGGCGCAGCGGCCGGGCGCCGAACTCGGGCTGGAATCCGCGCCGGGCCAGCCAGTCGACCGCCTCGGTGGCGAAGTCGACCGTGATGTCCTGCGCGTGCAGCCGCCGGACGGTCTCCTCGAGCAGCAGGCTGGTGATCTGGCGCAGCTGGGCCCCGTCGAGCTGGCGGAAGACGATGATCTCGTCGATCCGGTTGAGGAACTCCGGCCGGAACGCCTCGCGCAGCCTGCTCATGATCCGGTCCTGCGCCTGCGCGTCCTGGCCGCCGGCTTCGCGCGCGCCGTCGCCGCCGCCGCCGTCGAAGCCGAGCCTGCGCCGACCGATCAGGTCTGAGCCGAGGTTGCTGGTCATGATCACGACCGTGTTCTTGAAGTCGACCGTGCGGCCCTGGCCGTCGGTCAGCCGGCCGTCGTCGAGGACCTGCAGCAGGATGTTGAAGACATCCGGGTGCGCCTTCTCTATCTCGTCGAGCAGCAGGACCGCGTACGGGGTCCGGCGCACGGCCTCGGTCAGCTGGCCCGCCTCGTCGTAGCCGACGTAGCCGGGAGGGGCGCCGACCAGCCGGCTGACGGTGTGCCGCTCCTGGAACTCGCTCATGTCGATCCGGATCATCCGGTCCTCGCTGCCGAACAGCGCCTCCGCCAGCGCCCGCGCCAGCTCGGTCTTGCCGACGCCGGTCGGCCCGAGGAACAGGAAGCTGCCGATCGGCCGGTTCGGGTCGCCCAGCCCGGCCCGCGAACGGCGGACCGCCTCGGCGATGGCGGTCACCGCGTCGTCCTGGCCGATGACCCGCTGGTGCAGGTTCTGCTCGAGCTCGAGCAGCCGCTCCTTCTCCTCCTGGGTGAGCTGCGCGACCGGGATGCCGGTCGCGCGGGAGACGACCTCGGCGATGTCGGCCGGGCCGACCTCGGGCACGTTCTTCTGGACGGCCTCGTCGCCCGCTCCCCCGGCGGCGGCGCTGTCCACCCGGTCGGTCAGCTCCGCGATCTCGTCCCGCAGGCTCCCGGCCCGGTCGTAGTCCTCCGCCGCCACCGCCTCGTCCTTCTCCCGGCGCAGCTGGTCAAGGCGGTGCTCGAGCTGGCGCCGGTCCTTGGCCGGCCGCTTGGTCCGCAGCCGCACCCGGGCGCCGGCCTGGTCGATGAGGTCGATCGCCTTGTCGGGCAGGAACCGGTCGGTGATGTACCGGTCGGACAGCTCGGCCGCCGCCACCAGCGCCTCGTCGGTGAACCGGACCTGGTGGTGGGCCTCGTACCGGTCCCGCAGCCCGCGCAGGATCTCGATGGTGTCGCTCACCGACGGCTCCGGGACCAGGATCGGCTGGAACCGGCGCTCGAGGGCGGCGTCCTTCTCGATGTCCTTGCGGTACTCGTCGATCGTGGTGGCGCCGACGATGTGCAGGTCACCGCGGGCGAGGGCGGGCTTGAGCATGTTGCTGGCGTTCATCGCGCCCTCCCCCGCGCCCGCGCTGACGACCGTGTGCAGCTCGTCGATGAAGACGATGAGCTCGTCGCTGTGCGCCGTGATCTCGTCGATGACCTTCTTCAGCCGCTCCTCGAAGTCGCCCCGGTACCTGGTCCCGGCGACCAGGCCGGCCAGGTCGAGCCGGACCAGGCGCTTGTCACGGAGCGTGTCGGGCACATCGCCCTCGACGATGCGCTGGGCGATGCCCTCCGCGATCGCGGTCTTGCCGACGCCGGGCTCCCCGATCAGCACCGGGTTGTTCTTCGTCCGCCGCGACAGCACCTCGATCGTCTGCTCGATCTCGGACGCGCGGCCGATCACCGGGTCGATCTGGTCGTCCCGAGCCATCGCGGTGAGATCGGTGCTGTACTCGTCGATCGTGGGGGTGTCGGACGGCGACCGTCCGGCCGGGCCGGCCGGCTGGCCACCGCCGGCCGCCGCCTCCTGCAGCGACTCGGGGGTGACGCGGGCTTCCCTGAGCTGCCGCCCGGCGGCCGATTCGGGGTTGACGGCCAGCGCGAACAGCAGGTGCTCGGGCCCGATGTAGGACGAGCCGAACGCCCGCGAGACCTGCCGCGCGTCCAGCAGCGCCCGCTTGGCCGACGGGGTAAGGCTGGGCGCCTCCTCGCGGGGCTCGCCCCGCTGGGCGCCGGCCTCGATGCTCGCGGCGATCGCGTCCGGGTTGGCGCCCGCCGCCGAGAGCAGCCGCCGGGCCGGCTCCTGACGGGTCGCCGCCCACAGCAGGTGGTCGGTGTCGAGGTCGGGGTCGCCCCACCTGGCCGCCGCAGTGGCGGCGTCCCGCACCAGCTCGCGAGCCTGCTCGGTCAGCAGCGCGCCGATATCGATCCGCTGGGCGGGCCGCTGCGGCACCGAGCCGCCGAAGAAACGCGCGAAAATGTCATCGAAGGGACTGGCGCCGAAGTCGCCAGATCCGAATGGGTCATAGGCCATGGTGTGCATTTCCTGACTGGCAGTCGTTGGCGTCAGGGGCACTCGTCCCGGGGGACAAACGCCCGGCAACCGCCAGCCCTACCCGGCCCGATCCTGGGCCAAACTGTCTGATGCCGGCACAGAGCTACGTTCACATACCGGACAGTGATCGGCCTCGGAACGGCGCGGGCGGCGATCTTCCCAGCTCAGCCACGGAGCGCCTGGCGGGCGGCGGCGGTTACCTGCGGGGCGTAGGCCGGGCCGAAGAGGCAGGTGTGGACCAGCAGCGGGTGGAGCTGGTGGAGGGGGACGCGGGATCGCCAGCCGTCGGCCAGCGGGACCGTCTCGGTATAGCCGCGCAGGATCTGGCCGAGGTGGGGAGCGCCGAACAGGGCCAGCATCGCCAGGTCGGTCTCCCGGTGGCCGCCGTGCGCGGCCGGGTCGATCAGCGCGCCGCGACCGCCCGGCCAGAGCACGTTGCCCGACCACAGGTCGCCGTGAATGCGGCTCGGCGGCTCGGGCGGCCCCGCCAGCGCGCCGATCTTCTCGATGACGGCCTCGACCGGGCGCGCCTCGGCCGCCGAGAGCGCGCCGCCGTCCCGCGCCCTTGTCAGATAGGGGACGAGCCGTCGCTCCGCGTACCAGCTCCCCCAGCTCGCTTCGCCGGTCTCTTGGAGGGGAGCGTTGTCCAGCGGCAGCGAGGCGATGCACCCAGGCCACGGCGCGCCGAGGCCGGGCGCGCCGGCCGCGTGCATCAGGGCCAGCGCGGCGCCGAACTCGCGGGCGGCCCCCGGCGTCGGCTCGCCGGGCGGCAGCAGCTCGATGACCAGCGTGCTCTCGTCCGCGCCGAGCACGGCCGGCACCGGAACAGCTCCGGCCCGGGCGAGCCAGCGCAGCCCGTTCGCCTCGGCCGCGAACGCCCCGGCCGCCCCGGCCGCCCCGCCGACGATGGCGGCCTTGACGAAGACCGCCCGGCCGTCGGCCAGCGTCGCGGTCAGGTGCCTGAAGCCGTGCCGGGTCCCGGCCTCCCGGACGCTGGCCACCGTCACGCCGGCTAGGGCGCCGATGCGCGCCGCGAAGTCCTCGGTCATGGGCTCATTCTGCGGCAGAACCGGGCTCGCCCGCCCGGCGCCGCCCTTTCGCCGACCCCATCGACCTGAAGCGGAACCTGTCGGCTACGCCACCGACCTGAGACGGAACCCCTGTCGGCTACGCCACCGACCCGAGGCGGAACCTGTCGGCTACGCCATCGACATCGCCTATTGGGGTCGCTGGCGTAGGCGACAGGGTGGGGACGCGGGCCCGCGGTGGCGGCCTCGGGCCGGTTGACGCGACCGGGCGACGGGGTGGGTACGCGGGCCCGCGCTGGCTGCCTCGGGCCGGTTGACGCGACCGGGCGACGGGTAGTCATTACGGGCGCCGACAACCCTGAGCAGCTGGAACGGCGTCGGAGAGAGGATCGTCATGGCCCTCGGGAGCGCAGTGATCATGGGCGTCGGGCCCGGCCTCGGCCGCTCGATCGCGCGGACGTTCGCCCAGGCGGGGTATCCGGTCGCGATGCTCGCCCGCGACCAGGCGAAGCTGGACGGCTACGCGGCCGAGATCGCTCCCGGCCGCCGGGACGTGCGCGGCTACGCGGCCGACGCCGCCGACCCGGACGGGCTACGGGCCGCGCTGCGCGCCGCGATCGCCGAGCTGGGCGCTCCCGACGTGCTGGTCTACAACATCGCGGTGGTTCGCAAGGACGCGCCCGTCGGCGGTGACGACGCGGACTGGGCCGACGTCCTGGCGGTCAACGTGCTCGGCGGCCGGGTCGCGGCCGACGCCGTCCTGCCCGAGCTGCGCGGCGGCCGCGGCAGCCTGCTGTTCACCGGCGGCGGCTTCGCGCTCCGCCCCAACCGGGAGTACGCGTCCCTGACCGTCGGCAAGGCCGGGCTCCGCGCGTACGTGCAGGTGCTGCACGACCAGCTGGCGGGGACGGGCGTGCACGTGCCCAGCGTGATGATCACCGAGGCGCTCGGCAGCGAGCCCCGCTACGAGCCGGCCGTGAGCCCCCCCGGTCTTACCTCGAACTGCACAACCAGCCCGAGAGCGAATGGCAGCCCGAGCTGATGCGCTACTAGCCTGCGGTGGCTGCCGGGCTGCGGGACGCGGCGCGGGTCAGTAGTGGATCGGGCCGCGGGCGCCGCCGCCGGCGGCGATCGCGTCGCCGTTGACGGCGACGCTGCGCGGTGAGGCGAGGAACGCGACCACGTCGGCCAGCTCGACGGCGGTGACGGGGCGGCCGATGCTGATGTCCTTGGCCAGCATCACCCGGGCGGCGGACTCGCTGACGCCGTGGGCCGAGGCGTAGGCGGCGACGTGGTCCCTGGTCCGCTCGGTCACGGTCCAGCCGGGGTGCACGACGGTGACGTTGACGCCGTGCGGGCCGAGCTCGTCCGCGAGCGTCTTCGTGAGCGCGGCGACGGCGACGTTCCTGATCGAGCCGGAGGCCGTGCTGACGCCGCGGGCGGCGAGCCCGCTGATGTTGACGATCCGCCCCCACCCCTGCGCGGTCATGTAGGGCGCAGCCGCCCGGGCGGTGCGGAGGTAGCCAAGCACCTTGGTGTCGAACGCGGCCAGGATGTCCTCGTCGACCAGGTCGGCCAGGTCGCGCGGCGCGGACGCGCCAGCCGGGGTGGCCGCGTTGTTGACCAGGATGTCGACGCCGCCGAACTCGTCGGCGACCTGCGTGATCGCGGTCCGCACGGCCCTGTCGTCGGTGGTGTCGGCCGACAGCGCCAGCACCCGGCCGCCGTGCTCGCGCAGCTGGCCGGCCGCGGCGGCGAGCCGGTCGGGGTCGCGTGCCAGCAGGGCGACCTGCGCGCCCTCGGCCGCCAGGGCGGCGGCGATGGCGAAGCCGATGCCGCGGCTGCCGCCGGTCACGACGGCCCGCTTGCCGGTGAGATAAAGGTCCATGGTGTCCGCTCCCCCGCGATGCAGTGCGCAGTTGCGCCATCGGCGCTCCTGATGGGCGCGCCGATGGCGCATGCACGTGGCGGCACCCGCCGCTTGCCATTAGTACGGTGCCGGAACCCGGATGGGGTTACCCGTCCGGGCGCTAGAGCTCGGCGTACTGGGGTTCGTCGGCGATCAGGATCCGCTCGAGCAGGCGGGGGAACTCGCCGTAGTTGCGGACCGCGTAGTGCACCGCGGCCCGGTTGTCCCAGAACGCGATCGACCCCGGACGCCAGCTGAACCGGACCTGAAGCTCGGGCTTGCGGTACTGGTCGTGCACGATCGAGAGCAGCTCCCTGCTCTCCGCCCGGTCCAGCCCGACGATCCACGGGTGCTCGGTGAAGTTGACGAAGAGGATCTTCTGGCCGGTCTCGCGGTGGGTGCGGACGATCGGGTGGGCCACGATCGGGTAGTCCTGCCCGGCGGCGGCCAGCGCGTCCCGGTAGTCGTGGGTGACGTGCAGGCCCTCGAGGCGTTCCCTGACGTCGTCGGTCAGCCGGTCGTAGGCCAGGCCTGCGTCCACCCAGATCGTGTCGCCGCCGACGTCCGGGAGGTTCACCGCGCGCAGCACCGCCCCCCAGGTGGGCACGAGCCGCCAGCTGGTGTCGCTGTGGTACGGGTCCCAGCCCTCGGCCTCCTGCCTGGCCAGCAGCTTCTTGTACTTCTGGCCGGCCTCGGCGGCGGAGATCTTGTGGATGGCGGGCGCCGTGTCCGGGCTTGCCTTGGAGGTGCTCGGGTGGGTGTAGAGCGGGCCGAACCGGCGCGCGAACGCCGCGTGCTGGTCCTGGTCGAGGAACTGGTCGCGGAAGAAGACGACCTTGTACCGGAGGATGGCGGCCTTGATCTGGTCCCGCTCCGCGTCGCTCAGCGCGCGGGTGATGTCCACCCCGCTGATCTCCGCGCCGATCGTGGGCTGAAGCGGCCGGATGGCGAGCGTCCCGCCCTGGACGACGTGCTCGGTCACTGCGGTCATTGCGACTCCTAATGTCTACTAATTTGACCGTTATTAGGTAATTTAAAGGGGCAGTTTTCGCAGTGTCAACATTTGATCTCGAATCGGCGTCAATCAGGGTCGGGCGGCGACTCGGCCGCCTGCTCGCCCTGCCTCATTGCAGGAGCGTGCGGTCAGACTGTCCCTGAACTGGGAAAACACCATGAACATGGGTCAGTTCCGGTGTCTTCCTGCGCGTTTGCGGGCATGGCACCCGAAGACGGGACAACGGGACGCTAGCGGCGGGAGGGTGCTCGGGCAGGAGAGGCCGGGATCATGCAGAAGCTGATTGGCGCCGTTGCCGTTGTCGCTGCCCTCACGGCTTGCGGCAGCACGACGACGGTCATTCACACGCCAGCGCCCAAGTCGACGGCGACCAGGGCCGCGACCCGAAAACCTGCTCCGGCCGTGATCAAGACCGTAAAGCCCACGCCGACTGTCACCAAGACGATCACGCGGACCACGACGCCGGCGGCCGCCACGCCGACTCCGGCCGCCAGCGCGCCCGTGCCTGCGGCCTCTACCCCGGCGGCGGCCCCGGCTCCCGGCTACCTGGGGGACATCTTCGGCGGCGGCGCCGGCAACCCGTGCAACTTCGCCAGCGGCTACCAGGTCGGCGACTGCAATCCCACCGGGGAGACCGAGCAGCAGTACATCGAACACCCCGGCGGCCCCGCGCCCGGCACGTCCACGAACGCCCAGGGCTGCTACTACGTGAAGATGGGCGAGGGCTACTGTCCGTCGACCAACACGTACATACCGATGCAAGACCCGAACGGCTGAGGGAGGGTCCGGCATGAAGAAGATCATCGCGGGCGCGGCCAGCGCCCTGGCCGTCGCCTCGGCCTGCGCAGTGGCCGGGTGCAACGCCGGCACAAACACCGTCAGGGAGATCCCGGCGGCAGCCGCGTCGTCCGCTCCTGAGACCACGACCGCCCCGGCTATCACCAAGACAGTGACGGCGCCGGCAGCGTCCGCGCCGACGGCCTCCACGCCAGCAGCAGCGGCAGCACCGGGAGCCGCCGCCTCTTACTGCGGCTCCCCAGCGGACCAAGGCGGGATCACCGTCAACTCAGACACGAGCTGCCCATTTGCGGAGAACGTGGAGTCGGCCTGGGAGTCGTCAGGCGGCGCCGACTCCGTCACCGCCTACAGCCCGGCGACGGGACTGACTTACACGATGTCGTGCATCGCCACCGGGACCGGCTATCAGGTATGCACCGGGGGCGACAACGCTTACGTAGAGTTCCCTGCCACGCCTGCGTCGGCGCAGGCGCAGGCGCCGGGGCAGTTCGACAACCTCTGCACTCAGTGCGCCGTCAGCACGCTGTCCCAGTCGGTCGCGAACGAGCAGCAGGCGGCGCTGGACGCGGCGCCGTCTTACGACTACAACACGACGGACAACGCCGCGGTCAACGTCGCGCTCACCCCACTGGGCGACAACACCTACTCCGCTACCGCGACCGACTCCGACGGAGACACCGGCTCCGGGGACACGATCACCGTGAGCCCTGACGGCAGCTCCTGGTCCGACACGGGCATGAACTGGAGCGGCCCCGACGTCTACACCGGCGGCGGCGCCACCGCCTACTGGACCACGCCGGCCGTGAGCGACTACAGCTAGAGCGGGAAGGCCGGGCGGCCGCCAGGGCCGGTTGGCGCCGAGTCAGTCGAGGCCGGCGGTGGTCCAGTCTCAGTCGAGCCCGGTGGTGGTCCAGTCCGACTGGGGCGTGGTCGGGGTGACGGCGAGCAGGACCCGGTCATCGGCGATCAGGTCGGCCGCCAGGGTCTCGTCGGGCGGGATCTCGCGGCCGTGCTTCTCGCGGATCGCGCGGAACAGGCGCAGGTTGGGCTTGACGTCCTCGAGGATCTCGACCGTGCCGGAGAGGGCCACGTAGCGGTGGCCGGTGGCGTCGTCCACGACCAGCTCGACCCGGGGGTCGCGACTGAAGATCTTGTACTTCACCCGGGGCCTGGTGGTGGAGACGTAGAAGCGCTCGCCGTCCCAGAAGAACCAGTTCGGCGAGACGTGCGGGCGGCCGTCCTTGCGGATGCCGGCGACGATGACGTTGCGGGGTTCGGCCAGGAAGGCTTCAAGAGCCGTGTGCGAGGTCATGGCAGCACTCTAATACCGGTCTTTGCCGGTCGGAATAGTAATATTCATGAGGAGGCGGAGCCACGGTCCGTTCGAGATAATCGGTTTTATGGATTTTTCAATCACGCGCGACGGCCACGGGGTTCCGCATGTGCAGGGAGAGACCGCGGCCGACGCGTGGGCCGGGATGGGATACGCGTGCGCGCAGGACCGGCTGTTCCAGCTTGACTACGACCGGCGGCGGGCCTGCGGCCGGTGGGCCGAGATCGCCGGATCCGGGGCGGTCCGCGGGGACGTGCTGGCGCGCAGGCTCGGGCTGGCCGCGGCCGCGGAGCGGGACGTCGCCGCCATGTCGGCGACGACCCGGACGGCGTTCGAGGCGTACGCGAGCGGCGTCAACGCCGCGCTCGCGGACGGGGCGATGCCGCTGCCGGGCCGGCATGAGGTCGAGCCGTGGCTTGTGTGGCACTCGGTGGCCGCGTACCTGGTGCGGCATGTGCTGATGGGGCAGTGGCAGCACAAGCTGGCCAACGCGGTGCTGCTCGCGCGCGTCGGGCCGTCGGCCTTCGCCCGGCTCGAGACGCGGCCGCCGCTCGGGTCGCCGCTGGCGGTGCCGCCCGGCGGGCGGCTCTCGGCGCCGGTGTCGCGGCTGCTCGACGACGCGCTGGGCGACGTGGTCGGGCACCTGGGGTTCCTGGCCGAGGTCGAGCCGGGGTCGAACGCGTGGGCGGTCAGCGGCCGCCGGACCGCCCATGGCGGGGCGGTGATCTGCAACGACTCGCACCGGGCGCTCGACACCCCGAACGTGTACTGGCAGTGCCGGGTGTCGTGCCCGGACTTCGACGTGGCAGGCGCGACGTTCCCCGGGCTGCCGGGGTTCCCGCACTTCGGCTTCAACGGGTCGGTCGGGTGGGCGATCACCCACGCGGACGGCGACTCGCAGGACCTCTACCTCGAACGGTTCTCCGGGAGGAGGTACCTGACGGAGGACGGCTGGGCGCCGGCCGAGCTGAGGCAGGAGCGGATCGAGGTTCGCGGCGGGCCGCCGGTGACGGTGCAGGCGTGGGCGACCAGGCACGGGCCGATCGTGCACGGGTCGCCCGAGTCGGGGATCGCGCTGGCGCTCAAGTGGACCGGGACCTACCGGGCCAACCGCGGCTTCGAGTGCCTGTTCCCGATGCTGACGGCGGGCTCGGTCGCGCAGCTGTGCGACGCGCAGGAGGGCTGGGTCGATCCGGTCAACAACCTGGTCTGCGCCGACGCCGCCGGGGACATCGCCTACCAGTGCCGCGGCGAGGTCCCGGTGCGGTCATCGGCGAGCGGGCGGCGGCTGCCGGCGGTCGGCTGGGACGGCGAGTGCGAGTGGACGTCGGCGGTGCCGTTCGACGAGCTGCCGCGCGTCGTCGATCCGTCGGTCGGGTACGTGATGACGGCCAACAACGCGATCGTCGACGGCGACGCGCCTTACCTCTCCTACACGTTCGCGCAGCCGTTCCGGGCCGAGCGGCTGCGGTCGCTGCTCGACGGCCGGGACGCCCTGACCGCGGAAACGCTGGCCGGGATGCAGGCGGACACGGTCTCCGTCGCGGCCCGGGGGTGGGGACGGGTGCTCGGCTCGCTCGGGCCGTTCCACGGTTCCCCGAATGCCGAGGCAGCGCGGTCGCTGCTGGCCGGGTTCGACGGGGACCTCGCGGCCGGGTCGGCCGCCGCGCTGCTGTACGCCTGCTTCGTCCGGGAGCTGGCGGCCGGGCTGTACCGGCCGATCCTCGGACCGGAGGCCTGGGACTGGGTCGCGTCGGGCAGCCTCGCGCCGACGATATCCCTGATCAGACGGTGGCTCGGCAGCGACACGTGGGAGCTGCTCGGCTTGCCGGGCGGGCCCGGCGCGGTTGGCGCGGGATCGGCTGAGGCGGGATTGGCTGAGGCGAGATCGGGATCGGCGGGGGCGGATGGCGGGGGCGAGCGGGGTCAGCGGGTTCTGGCCGCGGTCCCCGGCGCGCTCGCCTCGGCCTGGGCGGCGGCGGTCGAGCTGGGCGGGCGGGACCCTCGGCAGTGGCGGTGGGGCGACGCCCACCAGGCGGTCCGGGTGCACCCGCTGGCCGCGGCCGACGGCGGTCCCGGCCCGCTCCCGGGCACGGCGATGGGCGGCGACGCCGACACCATCCAGGCCGGCGGGTACGGCTGGCGGGCGGGGACCCCGTTCACGGTCACCAGCCTGTCGGTCTACCGTCAGGTGGTGGACCTGGCCGACGGCGCGTCGGCCAGCTCCGTGATCCCGGGCGGCGCGTCCGGCGACCCGGCCAGCCCGCACTTCGCCGACCAGCTGGCGCGGTGGGCGGCGCACCGCCGCATCCCGATGATGGCGCCCGGCGAGCCGGGCGACTGACGACTGAGCGCTAGAAGACGACTACCTCGGCGCCGATCGGGAGGTGCTCGTTGTAGTAGTGGGCGTTGGAGACCGTGAGGTGGACGCAGCCGTGCGACCAGCTGGTCAGGCTGCCGCCGTGGAAGGCGACGCCGCCGGGGGCGAAGAAGGTCGCCCACGGCATCGGCTCGTTGTAGATGTCGCTGACGAAGCCCGGGCCGGCCTTCCACTGGACCTGGAAGGAGCCGGCCGGGGTCGCGTGCGGCCCCGACCCGGGCTTGCCCGGCTCCATCCTGACCGGGCCGAAGCTGACCTTGCCGTCGGACTGCAGCCAGGTCAGGTGCCGCGCCAGGTCGACGCAGGCGACCGCCCCGGCCGGGCAGTCCTTGTGGTCCTCGGCGGTCAGCACCAGCGGCGTGTCCTGCGCCGGGAGCTGCGCGACGACCGCGTGCCCGGCGCCGATCACGGCCGGCGCCGCGTACGCCCAGGCGGTGGCGGGCGAGGACGCGCCCGCCTCCGGCCCCACCTCTCCGGTCAGCCGCGCCCCGGCCGTCGCGCTGCCGCCCGACCCCGACGCGGCGACCGCCGCGGCGATCGCGGTGACCGCCACCGCGGCCGCCGCCAGCGCGG